>NZ_JBFBGR010000002.1:0-339181 GCF_040684755.1 Streptomyces sp. NPDC089799 | reverse complement strand
CGGCCGGAGTTGTCGCGGGTGAAGTGGCGGGCTCCGGCGCCTTCGGAGATCGAGGCGAGGAGGCCTGCCCGGTCGTAGGTCCGGGTCTCGCTCGTGGCCGGGGTGGTGGGCAGGGTGGTGGTGAGGAGGTTGCCCGCCTGGTCGTACGTGTAGTTGGTGTTCCTGTTGTTCTGTGTCTGGCGGGTCATCCGGCCGTCGGCGTCGTACGTGTACGACGTCGCCTTGCCGTCCGGGTAGGTGCGGCTGCTGATCGAGCCGTCGGGCCGGTAGGTGTACTTGAACGGGTTGCCCGAGTCGGGCACCCAGATCTTCACGGGCCTGCCGGCCGGGTCGTATTCGATGCCCTTGAAGCCGGTGCCGTCGGTGACCGATGCGAGGCGCCCGGCGTCGTCGTAGGTGTAGGAGACCTCGGGGGTGTCGTCGGAGTAGCTGGTCGAGGTCAGCAGGCCACGTGCGTCATGGGCGCTGGTGAGGGTCTGCCCCCGGGCGTTGACGATCTTGGTCTGGTTGCCGTCGGGGTCGTACGCGTAGGTGACGGTGCGGTCGAGCGGGTCGGTGACCTTGGTGCGGCGTCCGGCCTTGTCGTACTCGTACGTCGTGACGCGGTCGTTGGCGTCGGTGCGTGAGATGACGTTGCCGGCGGTGTCGAAGGACGCTTTGGTCACGCCTCCGTCGGGGGAGGTCGTCTGGATCAGACGGTTCAGGTCGTCGTAGGCGTAGCTGGTCTGCTTGCCGTTCGGGTCCGTGCTCGTGATCAGGTTGTCGAGCGCGTCATACGACTTGGTGATCTTCTTGCCGAACGGGTCGATCTCGGCGCTGACACGGCCAGCATCGTCGTACTCCGTGCGCCAGGTGAAGTCCTCCGGGGTGGCTCCGGCCACGTTGCCGCGGGGCTCGGTACGGGAGGTCTGGCGTCCCGCGGCGTCATAGGCGTAGGTGGTCTTGAAGCCGAGGGGCGAGGTCTCGGAGAGCCTGTTTCCGTCGGCGTCGTAGGTGTAGGAAAGGGTGTTGCCGTTGGGGTCCTTGACCGATGTCAGCCGGTTCACGGCGTCAAAGGTGAACGAGGTCGACTTCCCCAACCCGTCGGTGGTCCCGACGACGTTCCCGGTCTTGTCGTAGGTCGTCTTGGTGACGTTCCCGAGCGGATCGGTGACCGAGACCGGGCGTGAGCCCGTGTCGTAGTCCGTCTTCGTCGTCCGGCCTGCGGGATCGGTGACCGTGGTCTGGTTCCCGGCCTTGTCGTAGCCGTACGTCCAGGTGTACTCGGCCGGATCCGCGCCTTCCGCGTTACCGCGCGGGGTCGTCATCGAGACCATCCGGCCGGCCACGTCGTGCGTGTACGTGGTCTTCGCGCCCGCGGGATCGGTACGGGCCACGACGCGGCCCATGTTGTCGTAGCCGGTGGTGGTCTTCGCGCCGCCGGGGGCTGTCGTGGAGGTCAGACGGTTCGCGCTGTCGTAGGTGAAGGTGGTCACGCGGCCGGCGGCGTCCGTGGACTTCGTGAGGTTCCCGGCGCTGTCGTAGGTGTTGGTGACCGTCTTGCCGTTGGGGGCCCTGACCGACGTCAGACGGTCTTTCCCGTCGTAGGTGTAGGTCGTCGTGAAATCGGCGGGGTTGGCGCCGGCCACGTTGCCGCGCGGCTCGGTGACCGTCAGCGGCTTGCCCGAGGCGTTGTAGGTGAAGGTGCTCTTGCCACCCAGCGGCGTGGTGACCGAAAGCCGGTTGCCGGCACCGTCATAGGTGTACGAGGTGGTCCTGCCCAGCGGCGTCGTCTCGGACTGCAACTCGCCGGCCGCCGTGTAACTGAAGGTCGAGGTGTTCCCGAGCCCGTCCTTGGCCGAGATCACACGCCCTTTGTCGTCATAGCCGTACGTCGGCGGCTTGCTGCCACCGGTGTATTCGAGGGTGGCGATGCCTGTTCTGGACCAATGGACCTTCGTGGTTCCGGATGCATCGGTTATTTCCTCCAGCGGCCTGCTCATCCACCACTTGTATGACGTGACGTTGCCTGCGTCATCGGTGACGCGGGTGACATCGGAATTCGTGTTGTACGTGTATTCGGTCCGGTTGCCGAAGGGGTCGTACTGGAAGATGAGGTGGTTGCTGTTGTAGATGTCGGTCCACACACCTCCGTCCGGCATGGTGGTGTCGGTCTCACCGCCGTTGTAGGCGAAGGACGTGACAGCACCGGTCGGGCCGGTCTGACCGGTTACCCGGCCCTGACCGTCGTACGTGTTGCGGATCTGCTCCTGACCGCTGCCGTCCTTCACCGAGTTCAGGCGCGACGAAGCGTCATACCCGTAGGAGACCGTGCTGCCGCCACTGGTCACCGAGGTCAGGAGACCGTCCGTATAGGCGTAATCCACCTTGCTGCCGTCATACCGCTCGATCTGAGTGAGCCGGTCCCCGGTGTACCTCAGCGTGGCGATCCTGCCGGTGAGAACACCGCCTTGAGGCCAGCCGGACCAGCCTTCGATCGACGAGACACGGCCGTCAGGCCAGTAGGTGTACGTCTCCCCGTTGCCTGATGCCACGTCCAAGTTGTGGGTAAGACGGCCCGACAGGTCGTAGAACAGACGTCTCTTGTCGAACGGCGTAGTGATGTAGTACCCGATTTCGGTGGGGTAGGGGTAGTAGTTGTACAAGTAGGACATGACCGAGCGACTCGTGGTCGGCGCCATGCAACACGATCCTCCCCCGGTGAGATAGTAGGGGTAGGTGTGGATGGAACCCGTAGGTGAGGTGTAGGTCGCTTGCCTGGCCACCCTGTCGTGCTGGAACTTGCTCTCCCACGGGAGGCTCCAGCCCCGCCCCAAGGAGCCGACGGCCGAGGATCCGCTTGCTCCCTTGTGGGATGCGTAGTGGCGGGCCGCAGTCCAACCGCCGCCGGCTGTGGCCTGGGACAGGTCACCGGAACTGAGTGAGAACGCTCCCGTTGCGGTGTTCACCGTGCCGTTCCGCACCGTCTGGGGCTGCGTGAAGCCGGTCAGGGAGCAGTCCGTCAGACAACCGTCGGTCTCGGTATCGGGGATCGGCCGGGCGAACGCGAGGGGCAGCGTCGCTTTTCCGGTCCGGTCACCCGGCTCGGGGTTGGAGTCGTCCAGCACTTCCCCGATGGCCGTGACGGTGAAGCCAGTCACCCAGTAGCCATTACCTGCATACGAATTGGGGCACAGCTCCGGGGTGATCGTCACTTGTGTGCTGGCGTACGGAACCGGGGTGGTCTTGTTGCCCCAGTAGTACGTGCGGGAGGGTGCCGTGACGATCTGACCCTTGTCGATCGTGGTGTCCTTGCCGCACGAAATCTTCCAGGTCACCTTGACCTGATGCGGCGCATCCACGTACTTGCCGCCGACGTACTTCGATTCGGAATTGAACATTCCAGTGGACAGGGTGACGGTTTCCCCCATGAACACCTGTCCGGTGAAGAATTGACTGGCCCCAATCCACGACCGACCAATGCCCCGCAGGGAACCTTCGGGACCCAGAACGCGGAAGTCGTCCGGTTCTGCCTTCACGATCGGAGCAGTCGCCGCCGCAACGGCGCCGGTGCTTGCCTGCGCCTGCTTCGCGGTCTTGGGCGCGGGCGCGCTTGCGACCGGCTTGTGCTCGCTCTTCCCCGCAGTGCCGCCCACATCACGCCGTGCGGCCTTGGACTTGTCCTCCCGTACCTGCTTCCGGCGCTCGGCGAGCGACATCGGCTTCTGCGCAGGTGCGGGTTCTGGAGCACCCTTGGCACGCGCCGAACCCGAACCGGAAGAGGGCTTTTTGCCCTGCGGAAGCGAAAGGGCCGGCGTCGCGCCCGACAGCAACAGCGCCCACGCCGTCAGTAAGCCCAACAACAATCTCGTCCGTCTGTGGAACCGTTGTGGCGTCATTACACCTCTCCAGAGAAGCGACAGAGAACGTGATTGAGGGGCGCTTCAGGCTAGAGAGGCGTCTGATACCAGTGGTGCCCGTGGGGTGCGGTGCGTCTGATTCCGGGCGGGAGAAAGTCCGAAATCGCTGTTGCGTCCCAAAGGGCGAGATGAACCCGATCGCTCGGCAGGAATTACCCTTACTCGTGCATGCATCACGTACGAGCAGCGGAGCCGCGTGAGGTTGCTTCGGTTTGCCGGACATCCGAGATCCGGGCTCGCGCCCGGAGCGGCCGCCACCCCCGGCGGCGGCCGCTGACCGCGGGAACGGGGGCCGGGCTCAGACCGGCTCCGCCGCTGTCGGGGTGTCGTCGAGGAAGCCGCCGGACTGGTGCTGCCACAGCTTGGCGTAGGCGCCTTCGGAGGCCAGCAGTTCCTGGTGCGTGCCCTGTTCGACGATCCGGCCGCGGTCGAGCACCACGAGCCGGTCCATGCCGGCGACCGTGCTCAGCCGGTGCGCCACCACGAGCGCCGTACGTCCCTCCATGAGCCGCCACAGCGCCTCCTGGACGAGGAGCTCGCTCTCCGAGTCCAGGGCGCTGGTCGCCTCGTCGAGCAGCAGGATCGGCGCGTCGCGCAAGATGGCGCGGGCGAGGGCCACCCGCTGGCGCTGGCCGCCGGACAGCTTCACCCCGCGCTCCCCCACCATCGTGTCGAAGCCGTCCGGGAGGGCGTCGGCGAACTCCGTGACGTGCGCCGCCTCGGCGGCCCGGCGGACCTCGGCGTCGGTGGCGTCCGGACGGGCGAACGCGATGTTCTCCCGCAGCGTGCGGTGGAACATCGCCGGGTCCTGCGGCACGTAGGCGATCTGGCTGCGCAGGTCGGCCTGCGACAGCCGGCTGATGTCCTGGCCGCCGATCAGGATGCGGCCGGCCTCCACGTCGGTCATCCGCAGCAGCAGCCGGGTCAGCGTGGTCTTCCCCCCGCCGGACCTGCCGACCAGGCCCAGCTTCGAACCGCTGGGCACGTGCAGGTCGAGCCCCTCGAAGAGCGGCCTCCCCCCGCCGTGGGTGAAGTCCACCCGCTCGAAGCGCACATCGGCGGCCCGGGGCCGCAGCGGTTCGGGGCGCTCGGGGTCGAGCACGGTGGCCGGGGTCAGCAGCAGTTCGGTGAACTGGGCGGCCTCCGTCATCGAGCTCTCCAGACGGCGGTAGATCTGGTTGAACTCGAACATGATCCGGGTCGCGCTCGCGTAGTAGGTGAAGGCGACGATGACCGCCTCCACACCGTGCTCCCCCGCCCCGAGGGAGAGCGCCACGACCAGCCCGAGGACGTTGGTGAGCACCGACATCGGCGCGACCACCGTGTCGATGCGCAGGTTGCCGTAGTCCCAGGAGCGCAGCGTCAGCCGGCGTGACTCCGCGACCCGGGACCGGTGTTCGGCCGCCTCGCGCTCCTCGGCGGCGAACGCGCGCACCGTGTCCATGTTCATCAGGCTGTCGGCGACATGTCCGGAGACCCGGGCGATGGCCTCCTCGCGCCGGGCGACGAGCCGCTGGCGGCGCCGGATCAGCGGGGCCACGCACAGCGCCGTCAGTACGATCATCAGCAGCAACCCGGCCACCAGCAGCGGCTCGTACTGCCACAGGACCACCGAGGCGAACAGCAGCGGCACGAAGCTGCCCATGACCGAGAAGGTGAGCGTGTCGACGACCTCCTCGAAGCGGGAGGCGAAGCTCAGGACGCGCTTGGTGAGGGAGCCGGCGAAGTTGTCGTGGAAGAACGCGGCGTCCTTGGCGAAGAGTTCGTCCATGCCGATGACGTAGAGCTGTTCGATGCCGCGCGCGTCGAGGCGGTTGAGGCAGTGCAGCCCGAGGCGCCACAGCGTCTCGCCGAGCAGCAGGACGCCCGCGAAGGAGAGGACGTAGGGGAGCATCGCGTCGATGCCGGTGCCGGCACCCCCGGCGATGCGGCCGACGAGCTTGGCGACGATCAGCGGAGTGATGTAGTTGATGGCGATGTTGCCCAGCGCCGGGAGCAGCATCGCGGGCACGGTCAGCCGGCGCAGCCTGGCCAACTCCCGTCCGTAGTAGCGGAGTGCGAGGAGCACCGGACCCCGGCCCGGCGAACCTTTGCTCGAATCAGGCGAATCCATTCCAACCCTGCCTTGTCGGACCACCAGGGACAAGATTCGCAGTGTCCCGTGACGGCCCGCGGGGCGTCCACGCGTTTTTTCGCCGTACGGAGGACGGTCAGGCGCCCTGCCCGTCCGGCCCGTCCGGCCCGTCCGGCCCGTCCAGCGTGGCCGGGGTCGGACCGTCGGGGCGGACGGTGATGCTGTACACCGCCCCGGCCGGGGTGGAGAGGAAGCGCGGGGCGCGGCCGGGCAGGAGGTGTTCGAGCAGGACGGCCGTCTCCCGGAGGGCGAACTGCAGGCCCAGGCAGGCCCGGGGGCCGACGCCGAAGGGGAAGTAGCTCCCCGGGCGGTCCGGGCGCCGGCCCGGGGTGGTGAAGCGGTCCGGGTCGAACCGTTCGGGGTCCTCCCACAGCCCGGGGTCCCGGTGGGTGAGGTAGGGGCAGACCAGGACGTCGGTCCCGGCCTCGATCGCGTATCCGGCGAGGACGTCGTCCTGCGCCGCGCAGCGCGGCAGGATCCAGGCCGAGGGGTAGAGGCGCAGCGTTTCGTGGACGAGCGCCCGGACGGCCTGCCGCCGTTCGGGGGAGCCCTCGGGGCCGGCGGCCAGGGCCCGCTCACGCGCCTGCGGGTGCCGGTCCAGCAGGAGGTGGAGCCAGGTCAGGGTGGTGGCGGTGGTCTCGTGGCCGGCGACCAGCAGGGTGACCAGCTCGTCGCGGATCAGCCGGTCCGTGTACTCGGGCCGGGTGCCGGACGCGTCGAGGAGGACGTGCAGCAGCCCGGGCCCGTCGGGACCGGCCCCGCCGTCGCGGGCGGCGGCGATGACCCGGTGCGCGACGGCGTCGATCCTGGCCAGGTCGGCCGCGACGGCCCCCTGCGCGGCACCGGCGTCGGCGGGCAGGCTGGGCAGGGCGGCCACCACAGCCGGTACGGCGGCCAGTTCGCCCTCCGTCGCGGGGTCGAGGGGGTGTCCCGTCAGGGCCCGCCAGATGGTGTCCAGGGCGAAGCGCCGCATCTCCTCGCCCACGTCGAACCCCTCGCCGGTGCGGGCGTACGCGGCCCAGCGCGCGGCGGCGGTCCGGGCGGCCCCGTCGATGCGCTGCTCGTAGCGCTGCATCCCGCGGCCGGTGAACTGGGACTGCAGCAGCCGCCGTTGGCGCTGCCACGCGTCGCCCGTCGCGGCCAGCAGTCCGTCGCCGATCAGCAGCCGGGCGCGGTGCGAACGCTTGACGTAGCGGTCGGGGCGGAGGGCCAGGACGTGCTGCACGGCCTCGGGGGCGGTGACCAGCACGGTCGGCAGTGGGCCGCCGAGCCCGAACGCCGCCATGCCGCCCAGGCGTTGCCGCGCCAGGGTGAAGAGGTCGACGGGTTCGCCTCCCTGGGCCCGCCACTGGTCGACGAGGGCGGGATCCAGCTCGGGGACCGGGCGGCCCGCCGGGGACGGGTCCGGGAGGGAGCCGGCGGCGGGACGGGCGTGGGTGGCCACGGATCTGCTCCTGTTCGGCTGGGGTGGGGCTGTTCGGCTCGGGTACGGCTCAGGCTCGGGTACGGCTCTTCGGCTCGGGTACGGCTCTTCGGCAGGCGCGGGCACGCGTCCGGGCATCACGCACTGTAGGGGAGCGGGCGCGCGGGGCGACAGTGCGCCCTCCGGGGCTGTGCCGACCCTGCGGGCTTCCTTAAGGGACCTTGAAGAACGCCTCGTTGGGCCCTTTTTCACTGGTCAGCGTCCTAGGCTCGGTTTCCGAGATCCCCCCTCCCCCGCCCTTGTGAGGTGTCACCGGCATGAGCCGCAGCCGTACTCCCGAAACGCCGTCCCGCACCGAGGTCCGCCGGAAGAAGGCGGTGCGCACGCGCATCGTGCTGTCCGTCACGGCGGCGGCCGCGGCGGTGGCGGTCGGGGTCGCGGTGGCCGACTCCGACGGCGACGGCCACGACCGGCGCGCCGAAGCCTCGACCGGAGCGAAGTCCGCCGGTGCGGGCGCCGGTGACCCGACCGGGACCGCGGCCCCCGCCCCGTCCGACCCGCTGCTCACCGCCGACGCCTCGGCCTCGGCGAGCGCGCTCCCGTCGGGCACGCCCGGTGCCGGCGCCGCCGCCACCGGGTCCGCCGCTCCGGCGAAGCCGACCGCGGCGAAGACCACCGGCACCCCGGCCAAGCCGGCGGCCCCGACGTCGAAGCCGACCCGCAAGGCCACCCCGACCAAGGGCAGCGGATCCGGCGGAACCGGCGGCGGTTCCGGGTCCGGCGGCGGCACGGTCAACACCAGCGCCGAGTCCGCGGTCCTCGCCCTGGTCAACAAGGAACGGGCGAAGGCCGGGTGCGGCGCCCTGACCTCGAACGCCAAGCTGAGCAACGCCGCCCGCTCCTACAGCGACACCATGGCCCGCGTCGGCGTCATGTCCCACACCGGCCCCGACGGATCGACCATGACCAGCCGCGTGGAGGCCGCCGGCTACAAGTGGTCCACCCTGGGCGAGAACATAGCCCGCGGCCAGGCCGACGCGGACGCGGTGATGAAGGCGTGGATGAACAGCCCCGGCCACCGGGCCAACATCCTCAACTGCTCCTTCAAGGAGATCGGCATAGGCGTGCACAAGGGCGACGGCGGCCCGTGGTGGACGCAGGACTTCGGCGCCTCGCGGTGAACCGCGGCCGCTGAGGCATACGGACCAAACCGGTAACACCCCCCACAGGAGACGTCCTCCGTGCCCGCATGCGGGCACGGAGGACGTCGGCGTTCCCGTGCGCCCACGGCACTTCGGGATGCTCCGGACGGTTCGGGCGCTGCGGGCTGTTCGGATGCTCCGGACGGTTCGGGCGCTGCGGGCTGTTCGGATGCTCCGGACGGTTCGGACGCTCGGGGGAGCCGGTCACGGGCCGGCCCGCGCGTCGGCCACTATATGGCGGTGCCCCGACTTCCGCGTTACCTGCTCATATGGCTGTCGTGCACGGCCGCCAGCGTCACGGCCGTGCTCGCCACGGTCCAGTTCGTCGTCGGCACGACCCGGCACACGCCCCCGGTCGCCCGGTCCGCACCGACGGTCATCGAGACGCCGCCGGCCTGGCAGGCGGGGAGTCCGGCACCGGGTTCCCCGTCCCCGAGCGCGTCCGCCTCCGCCTCCACGAGCGCCTCCCCGTCGGCGACGCAGCGCCCGTCGCCCACGGCCACCACCCCCACGCCTTCCAAGACCTCCACGGGCACCCCGCGGACCACACCGCCGAAGAGCACCGTCGACTGCAAGGAGGGCGGGGCGGGCCTGCACACCGTCCCCTCCCAGGGCGGAAAGGCCACGGTCCGCTACGGCAGCCGGGGCGTGTGCCTGATCTCCGCGATCCCCAGCCGGGGCTTCAAGGCCACCACCTCGCAGACCTCGGACACCACCCTCACGGTCACGTTCACCGCCTCGGACCACAAGTCGGTCATCACGGCGACGGTCGACTCGGGCGCGCGGGCCAGCGTCCGCGAGTCCTCCTTCTGACGCAGCGACTGCGCGGGCCGTTCCCGACGATCCGTCGCGCTCGTCCCGTCCGGTCCGTTCTGCCGCGTTCACCGGGCTGTGTGCGCTCATGGACGGAGTTCCGGCGAAGCGGAAGGTGAGCTCTTCCTTAGGGCTTCCTCAAGATCACCCCGATCCGGTTCCGGCGGCCCCGAGCGGTCCTATGCTCACGTCATCCGAACGGCCGCCGGCGCCGGGGCGTGACTCCCCGGCGAACGGCCGGGCCTCCGGCTTCCGCCGGGCGGGCGCGTTCCGCCGCCCCGCCGTCCCTCAGTCCTCACCGTCCCTTGGGGTGCCTTCGCCATGACTTCCCGCATGCTCCGACCCGTCCGCACCGACCGCCGTACGACCCCCGCCCGCCCGGCCGCACCCCTGGCGAGGCGGCTGCCGCTGGTGGCAGCGGCCGTGGTCGCGGCGGGGCTCACCGCCGCCTGCGGGCCCACCTCCTCGCAGTCCGCCGGGTCGGCGGCCGCGTCCGTGGCCGGCCGGTCCTCGGAGGCGTCCCCCTCCTCCACGGAGTCCACGGCGACGGAGTCCCCCGCCCAAGACCCCTCCGCCTCCGCCCCCGCCTCGCCGTCCGCGTCGGCATCCGCCTCGGCCCCCGCCTCCTCCGCGGCCTCCGCACCCGGCTCCGCCACGAGCCCCGCGCGCGGCACGTCCGGATCCGCCGCTCCCGCCCGTACGGCCGCCAAGCCGGCCCGTACGTCCACCGCGCCCAAGCCGCCCGCCAAGGTCCCCGGTCCGGGCTACCCGACGGCCGACGCGGGCAAGGCGATCGACGCGGCGCTGCGCGCGGCCAAGGCCGACGGACGCGCGGTGCTGCTCGACTTCGGCGCGAACTGGTGCGGCAACTGCAAGGCCGCGGACAAGGTGTTCGCCCAGGCGAAGACCTCGGAGGTCCTCGGGTCCTCCTACCACCTGGTCAAGATCGACATCGGTGGCAACAGCTCCGCCAACTCCGCGCTGCTGCGCAAGTACAGCCCCGGGGGCGGCACGTACAAGATGCCCGTCCTGGTCGTGGTCTCGCCGTCCGGCAGCGTGCGTACGGACACCCACGTCACCGGCAACCCGTCCCTGACCGCCGACGGCCTCAACTCCTTCCTGCGCAAGTGGGCGTCGTGAGCGTGCCGGCGCGGGGGCGCCGGCTGTCCGTCCTGCTGGCCGGGGCCGGCCTGGTGGTGGCGGCGGCCGGCTGCGTCCTCGCCGCCGGCGGTACGGGCACCGGCGCCGCCGGACCGGCGGGCGGAGGGATGGGCGCAGGGACGGGCGCCGTCACGGCCGCGGCCCGGGCGGCCGTACTGGACCCCGCCGCCCGGCGGGAGGCCCCCGAGCTGGCCGGCGAGGACCTCGACGGGCAGCCGGTCAGCCTGGCCGGCTTCCGCGGGAACGTGGTCGTCCTCAACCTGTGGGGCTCCTGGTGCGGCCCCTGCCGGGCGGAAGCCGACGGCCTGGAGCGGCTGAACCGGCAGACCCGCGCCGAGGGGGTCCGGTTCCTGGGGATCAACACCAGGGACCGGGACCGGGCGGCCGCCCGCTCCTTCGTGCGCACGCACGGCCTGGGCTTCCCCAGCCTCCACGACCCCGCGGGCGAACTCCTGCTCCGCTTCCCGCCCGAGCTGCTCAACCCGCAGGCGATCCCCTCGACGCTGGTGATCGACCGCCGGGGACGCGTCGCCGTCGCCATCGGCGGCGCCGTCACCGAGGACCAGCTGCGCCCCCTGCTCACCCGCGTGGTGGAGGAGGCGCCGGCATCATGACACCGGTCACGCACCTCGCCGCGGACACCTCCTCCCTGATCACCGGCACGATCGTGATCGCGGCCCCCGTGGCGTTCGCCGCGGGTCTGGTGTCCTTCCTCTCCCCCTGTGTACTGCCCCTCGTGCCGGGCTACCTCAGCTACGTGACCAGCCTGTCGGTCGCCGACCTGGCGGACGCCCGCGGCGGGCGGCGCAGCCGAATGGCGGCCGGGGCACTGCTGTTCGTCCTGGGCTTCACCGCGGTCCTGGTGTCCGGGGGCGCCCTGTTCGGCTACTTCGGCCGCACGCTCCTGGCCCACCAGGAGGCGGTCAACCAGGTGCTCGGGGTCCTCACCGTGCTCATGGGTCTGTCCTTCATGGGCTTCCTGCCGGGCTTCACCCAGCGGGAGTTCCGCAGCCACCGGCGCCCCGCGCTCGGACTGGCCGGAGCCCCTCTGCTGGGCGCGGTGTTCGCGGTCGGCTGGACCCCGTGCATCGGCCCGACGCTGGCCGCCGTCCAGGCCCTCGCGTGGACCGAGGCGAGCGCGGCCCGCGGCGCCCTGCTGATGGCCGCCTACTGCCTGGGGCTGGGCCTGCCGTTCGTCCTGGCCGCACTGGCCTTCCGCCAAGCCCTGGACGCCTTCGGCCTGGTCAAGCGCCACTACCCGTGGGTGCTGCGGATCGGCGGGGGCCTGCTCGTGGTGGTCGGCGTCCTGCTGGCCACGGGCGTGTGGAACGACCTGGTGTACCGCCTGCAGTTGTGGAGCGCGGGCTTCGACACGGTGCTGTAGCAGCGCCGTTCGGGCCACCCTCCACCACGTTCCACCACCTCCAGCCCCTCCTCGCCCTCCCTCCCCCGTTTCCCTCCCCGCTTCCCTCCCCCGCTTCCCTCCCCTCCGCCTGGATCCCGGACCGGCCCGGTCCCCGCACACCCGAGGCACCCATGAACGCTTCCACCTCCCCGCGGCACCTCCGGAAGGCACGCGCCGCGGCCGCCCTCCTCTCCCTGGCCGCCCTCTCCGCGTGCGGCGAGCAGACCGTCGGCGGCGCCGACACGTCCGCGCCCACGGCCTCCACGGCCTCCACGGCCTCCACGACAGCCACGGCGCCCGGGGCGGCCGCGGCACCCGGTGCGGCGGCCACGACCCGCTTCACCGAGAACGGGGTCACCGTCACGGTGTCGCTGTCCGGCTGGAAGGCGTCGAAGGGAACCCTCACCGCGGTCTTCACCCCCGAGGAGAAGGGGTTCCACCTCTACAGCACCGACCTGCCCCCCACCGGCGTCGAGGGTGTGGGCCGGCCGACCGTGATGGCGGTCACCGGCGCCCTCACCGCGGAGGGCAGGCTCGCCGCCTCCGCCCCGGTGCAGAAGATCCGCGTGCCGGGTGTCGGGGCGCCCGTCCCCGTCTACCCGGACGGGCCGGTCACCGCCACGCTGCCGGTCCGCGCGGACCGGAACGGAGACGCCACGGTGCTGTTCGGCTACGCCAGCTGCAGTTCGCAGGAGGGCTGCACCATTCCGGTCGCCGACCGTCCCGTGCACCTGCACGTGACAAACGACGGCCCGGCGTTCACCACCCACTAGGCGGTCCACTGCGGACCGGGACCCTCCCGTACGGATGCTCCCGCACGAACCTCCCCCGCGGACGGTCCCGGTCTCCGCTCCGCCCTGCCGAGCGAGGGGACGGCAGGGTGGAGCGGCACCCCCCTGGGACGGAACAGGACGTTCCGGAACCTCCGCCACCTGTCCGTGGAACACCGCCGCCGAGCCCCTAAGGTGTCCACATGCCGAGCGTCCTGGTCGTGGAAGACGACCCCAGCATCCGCCAGTCACTCATCGAGGTCCTGACGGAACACGGGTACGCCGTGCGCAGCGCGGCCGACGGTTTCGGCGGGCTGCGCGAGGTCACCCAGGCGCCCGTCGACGCGGTGGTCCTGGACCTGGGGCTGCCCGATCTGGACGGAGGCGACGCACTGCGGATGATCCGGGGCATATCCTCCGTTCCCGTGCTGGTCTCCACCGCCCGGGACGACGAGACGGAGATCATCAAGATCCTCAACGCGGGCGCCGACGACTACCTGGTCAAGCCCTTCTCCGGGGGCCAGCTCATCGCCCGGCTGTCCGCCGTCCTGCGCCGCACCGGCCACGTTCCCGCCGCCGGAACCCCGGCGGGCGCCCCCGGTGTGCAGGGTTCGGCGGCGGCACCTGCGGCCGAGCCGCTGCGCCCGGTCGCCGTGGGCGAACTCGCGGTGGACCCCGGGGCCCGGACCGCGTACCTGGCCGGCCGTGAACTCCGCCTCACCCGACGGGAGTTCGACCTGCTGGCCTTCCTCGCCCGGCACGCCGGCCAGGTGGTCTCCAAACGCCTTCTGCTGACCGAGGTCTGGCGCGAGCCGTACGTGGACGACCAGACCGTCGACGTGCACCTGTCCTCGCTGCGCCGCAAACTCGGCGAACGCGCGGCGGCCCCGCGCTATCTGCTGACCGTCCGTGGTGTGGGCATCAAGCTGGTGGCACCGCGTTGAGACGCTCCCTGGCCGGAGTGGCGCTCGCCGTGACCTCCATGGTCGCGCTCTCCTTCCTCATACCGCTGGCCGCGCTGGTGCTGTCGCTGGTCAAGGAGCAGGGCGTCACCGCGGCCGAGCAGCAGGCCGCCGCCCTGGCGCCCGTACTCACCCTGACCACGGACCCGGCCGCCCTCCAGGAGTCCGCGGCGAGCCTGGACTCGGCCGAGCACCTGGTGGTCCATCTGCCGGACTCCGGCCCCCTCGGCAGCTCCAAGGCCCCGCCGGCCCTGCTCGAACGGGCGCAGCAGGGCCGGGAGTCCATCTCACGGGAGATCCCGGACGGCTGGATCTGCCTGCAGCCGGTGGTGCTCCCCGGCGACCGGGTCGCCGTCATCGAGAACTTCGTCCCGGAGGCGGAACTGACCCGCGGCGTCCGGGAGTCCTGGGCGGTGATGACCTTCCTCGCCGTGGGCCTGGTCTGCGGTTCCGTGCTGGTCGCCGACCGGCTCGGAGCCAAGGTGGTCAGGTCCTCCAAGCGGCTGGCGCAGGCCTCGCACGCACTCGGCCGCGGGGATCTGGACACGCGCGTGGACCCCATGGGGCCGCGGGAACTGCGGGACGCCGGTCTGGCCTTCAACGCGATGGCCCAGCGGATGACCGAACTGCTGGCCGTCGAGCGGGAACTGGTCGCCGACCTGTCCCACCGGCTGCGCACCCCGCTGACCGCCCTGCACCTGGCCTCCGAACGCATGGCCGGTACGCCGGAGTCGGCGCGGGTGGAGGCGGCCGTCGGCGAACTGGAGACGGAACTCCAGGCCATCATCGCCGCGGCGCGCACCCCGCTGGCCGTGGGCCCGATGGGCCAGGGCCTGCTGGGCCCGGAGTCGTCCGGCGGCCGGCCGGCCGGCGGTACGGCGGCGGAGCCGGGGCCGCGCTGCGAGGCGGCGGAGGTCGTCCGCCGCCGCACCGCCTTCTGGTCGGTGCTGGCCGAGCAGCAGAACCGGTCCTGCTGTCTGGACCTCACCCAGGAGCCCACGGCCGTCGGCCTCTCCGACGACGACGTCGCCGCCGTGGTCGACGCCCTCATCGGCAACGTCTTCCGGCACACCGCCTCCGGGACCCCGTTCGGCGTCCGCGTCGTGCGCACCGCGCAGGCGGTGGAACTGGTCGTGGAGGACGGCGGACCGGGCATCCCCGATCCGGACCGTGCCCTGTCCCGGGGCAGCAGCACCGGCTCCACCGGGCTCGGGCTGGACATCGCGCACCGGGCGGCGAACGCCACGGGCGGCTCGGTGCACATCACCCGCGGGCCGCTGGGCGGCGCGCACATCACCGTGACGTTCGCCCTGGCCGCTCCGGCCCTGTCCGGACGCCGCCCGCGCATCTCCCGCCGCCGTACGGCCCGGACGCGCAAGGCGCAGCCGGGGCCGTAGGTCCGTACGGCCCCGGGCCACAGGCCGTACGGCCCCGGCTCCCGCGCCCGCGCCCGCACCCGCACCGCTCAGTCGGCGTCGACGAGGACGCCCGGGTTGAGGATCCCCTTGGGGTCGAGCGCCCCCTTCGCCGCGCGCAGGGCGAGGGCGAAGGGGTCGGGGCGCTGGCGGTCGTACTCGCGACGGTGGTCCCGGCCGACGGCGTGGTGGTGGGTGATGGTGGCGCGGTGCCGGTGCAGGACCTCGCTCGCGACGGCCTTCAGGTCGTCCCAGACGGCGACCTCGTCGCCGGGACGGCCGGCGGCTAGCACCGTGAAGTACGGGGCGGCCCCGTCGGGGTAGACGTGGGTGAGGCGGCAGTTGACGGTGGCGGGGTAGCCCGTCGCCTTGAGCGCCTGCGCGCCCACCTCGGTGCGCACGTCCTCGATCAGGGCGGGGATCCGGTCCCAGGTGGCGGCGGTCTCGAAGGTCTCCGCGATGGCACCCATCCTGGCGAGGCCGTCGCGGAGGTAGGGCATCCGCAGGAAGGCCGAACGCCACGCGGACACGGCGGCGTCCGCCGGGGCCACGTCCGCGCCGTCCGCGCCGGCGGTGCCGTCGCGCCGGCCGCCGTACCCCAGGGCCAGGCCCACGGCCCGTTCGAGCCGGTCGCCGACCGGCGCGTCCGCCGACTCGAACCCCAGCACGAGCACGGCGGACCCGTCCTGCGCCGCCCCGGCGAGCCCGGCCTCCCCGGCGTCCAGCAGACGGCAGTTGGCCGGTGCCAGGTCGGACTGCGCGACGGCCCGGACCGTGCGCAGCGCGTCGTCGAAGCCGGTGAAGGCCACCGCGGCCGACGCCTTGTGGACGGGCCGTTCCCGGAGGCGGACCCACGCTTCGGTGATGACGCCGAGCGCCCCTTCGGAGCCGAGGAACAACCGGTCCGGCGAGGGGCCCGCGCCGGAGGCAGGCAGGCGCCAGGAGTCGCCGGTGCCGGCCGGGGTGACGACGCGCAGGGACTCGACGAAGTCGTCGATGTGGGTGTGGCCGGTCGCGTAGTGGCCGCCGGCCCGGGTCGCGAGCCAGCCGCCCAGCGAGGAGAACTCGAAGCTCTGCGGGAAGTGGCGCAGGGTGAGGCCGTGGGGCCGCAACTGGTCCTCCAGGGCCGGACCCAGCGTCCCGGCCTGGATGCGGGCGGCCCGGCTCCCGGTGTCGACCTCCAGGACCCGGTCCATGGCGCTCAGGTCGAGGGAGAGGACGGCGCGGTGGGCGTCGCCCCGGTACTCGACGCCGCCGGTGACGGAGGACCCTCCGCCGTAGGGGACGACGGCGACCCGCCGGTCACCGGCCCAGTCCAGCAGGTCGGCCACCTCGCGGTCGTCCGTCGGGCGGGCGACGAGGTCGGGGATCCGTCCGGGCCGCCCGCGCAGGGCGCGCATCACGTCGCGGTACGCCTTCCCCATCGCGTGGGCGGCGCGGTCGGCGGGGTCGTCGGTGACCAGGTGCGCCAGGCTCGCCGGGGGCTCCGCGGCGGGGCCGCCGATGTGCAGGTCACGGACGTGCGGGACGGGGAGCGGGCGGGCGAGGGTGCCGGGCAGCAGGGCGCCCATCGCGGCGCATTCACCGTCGTCGGGGTGCTCGTCGGCCCAGCCCCACCCCCACCAGGAGCGGGTGCGGGACATCGGCTGCGGAGTGGTGCCGGTCATGGTGCGCTCCGTAGGTCGCAGTAATTTACCCAGGGGTAAATTACTTACGGATAATATCCCTCCATGGCAACCCCCCAACCGAAGACGGGCCCGACCGGTACGGCCGGCACGGCCCCGACCACCGGCACGACCCCGACCACCGGGACGACCGGCAAGGCCGGCACCAAGGGCGTCCCCCGGGAGCAGCGCCGCCGGCAGATCCTTGCCGCCGCCACGGAGGAGTTCGGCACCCACGGCTACGCGGGCGCCTCGCTCGCCTCGATCGCCGCCCGCGTCGGCGTCACCAAGACGCTGCTGCACCAGTACTTCGGCACCAAGGAGGACCTGTACGTCGCCTGCCTGGTCCCCGTCGGCGACCGCCTGCTGGGCGCGATCCGGGAGGCGATGGGCCGGGACGGGACCACTCCGGACACCCCGCTCCGGGTGCTGCACGGCATCTTCACGGCGCTGGAGGGGCAGCGGGAGGCGTGGTTCGTCCTCTACGACACCACCCTGCCGCCCGGCGGCGCGGCGGCCGCGCGCGCCGCCGGCTACCGGTCGGCCGTGGACCGGCTCGCCGCGGACGGCACGGCCGACCTGCTGCGTGCCACCGGGTCCACCGACCCGCTGGACGCCGACGCCCTGACGTACGTCTGGCGCGACCTCGTCGCCACGCTGGTCCGCTGGTGGGTCAAGCACCCCGAGCAGTCGCCGGCGGCGATGACGGAGCGCTGCGCCCGCCTCTTCGCGGCGGCCGCAGCCCTCACCCCTGGGCACCCGTCCTGACCGGGCACCCGTCCTGGCCCGGCGGCTCGTCCTGGCCCGGCCGCTCATCCCCGCTCGGGCCCTTCGGCCCGGCCCGGCCGTTCCGCGACCCGGCACCGGCCGGTCACCGCGTGGCCGGGCCCCCCGTCCGTACGCTCCACCGGCCGTCGGCCCGGGACAGCACCAGGGGATGGTCGAAGCAGGCACCGACCCGGTCGCCGGTCAGGACCTCCTCGGCACGGCCGGCGGCGAGGCTGCGTCCCCCGCGCAGCAGCATGGCGTGCGTCGTCCCGGCCGGCAGCTCCTCCAGGTGGTGGGTGACCAGCACCGAGGCGAGCCCGGGGAAGCCGCGCCGCAGTGCGTCCAGCCGGTCGAGCAGCTGTTCCCGCCCGGACACGTCCAGCCCCGTCGCCGGCTCGTCCAGCAGCAGCAGCCGGGGGCTGGGCATCAGCGCCCGGGCGATCAGCACCCGGGTCCGCTGCCCCTGGGAGAGCACCGGCCAGCGGGCCTCGCGGCGGTCGCCGACTCCGAGCAGGCTCATGAGCTCCTCCGCCCTGGCGGACTCCTCGGAGGTGGGTGACCAGCGCGGCACCCGCTCGACGGAGTTGGTCAGTCCGGTCAGCACCACGTCCCGCACCGTCAGGGCCGAGCGCAGGGGGTGCCGGGGGTCGACGTGTCCGACCCGGGCGCGCAGCGAGCGCATGTCCACCCGGCCCAGCTCGTGGCCGAGGACCTCGACCGTGCCGCGCGTGGGGTGCGCGAGTGCGCCGAGGAGTGCGAGCAGGGTGCTCTTGCCCGCACCGTTGGGACCGAGCAGGGCCCAGTGCTCGCCGGACCGCACGGTCAGGGACACCTCTTCGAGGATCGGTTTGCCGTCCCGGACGAAGTCCACGCCGTCGACGCGGAGTACGGGGCTCCCGGACACGGGGGCCGGGGGCGGTCCGGTACGGGGGTCGGCTGCCCGGGCCACGGCGGCCTCGGGCTCGGCGGCCCGGGGCTCGGCGGCCCGGGGTTCGGCGGCCCGGGGTACGGCCGTCCGCTGCGCCGCGGTCCCGGCACCGTCCGCCGGGGACACGGCGTCCTCCCCGCCGCTCAGCCCCCGGTTGACGGCGGCGAGTACGGCGTGGACCGAGGCGGTCAGTACGGAGGTGTCCCTTCCCGCGCCCCAGCAGGTGGTGCCGTCGACCCGGCACTCGGCGTAGGCGACGGCGGGGCTGCCGGGACCGGCGGCGGTGGCGTGTTCGGAGTAGTCGAGGATGTCGACGGTGATGCCGGCCACGGCGAGCGCGTGGACGAAGGCGGACAGCGGCCCGTTCCCGGTGCCCACCAGCCGCTGCTCTCGCTCCTCGCCCTTCTCGCCCTTCTCGCCCTTCCCACCCACCAGCGTGCAGGTGAACTCGTGCACGCCCGCCGCGGTCCGGCGGGTCTCCCAGGGCCCGAGGACGACCGGCCCGTCCTGCGCGGGCGCGACGTACGTACGGTGGAACAGCTCCCACAGCTCCTCGTGGCGGAGCTCCCGCCCCTCGGCGTCGGTGACCCGCTGCACCGTGCGGGAGAAGTCCGGGCGCATCGGCTTGGGGAGGTCCAGTCCGTGGTGCCGTCGCAGCAGGTGCGCGATGCCCCCCTTGCCCGACTGCGAGTTGATGCGGATGACCCCTTCGTAGGTGCGGCCGATGTCACCCGGGTCGATGGGCAGGTACGGCACGTCCCAGGGCGCGCGTCCGGCGGGTACGCCCGACTCCCGGGCGCGTTCGGCGTGCCGGTCCATGCCCTTGGAGATGGCGTCCTGGTGGGTGCCGGAGAAGGCGGTGTGGACGAGTTCGCCGCCGTAGGGGTGGCGGGGGTGCACGGGGAGCCGGGTGCAGTCCTCCACCACCTCGCGGACGGCGTCGATGTCGGAGAAGTCGACCATGGGGTCGACGCCCTGCGCGTAGAGGTTGAGCGCCAGGGTGACCAGGTCGACGTTGCCGGTGCGTTCGCCGTTGCCGAACAGGCAGCCCTCCACCCGCTGAGCGCCGGCCAGGACCGCCAGTTCGGCGCAGGCGACGCCGGTGCCGCGGTCGTTGTGCGGGTGCACGGACAGGATGACGGCGTCGCGGCGGGCCAGGTGCCGGTCCATGTACTCGATCTGGTCGGCGTACACGTTCGGCGTCGCGACCTCCACGGTCGCCGGCAGGTTGTGCACGACGGGACGGTCGGGGCTCGCCTCCCACAGGTCCGTCAGGCCGTTGCACACCTCCAGGACGAAGTCCGGCTCGGTGAGGTTGAAGACCTCGGGGGAGAACTCGAACCGGATGTCCGCTCCCGGCCGCTCCTCCGCCCGCCGCATCAGGTACGTCGCGGCCTCGCGGATCAGCGCGTGCACCTCGTCCCGGGTGCGGCCGAGGACGACGTCGCGCCAGGTGGGGGCGGTGGCCGTGTAGAGGTGGACGAGCGTGCGGGGCAGGCCCTCGACGGAGGCGAGGGTCCGGTCGACGAGGTCGTGCCGGGCCGCGGTGAACACCGAGACCGTCACGTCCTCGGGCACCGCGCCGGTCTCCGCGAGATGGCGTACGAAGTCGAAGTCGGTCCGGCTGGCGGAGGGGTAGCCGACTTCGATCTCCTTGAAGCCCATGGCGCACAGCAGGTCGAACATCCGGCGCTTGCGCGTGATGTCCATGGGCTCGGCCAGGGCCTGGTTCCCGTCGCGCAGGTCGACCGGCACCCACAGGGGGGCCTGCGTGAGCCGCCGGGACGGCCAGGTCCGGTCCTGCAGGGGCAGCGGCACGCGCTCGTGGACGGGCCGGTAGCGGTCGTGGGGCATCGCGCTCGGCCGCTGCGGGTTCCAGGGCGGTGCACCGGCCGGGACGGCACCCGAGGGCGTGCGCAGGGTGGGAAATTCGGTGGGGCGCGGGGATGGCATGACGGGCGGACTTCCTTCGGTGAACGGTCGGTTGACCGGCATGCCCGGGCCCCGCTGCGGGGTGCCGGTCAGGTCAGGCCCCGCAGCGGCAGCCGAGGAGGAGACCGCGCAGCATCATGATCGCTACACTAATCACACCTCAGCTCCTCAGACAACCTGATTGGTGAAAGCCATGGCTCTCGGCGCCCTCCGTCCCAGTCCCCTCGTGGAGCAGGCCGCGCAGCACCTGCGGGACCAGATCACGGGAGGCCACTGGCCGGTCGGCACCAGGCTCCCCGCCGAGACCTCGCTGGCGAAGACGCTCGGCGTCGGCCGCTCCACCGTGCGGGAAGCCCTGCGCGCGCTGGCGGGGGCCGGACTGGTGCAGTCCCGGCAGGGCGCGGGCGTGTTCGTCATCGCCACGACGCCGGCCGAGGACTGGCCCGCCCGGCTGCGCCGGGCCGCCATCACCGACGTCTACGAGGTCCGCGTGCTCATCGAGGTGGAGGCGGCGCAACTGGCCGCACGGCGCCGCACGGACGAGGACCTCGCGGTGATCGGCGCGGCCCTGGACCGCCGGGGCGAGGCCGCGGCCGGCGACACCGCAGGCTTCGTCGACGCGGACATCGCCCTGCACGCGGCCGTGGTGGCGGCGGCGCACAACCCCGTCCTGACGGACCTGTTCACCGAGTTCGCGCCCACCCTGCGCGAGGCGCTGATCGATCTGGTCGACCTCCTGGACCTGCGCTCCGGCGCCCCGGACCACGGCGCCGCCGGCCATGCGGCCCTGGTGGACGCCATCGCCACCGCGGATGCCGGAACGGCGGGCGAGGTCCTGCGGGACGAGCTGCTCGGGACGCTGGCCCAGCTCCGGAGCGTGTGACCGGGCCGGACCGGCATCGGCACCCGCACTGGTACCGGCACCCGCACCGTACCGAGACGGCCGGACAGGGGTCACCCGGGCCGCGGTGTCACGCCCGTTCGGGCTCCGGTACCGGCTCCGGCGCGGGCCGGGATCCGCCCCGCTGGGCGGGCAGGTGCACGTCCTGCACCGTCGCGTCCGCCGCCGCTTCCCGCTCCCACCGCACGGTGGTGCGTACGTAGGCCACGATGACCGAGCCGGTCACCGACACGAGCAGGGGCCCGGCCACCCACGGGTGAGCGGCCGACTCCCCCGCCAGGTAGCGGTAGGCGAGCAGGAGCGCGGCGAAGACCGCGGCGCCGTAACCGGCCGTCCGGACGCCCTCCCGGTACCGGCCGCCGGCCTGTGCGCGCAGCGCCGTCTCGATGGTGAGCGTGAAGACCACGCCGGCCAGGATGTCCGCGCCGTAGTGGTAGCCGAACCCCAGCGTCGCGCCGAGCGTGGCGATCAGCCAGAAGGTGCCCGCCCACCGCAGCAGCCTCGGCCCCTTGCGGGAATGGATGAAGATCGCGGTGGCCCAGGCGGTGTGCAGGCTGGGCATGCAGTTGCGCGGGGTCTTGCCGTCGAAGAGCATCGCCTGCGGCGTGCCGACCGGCGGGGGTGTGTCCGGCCAGAGGTGGGCCACCGCCCACTGTCCGCCGTCGGCGCCATAGGCGAAGATCGGTCCGACCACCGGGAAGAGCATGTAGATGCCGGGGCCGAGGAGGCCGATCACCAGAAAGGTGCGCACCAGGTGGTGGCGCGGGAAGCGGCGCTCGGCCGCCACGTTGCGCAGCTGGTACAGCGCGACGACGACCGCCATCACGGGAAGCTGGATGTAGACCCACTCCAGGACGTGGAAGCCGACCGTGCCGGTGGCTTCGACGATCCGGCCGGCCACCCAGGAAGGGTCGCCCAGCGCCCGGTCGACGGCCGCCACGTACGGGTCGAGCACCGTCGGGCGGGTCCTCGACGTGAGCATCAGCCAGGTGTAACCGGTCTTGCGGCCGGCCACCAGCAGCAGCGCCAGCCCGACGCCCTTCAGCAGCAGGAGGCGCTCCCGGCCGGTACGGCGGGTGAGGGCGATGACGGCGCAGCCGAGGGTCACCCACAGTGCGCCGCTGCCGAACATCGACTCGGCCCCGGCCGCGTGCCGCATCCCCCAGAAGACCAGGTCGATGGCGATCGCCGCGGCGGCCGCGACGAACCGCTGCCGCCAGGTGAGCACCACCATCAGCAGCGCCAGCCCGGCGTACAGCACGGTGCCGGACTGCGGGGCGAAGATCACCTCCCGCGTCTGGATGGTGATCGGGCCGGGCACGCCGTAGCGGTGCGCGGCGATCTCCAGCGCGACGAGGAATCCGAGGCCCACCGCACCCGCGGCCGACCAGAGCGCGACCCGAGGCCGGCACGGCGGTGCGGGGGATTCGGGGCCGCCGCTTGTTCGCGAAGAAGCTCGCGATATCCCAGATATCACTGTGTCAGCCGATGTTCATGTGTCCACGGGTCGCTGTTGGCCCGAACATGTTATCGGAGCGGTCGCGCACCCTCGGGTGTCCGGCGTGCCCGCCCGTCCGGCACCCCCGGCCCAACGGCGTGCCGGGCACACCGCGTGGGGCACGGAGCGGCGGAAGCGGCGTTCCGCACCCGTGGGATGATCAACGTCGTCCACGCGGTGTGGGCGGAAGGACGCGGGGGGCTGGCCAGGGTGTGGAACCGGCTGCGGTATTGGTTCGACGCCACGATGGACCGCGGGGTGTCCGCCCTGATGGCCTGGCTCGCGCTCGCGTCGGTCCTCCTGGTGACGGTGGTCACCACGCTGGTGGTCCTGCTCACCGAGGAGGACACCGAGGCCAACGGCGGCTGGCCGGGCGTGGCCTGGATGAGCCTGCTGCGCACGCTGGACCCCGGCACGATGGGCGGCGACACCGGCGGCCCGGTGTTCCTCGGCCTGATGCTCGCCGTGACCCTGGGCGGGATCTTCATCGTCAGTGCGCTGATCGGTGTGCTGACGACGGGGCTCAACGTACGGCTGGAGAGGCTGCGCAAGGGCCGCTCGCGCATCATCGAGCAGGGTCACACCATCCTGCTGGGCTGGTCCGAGCAGGTGTTCACGGTGGTGGCGGAGCTGGTCGAGGCCAACCAGAGCGAGCGCAGGTCCTGCGTGGTCGTCCTCGCCGACCGGGACAAGGTCGACATGGAGGACCAGATCCGCACGCGGGTGCCCGACACCGGCGCCACGCGGGTCATCTGCCGGTCGGGCAACCCGCTCAAGCGCGAGGACCTGGAGCTGGTCAGCCCGGACACGGCGAAGTCCGTCATGGTGCTGCCGCCGGCCGGCGACGACCGCGACACCAACGTCATCAAGACCCTGCTCCTGCTGAACAACCGGGCCTGGAGCGGCGACCGGCCGCACATCGTCGCCGCCGTGCAGGAATCGGACAACCTCGCGGTCGCCCGCCTCGCGGCCGGCGAGAGCGCCCTGGTGATCGACGCCGACGACTTCGCCGTCCGCCTGGTGGTGCAGTCCCACCGGCAGACCGGGCTGTCCACCGTCTGCGACGAACTCCTCAGCTTCTTCGGCAACGAGATCTACCTGCGGCCCGAACCCGCACTCGCCGGCACCACCTACGGCGACGCCCTGAGCCGGTACGAACTGGGCGCCCCCATCGGCATCCGCGGACCGGACGGGACCACCCTGGTGAACCCGCCGATGGACACCGTGATCGGCGACCGGGACAGCATGATCGTCATCGCTGAGGACGATCTCCTGATCAGGCTCACCGACGAACCGGCCCCGGTCCACGACACCGCCGTGGTCTCCTCGCCCCCACGGCCGGCGACGCCCGACCGGACGCTGATGATCGGCTGGAACTCCCGCGCACAGAAGATCATCCAGCTGCTGGACCAGCTCGTGCGGCCGGGTTCGGTGATCGACATCGCCGCGCCCGAACGTCCGGCCATGGCCCTGGAGACCCGGCGCGACCACCTGACCGTCGGCTACAAGCCCTGCCATCCGACCGTCCGGCGCTCCCTGGAAGCCCTCGACCTCGGCGGCTACCAGCACATCATCGTCCTCTCGGACGAGAGCGTGGACGCCGGACTCGCCGACGACCGGACCCTGGTCACCCTGCTCCACCTGCGCGACATCGAGGAGCGCCTGGGCGACCCGTACTCGATCGTCACGGAGATGAACGACGACAGCAACCGCGAGGTCGCCCAGGTCACCAAGGCCGACGACTTCATCGTCAGCACCAAGCTCATCTGCCTGCTGCTCACCCAGCTCGCCGAGAACGGCGCCCTGCACTCCGTCCTGGCCGACCTGTTCGACCCGGCGGGGTCGGAGATCTACCTCAAGCCCGCCGGCGACTACCTGCGCCCGGGCGCCGAGGCGAACTTCGCCACGGTCGTCGAGGCCGCCCGCCTGCGCAACGAGACGGCGATCGGCTACCGCATCGCCGGCCGGAACGACCGCGCCCCGCGCTACGGCGTCCACCTCAACCCGTCCAGGACGGCCCCGCTGGCGCTGTGCGAGGGCGACCACATCGTCGTACTGGCCGAGAGCTGACCGGGGGGATCAGCCGAGGGCGCGGTCGAGGTTGAAGGCGGCGCTGATCAGCGAGAGGTGGGTGAACGCCTGGGGGAAGTTGCCGAGTTGTTCGCCGCTCCGGCCGATCTCCTCGGCGTAGAGGCCGACATGGTTGGCGTAGGTCAGCATCTTCTCGAAGGCCAGCCGGGCTTCCTCCAGGCGTCCGGCCCGGGTGAGCGCCTCGACGTACCAGAAGGAGCAGATCGAGAACGTGCCCTCGGAGCCCCGCAGGCCGTCGGGGCTGGCCTCCGGGTCGTACCGGTAGACCAGCGAGTCGGAGACCAGCTCCTCCGTGAGCGCGTCCAGGGTGGAGAGCCACTTGGGGTCGGTGGGCGAGATGAACTTGGCCATCGGCATCATCAGCACGGACGCGTCGAGCACGTCGTCCCCCAGGCCCTGGACGAAGGCGCCGCGGTCGGCCGACCAGCCCTCCCGCATGATCTGCCGGTAGATCGCGTCGCGGCTCTGCTGCCAGCGGAGGAGATCGGCCGGCAGGCCGCGCCGGTTGGCCATGCGGACGGCCCGTTCGATCGCCACCCAGCACATCAGCCGCGAGTAGACGAAGTTCCTGCGGCCGCCCCGGGTCTCCCAGACGCCCTCGTCGGGCTGGTCCCAGTGGTCGCAGAGCCAGTCCACCACGGCACCGACCTCGTCCCAGTGGGCGCTGCTGATGGGCTTCCCCCACTTGTCGTACAGGTAGACGGAGTCGATCATGGCGCCGTAGATGTCCAGTTGGAGCTGACCGGTGGCGGCGTTCCCCACCCGCACCGGCGCCGATCCCAGGTGGCCCTCCAGGTGGAGCAGCTCGGATTCGGGCAGGTCGGTGCGGCCGTCGATGCCGTACATGATCTGCAGGGGTCCGGTGGGTCCGGCGCTCGGCTCGATGCACCGCTCGGACAGGAAGCCCATGAACGCCTCGGCCTCCGAGGTGAAGCCCAGGCGGAGCATGGCGTAGACGCAGAAGGCGGCATCGCGGACCCACACGTAGCGGTAGTCCCAGTTGCGCTCGCCACCGACCCGCTCGGGCAGGCTCGTCGTGGGCGCGGCGACGATCGCACCCGTGGGCACGTAGGTGAGCAGCTTCAGGGTCAGCGCGGAACGGTTCACCATCTCCCGCCAGCGGCCGCGGTAGCGGGAGCGGCTCACCCAGTTGCGCCAGAACCGGACCGTCGCCTCGAACTGCTCCTCGGCCTCGGCGCGCGGACATGCCTGCGGGCGGAGGTCATCGGTGATCCGGTCGAGGGCGAACACCGCGGACTCGCCTTCGAGGAGTTTGAAGTGCGACGAAACGTCCGTACCGTCGGCTTCCAGCGGTGCGGTGGAGGACAGCGCCAGCATCAGGGACGGGGATTCGAAGACGGCCTCGTGGGCCTGCGCGCGTACGGTGTGCGGTTCGGCGCCGTAGCCGAAGCGGGGCGCGACCCGGGTCCGGAACGGCAGGGTGCCGCGGACGCAGATCACCCGCCGGATCAGCCGGTGCCGGGACTCCTCGCGGGACTCGTCGACGACCGGCATGAAGTCCTGGATCTCCGCCACCCCGTCGGCCGCGTAGAACCGCGTGATCAGCACGTTGGTGTCGGGGAAGTAGAACTGCCGGGTCCGCGTCGGCACGTCGGCGGCCAGCTCCCACGACCCGCCCCGCTCGGCGTCGAGGATCGACGCGAACACGCTCGGCGCGTCGAAGCGCGGGCAGCAGTACCAGTCGATCGTGCCGTCGGTCCCGACGAGCGCGGCGGTACGGAGATCCCCGATCAGACCGTGCTCGGAAATCGGCAGATAGCGTGAGCCGTCCACTCCCCCGGGTCCGATGCCGATGCCGATGCCGAAGTCCATGCCGGCCTCCCTACCGTTTGGCCACGGGCAGGTGCGGGACTCGAAGAGACCTGGTCCTCCATGGTAGATCGCCCGCGGGTTCGTGCGCGGTGGACGGGGACGACCGATACGAACGTTCGTTCGCATCCGGGCTGCACACCGCGCTCCGCCCTCATCCGCGCCGGCTTCGACGCCGCCCGCGCCCTGGGCGACCGCACCGTCACCGTCCTCGGGCACCCGACGTACTACCCGCGGTTCGGCTTCGAACGCGCCGACGCCCACGGGGTGACCTGCACCCTCAGCGCCGGCCCCGACGAGGGCAAGATGGTCGTCTCCCTCGACGGCAGCCCGATCCCGTCCGGTGACATGGCCTTCGGCAAGCCCATGGCCGACGCCATCAGCGCCTACCGGCCCGAATAGCCGCAACCGCGCCGCCCGGATCCTACAACCCGGGCGGCGCACCGGCGCCTGCGAGAAGCGGACCGGCTCCGGTACGGCGTCGCCGCTCCCGGACGCTCCACGCGCGCCCTGCCCGGAACCGCTCTGCGGCTGGTCTGCTGGAGCCGTGTCCCAGCATGAGCGCCGCCACCGTGCGCAGGGCGGACCGCACGAGGGTGACGGCCGGTCGGGCTTCCGGTTTCCCGACCTCGCGATGCCCTACCAGGCTTCCTGCAGCCGGTTCATCGACGACGTGCGGCTCGGCTCGCTGCTTCAGGCTCAGCAGTACGCGATCGCCACCGACGAGGTCGACGTACGCCGCCTCCGCAGGGCCGACTACGGACTGCTGTGCTCGATGTTCTTCAGCGAGGCACCGCTGGAGGTTCTGGCCCTGGCCACGGACTGGCTGACGTGGACCTTCGTCCTCGACGACATGGTCAGCGACCGTCACCAAGGCGATCCGTCAGCGCTCACGGAGGTGTCCGGGCTGGTCACAGGGTTGACCGGCGTGATCGACGACACCGGGTGCGCTCGGGCGGACCGGCCCATGGAGCAGGCCCTGGCCGACCTGCTGCGCCGGGCCTCGGAGGGTGCCGATGCCCGGTGGCTGGACAGGTTCGCCGGTGACGTGCGCGCGTTCGTCGAGGGGTACGCGTGGGAGGCCGAGAACCTGGCGCTGCAGCGGATCCCGGACCTCGTCGACCACATCCAGACCCGCCGTCAGGTCAGCGGGGCGGTCCTCACACTGGATCTGGTGGAGCTGTCGCTCGGATTCTCGATCCCCGACGCCCTGTACGCGATGCGGCCGGTGCGGGTGCTGATGGAGTCGACAGCCGATCAGATCATGCACGTCAACGACGTCTTCTCCCTGCAGAAGGAGATCGCCCACCTGGACTGGCACAACAACGTCCACATCGTGACCAGCACGCTCGGCCTCGGCCTCCAGGACGCCGTCGATGCCGTCAGCCGGTTGGCGGCCTCGCAGATCGCCCTCCACGAGCACGTGAAGGCCGTCGAGCTGCCCCGGGCGCTGGACCGGTTCGCCGCCGACGCCCGACTGCGCCAGGACATGGCGCGGTGGACCCTCCAGCTGGAGCGGAGCATGGCCGGCAGCCTGCTCTGGCACCGGGAGACACACCGCTACCACGATGTCGATCTGTGGCGTCCGGCGTGAAGCCCATCCGCACGCGGATCCCACCCGGAGGGCGGGAACGGCCGGTGGAACCGGCCCGTCACATGGGCGTCATCGAGCTCTGCAGGCCCGGCAGCAGCCAGTCCTGGAAGGGCGCCAGCACGGCCAGCGCCAGGAAGACGGCGCCGGCCACCCGGGCCAGCTGCGCCCCCCGGTACCAGAGCTTCTCCAGGAAGATCAGCACCGCCACCCCGGCCATCGCCGCGACGTTCATGACACCCAGCGGGACCAGCACGACCATCAGCGCCCAGCAGCAGCCGACGCAGTACGCGCCGTGGTGCAGCCCCACCCGCAGGTCGCGCATCCGCGGCCGGTACGAGGCGTACCGCATCAGCTGCGCCATGGGGCTGCGGCAGTGCCGCAGGCAGATGTCCTTGAGCGGGCCCAGCTGGTACAGCCCGGCCAGCGCGAAGGCGGCCGCCCCGATCCACTTCCCGATGTCCGGGTCCCGCTCGACCAGGGCACCGGTGAGCGCCAGCCCGCCGTACGCGAGGAGGCCGAACGCCGTCCACGCCGCCAGGTAGCCGAAGACGAACGCGGTGGTACGCAGCGCCCGTACGGCACCGCCGGACTGGCGGGCGATCCCCCTGGCCCAGGTCACCGCGACGGGGGCGACGGAGGGCAGCATCATCGCCGCCATCATCGCCGACCACAGCACCAGGAACAGCGGCAGCGCCATCCCCATCGTGCCGGGCCCGACCCCCATGCCCCGGGCCTGGCCCACGGTGAGCACCCAGGCCAGGGCCGCGATCACGACGATCAGCGCCCAGGCAGCGGCGAGCTCCCGGACCGGCAGCAGCACTCCCGTCCGCAAGGGACGGTCCTTCGTGACCGGCGACCGGTGAACCGTACGCATGAGGCACTCCCATCGGACCCTTCCAGCACAGCACGGATCCCGGGGACGGCAACCCCCTCGGCACTGGCCACCCCGGCAGCCCGGGCGCACGATGGAGGTGAGGAAAGGAATCCACCCGTTCCGGCCGCCGGGAACGGCCGCACGAACGCGGATCCGGGTCCGGTCCGGCCCCTCGGCTCCCCTCCCGCGACCCGCGCACACGGCTGTGTGAGGAGTGAGAGCGATGACGCAGGCGGCAGAGACCGTGCCGGATTGGCGCCTGGCGGGCGACTGGTTCGACGTCTGCAAGTGCAGCATTCCGTGCCCGTGCTCGTTCGGCCAGTTGCCGACCACCGGCGACTGCGAGGGCATCCTGGTGTGGCACATCCGCGAGGGCACCTACGGTGACGTCCGGCTGGACGGCCTGAACATGGTGATGCTCGGCTCCTTCGTCGGCAACATCTGGGCGGAGCACTCGGACTCGTACGCCGCGTTCCTCTTCGACGAGCGGGCCGACGACGGACAGCGCCAAGCCCTGCAGATGATCTTCAGCGGGCAGGCCGGCAGCTGGCCCGCGCAACTGGTGACCATGGGCGCCTTCGAGGTCCGCGGCATGGACTTCGCCCCCATCGAGGTGGAGATCGCCGACGACCTGGCCACCTGGCGGGCGAGCGTCCCCGGGCTGCTGGAGGCCCGCGCCGAGGCACTGACCGGCCCGACCACCCCGGAGGGCGCCCGCGTCCAGTCGACCAACCTCCCCGGCTGCGAGACCGGCCCCGGCCAGCTGGCCACCTGGGGCCGCGCCACGACCGACCGGGCCGACGCCTTCGGCTTCACCTGGAACCGCACCGGCAAGTCCAGCAAGACCATCACCTTCGACTGGTCCGGTCCCGCCTGAACGGACGGGCGGCGATCGGCAGCCGCCTCCTCAGGGCCCGACACGTGAGGGGCCGTCGGCCAAGGCAGCGAGGGCGAATGGCCGAAAGCAGTGCTGCGCGCGTTCGGGGTGGCCTGAAAGGGTTCTCGACGTCGACCCGAAGGAGAGTCTTGGCCGTTGGTGTTCCAACCAGCATCGGAAATGCCGGTTCTGCTCAGTTCTGGGGGATCGACCACTGAGGGAGGCCATCTTGACGGTGTTACGTTCGGTCATGCCTCGGGACGAGGCAGATGACCGCACCGCCTGCCGCGCCCACCCGCGCAAGGCCGACCGTCCGCAGGCCGGTCGCCAGTCGCGGTGGCAGCACGAAGGGGAGAACGCGCGGTGACGGTACGCGACCGGATGGACGAGGGCCTGCGGGCGCTGCGGCTGGTTGAGGCCGAGCGGATGGCGCGCTCCGTGTTCACCCATGCCGAGCAGAGCGGTGTGATTGCCGCGGGCTGGTACGAGTCCGAGGTGGACGCCGCGGTCCGGCGGATCGCCACCCGGGTGGCGGGCCCGCTCCTGACCGGGCCGGGGCGGCTGGTCCGGTCCGGCCCGCACACGCTGCTGCCGCCCGGCCAGGAGGTGCCGGACCGGTTGCTCGGGGTGGACGACGTCGTGGTGGTGGACCTGAGCCCGCTGCTGACCGGTCACGAGACGGGCTTCGCCCAGACGGTGGTCGTGGGTGAAGACCCCGGAAGGCACCGGCTCGTCGAGGACCTGCGTGGGGTGTTCGACGACGTCCGGGAGGTGTTCCGGCGTCACGACGACCTCACGGGCAGGCAGGTGCACGCCGAGGTCCACGCACTGTCCCACAAGGCCGGCTGGTGCCTGGGCTCGTGGCACGCGGGCCGGATGGCGGGCACCTCGTTCACGGATCCGCCCGAGGCGGCGTGGGAGGAAGAGCTCATCGCCTTCGACAACGGCAAGCCCCTGCGCCGCAGGGACCTCTGGGGGTTCTCCGCCCACTGGGTGCTGGAGATCCACCTCGTCGACGAGTCCCGCGGCTACGGCGGCGTACTCAAGCAGCTCCTCGACCTCGGCTGAGCCCGGGGGGAGGTCAGTTCGGTCTCATTCGCCAACCACATGGCCGCAGCCTCTCGGCGGATTCGAGCGGGGGCCGAAGACCCCCGCCCTCCCGAGACCGGCAAGCCCTCTGACCTGCCTGTTCAACCCTGATCACGCCCATCGTGCACACGCCGCGCACGACCGTCCCGCGTGTGCAGATGCGGCGACACCCGTGATTGAGTGGCAGCAAATCCACAATCGCCATGCGCTTCCACACGGCATGTGCGTGGACGCCACAATCCGACGCGGGGAAGATTTTTCGCCATGGACGCCCAGCTCACCACGCACCGACGCCGGGCCATCGCCGGCCTGATCGGCGCGGTCCTCCTCGCCCCGGCCCTCGCCGCCTGCGGAGGCAGCGAGACCGGCACCTCCTCTGCCACGGCGACCGCGTCCGGGACGGCCGGCGTGCCGCCGGCGAACCTGACCGTGCTCGCCGCCGCCTCCCTCACCGACGTCTTCAAGACCGCGGGCGCCGCGTACGAGAAGGACCACCCCGGGACGAAGGTGACCTTCTCCTTCGCCGGATCGCAGGAACTCGCCGCCCAGGTCCGCCAGGGCGCCCCGGCCGACGCGCTGGTGACGGCGGACACCAAGACGATGGACGGCCTCAAGGGCGAGACGAACGCTCCGGTGGTGATCGCGAAGAACCGGCTCGTGATCGCCACCGCCCCCGGCAACCCCCAAAAGATCGATTCTCTCGAGGACCTGGCCGACCCGAAGCTGAAGGTCGTGCTCGCGGCCCCGGAGGTGCCGGTGGGGCGGTACAGCCAGGAAGCCCTGGACAAGGCGGGCGTCACCGTCAAACCCGTCTCGCAGGAGCCGAACGTACGGGCCGTGCTGTCCAAGGTCGAGCTGGGCGAGGCCGATGCGGGGATGGTCTACAAGACCGACACCACGGCTGCCGGGGACAAGGTGGCCGCGGTCCAGATCCCCGACGACCAGAACGTCATCGCCTCCTACCCCGCCGCCACGCTCAAGGACAGCCCCAGCCCGGCCGCCGCAGCCGGCTTCGTCACCTGGCTGTCCTCTCCCCAGGCTCAGCAGATGCTCCGGCAGGCAGGCTTCGAGAAGCCCTGACGAAGACCGGAGGATGATGACCCGCCACCGCACCGCCCGGGCCCGCCCGCCCCTCGCCCTCGCCGTGCCCGCGCTGCTCGGCGTGGCGTTCCTGATGATCCCGTTGATCGGGATCCTGGTCCGCACCCAGTGGAGCGAGCTCGGCACCCACCTGACCACCCCCGGCTCCGTCGAGGCCCTCAAGCTCTCCCTGATCGTCTCGTGCTGGGCGCTGGGGATCTCGCTCGTGCTGGGGGTGCCGCTGGCGTGGCTGCTGGCACGGGTCGAGTTCCGCGGCAAGGCCCTCGTACGGTCGCTGGTCCTGCTGCCGATGGTGCTGCCGCCGACCGTCGGCGGTGTCGCGCTGCTGCTGGGTTTCGGCAGGCGCGGGCTGCTGGGGCCCTTCCTGGACGACGTCTTCGGGATCACGCTGCCGTTCCACACGTCGGGGGCGGTGGTGGCGGCGACGTTCGTGGCGATGCCGTTCCTCGTCATCAGCCTCGAAGGAGCCCTCGGCGGACTCCGCCCCGGCTACGAGGAGACCGCCGCTTCGCTGGGGGCCTCCCCGCTGCGCGTGTTCTTCACGGTGACCGTGCCCATGGTCGCGCCCGGCCTGATCGCGGGCGCGGCCCTCACCTGGGCGCGGGCCCTGGGCGAGTTCGGGGCGACGATCACCTTCGCCGGAAACCTGCCCGGGGTGACGCAGACCCTGCCGCTCCAGGTGTACCTGCTGCTGCAGGACTCCCCCGAGGCGGCCACCTCTCTGTCGTTGCTACTGCTGGTCATCGCCATGTGCGTGCTGATCGCGCTGCGCGGGCGGTGGACCTCCGGCAACGCCGTACGGGAGGACCACCACGCCGTGCAGACCGACGACCCCGTCGCCGAAGCCCCCGAACCCGAGACCGGCGGCCTGGTGCCCGCCGGCGGCCGATGGTCACTGCACGCCGACATCACCGGCTTCAACCAGCTCACCCTCGACGCCGAACCGGGCACGACGATCGCCGTGGTCGGGGAGAACGGGGCCGGCAAGACCACCCTCCTACGGGCCCTGCTCGGCCTGACCCCCCGCGCCCACGCCGGACTCCGCCTCGGCGACGACGACGTCACCGCCCTTCCCCCGCACCGGCGGGGGGTGGCCTGGGTCCCGCAGGACGGCGCGCTCTTCCCCCACCTGACCGCGCTCGCCAACACCGCCTACGGACTGCGCGCCCAGCGCATCGACCGCGAACAGGCGCGGGCGCGGGCGCGGGTGTGGCTCGACCGGCTCGGCGTCGGACACCTGGCCGAACGCAAGCCCGCGCAACTGTCCGGCGGGCAGGCGCAGCGGGTCGCGCTGGCCCGGGCGCTGGCCGCCGAACCACGCCTCCTGCTCCTGGACGAGCCGCTGGCCGCGCTCGACCAGACCACCCGGGCACGCGTACGGCACGCGCTGCGCACCCACCTGGCCTCCTTCGGCGGGGTCTGCCTGATCGTCACCCACGATCCCGTCGAAGCCGTCTCCCTGGCCGACCGCGTCCTCGTCCTCGCCTACGGACGCGCCCTCCAGGACGCGCCCCCGGCGGAAGTAGCGCGCAATCCCCGCTCCCCCTGGGTCGCCCGGATGCTCGGCCGCAATGCCTGGCCCGGCACCACCACCACCGACGGCCTCAAACTCGCCGCGGGCGGGACCGTGACCGTCGCCGACCCGGTGCCCGAGGGCTCCCAGGCCCTTGCCATCGTCGCCCCCGAAGCGGTCTCCCTCCACCGGGCACGGCCGACGGGCAGCCCCCGCAACGTCTGGCCCGGCACCGTCCGCGAGATCACCGCCTCCGGCAGCCGCCTCCGCATCCTCATCACCTCCACCGACGTCGCCGACGTCGTCGCGGAGATCACCCCTCAGGCGGCCGCGGAACTCTTCCTCGCCGAGGGCACCGAGGTGTGGTGCAGCGTCAAAGCCACCGAGATCACGCTCGTCACCGTCTGAACCCGGCCCGGCTCGGCCCGACCCGGCCCGAGCCCATCGCTCAAGGACGCTGCCGGGTTCAGCCGCGGCCATGGCGCATCTCCCTCTCGTAGGGGCCCTCCCGCAGGCAGGAGGGAGATACGCCATAAGCGGCCATGCGCGGCGGAAGGGCATCCGTACCGCGCATGACCGCTTCGGCTGTTGCTACTTCGGCGACGGCTTGACCGGCTCGCTGATCGGTGCGCCGTCCAAGTCGGTCCTGAAGTCGCGGTGGACCGGCTTCTTGTCCTTCGGCTTGGGGAGGTCCGGGCATGCGATGCCGTCGCCGTCCCGGTCGAGTTCGTTCGGGTCGAGCGCGTCCGCCCGCAGCACGGCTTGCGCGTCGGCCTGCGCCTTGAACGCGTTGCAGTCGACCACGTGCCCCTTGTTCACATAGGGAGCGACGTCGAACTTGCGCTCTGGGGCTTCGTTGCCGGCGCACGCGGTCAGCATGATCGCCGCGATCACCCCGACCGCCCCGATGGAGATACGACGCGCCGTGCGTAGCCGGTGATCCCGACCAGTGTGGATACTGCGTGACTGCTTTGGCATGGTTCTAAGCCGATCCTGTCCGGAACACCTCGACCCTGTTGTTCTTCAAATTCACCGCGTACACCTTCGCCGTGCTGTTGTTCACGGCCAGCGAGACGAACTCGCTGGGCGTGCCGAGCGGAGCTTGCGTCAGCAGCGTGGTGCCGTCGGCCACCCCGAGGCCGCCAGGCGAGCCAGGGATGTTTTCCTCGGCTTCAATCCTTCGTTGCGCGACGAAGACCCTGTTGAAGCTGTTCAGCAATACGACCTTGTGGGCCTGGTTCCCTGTGCTCGCCGACGACAATGAGCAGACTGGTGCCTGCCGCGTGACCTTCGCCTCGCGGATTTGGCTGATACGGCCCGCGGAAAGGCCGCATTGCTCGTTACCTGAAGTGGCGGTAAAGAGGTAAACCGATCCTGCCGCAGCGCTGTAGACCGCGGAGGTGGGAGCGGAACTCACTCCCACCGCGTCGTCGATCGCCCTTGAAGTACCGTCGCTGGGATTGATGACGATCGTTGTCCCGATCTGGTCCGGTGTCGGCCTCACCGGGTCCTGAGTGCACTTCTTGGCAAGCAGGTAGACGAGGCTGCGGTTCGGATCGACGGCGGTGCTGCCACGAGCGGACCCGACCATGAGGTGCCCGTAGCCGCTGCTGGCGCTGCAGCCTGATTTCGTCGGGAAGTCCGCAACCAGCCTGACCTGGTGGGTCTGCGACGAGATGGCGAAGAGGCCGATGTTGGGGCTCGCGCCGCTGCCGGGGCCCAGCTTGGTGAAGTACACCTCGTGGCGCTTGGCGTCAAACGAGAAGTCCATACCGGCGGATGCGCCCACGACTCGTCCGCCGGCGGGCAGCGGGATCGTCGTCGCCTTCGAGTCGCCGGCCGCGATGTAGGCGACATCCGAGGCTCCGCCCCCGATGTAGACGTCGCCGTTCTCAGGCGAGACAGCGAGGCCGCTGACCTTCGTGTTGAAGTTTTCGACGCGGGTGACTTGATTGCCGTTGGCCGTGTCGATGATCGCAACGCCGCCCGTACCACCGACGTACACCTGCCCCGTGCCGGGGTTGACCGCGATCCGGTCCGGGACCGACACAGCGCTGGAGACGTTGATCGGAGTACCGATCACTTTGTCGGTCTTGCCGTCGATCACGGTCACGCTGTTGGTGCCCATGGAAGCGACGTACACCCGATTCGCCTTCTCATCGACCACTACGTCGGTCGCACCCGCGACCTGGATCGCGTCCGCCGCGCTCTCCGACGGTGAAGTGTCATACAGCGTGTACGACGAATTCGGGCCCCGACCGCACTTGTTCTCCTCGCCGACCGCCACCATGTTGTGTTCCGGTTCGCCGGCCAGGAACCCGTGTTTGATCAGCTCCTCGATCGTTCCGTAGTGTCCGTACTTCGCACAGAAGGACTCTTCCGCTGTCCGCAGGGTAGCCGCGTCTGCGGCGACCGCCTCCTTGCGGCCCTTGTCGCCAATGCCCTTGACGGAGAACACCACGATGGCGGAGAGGACGCCCAGGATCACGATGACCACGAGCAACTCGATGAGCGTGAAGCCGTCCTGGCGTCTGACGTGCAAGGGGAACAGGCGAGGGTGCGGTGTCATGGCAGTCGGAGCTTCCTTCGATCGATGGTTCACGTCCAGCCCGAGCGCACGCGCGAGCCGTTGCCGCGTCACAGCGTTCCCCGCCGCACGGGCTTGACGTCCTTGGGCCCTCGCAGATCCGGGCATGCGACGCCCTTCCCATCGGCGTCAAGGTGATTCGGGTCGGCTGGCGCGAAGCGCAGGACGGCCTGCGCGTCCGCTTGGCTGGCGAAGTCCGCGCAGTCGTAGGCGTCATTGCCGTAGCGCACGAAGTAGCGCGCATCGAAGGCTCGATCCGGCTGCGGGCAGAGCGCGCTGCGGGTGTTGCCGGGAGTGCACTTGAACTGCTGTGCGATCTGGGGGACCGGTTTGGTGTCGCGCGGTTCCGGCAATCCGCGACACGCGACGCCGCCTCCGTCATCAAGGTGATTCGGATCGCTGGGATTGGCCCGCAGCACTGCCTGGGCATCAGCCTGACTGGCGAAGACCCTGCACTCGAAGGCATCGCCGTGAGTGGCGTATTCCTTGGCTTCGAACGCCTTGTTGTTCGGGCAGAGCGCAGAGCGCGGGGTTCCCGGCGTGCACCACTCGCGTTCCGGCCGCTTGGCTTGGGTGGCCGTATCCGACCCGCCGCGCACGAACACCACAACGCCCAGTGCCACCGCAACCAGCACGAGCACCAACACACCCCGCCTGATCGCGCGCGAGCCCGACAGGCTGCTCAACACTGCCATATCACGCCTCTGCCCATCGTGCCGCCAGCCCCTTCTCTGCTTCTCGCAGCGGGCCGACGACACTCGCCCACCAGGCCCGTTGCAGTCTGGATACATGCATTACATCCACAGGACGCAAGGTTGTCAACGATTGACTACTGGGTTCCCAGTGAGCACCATCTAGGCGTGTGCGGCGCAGTCACGCCGGGAGCCTGGCAGATGCCCAGGAGTTTCCGGCATTTGCCTGATCCCACCAGCGGGGTGCCCGTCCGGCAGCCGCCGCCGATCAGATTGACTAGGAGTAGCAGATGCAAATGAAGTCCAGCCGCGCACAGAGCGGTTCGCACTCCGGCCGCACCGCGATGCGCCGGGTACGGAACGTGTTCGCGGTGGGTGCCCTCGCCACGGCGCTGATCACCGCCACGGCGCCGACAGCGTTCGCGACGACGGATTCGCAGGTCGGTGTCGCGAACAACATGTATCCCGCCCTGAAGGACATGAAGGGCACGATCGCGTCGAGCGGGGGTTTCACGGCGTTCACGGCGAACGCCGCATCGCAGATCGGCGGGTACTGGAACAAGCCGGCGATCGACACATCGACGATGCGAGGGATCACGTCGGGTAGCCTGCGTCAGCAGCTGAAGAGCGCCGGCCCGTACACCACGTGCAATCCCTCTTCGTCGAACAACTGCGTCGACGGGCCGTTGCACATCGACGCGTTCCTGTCGGCGGACGAATCCAACGTGAACGCGGTCATCCCGACCGTGGATGGCGGCACGTGCACGGCGAGCGGAAGCGTCGAATGCAACGGCGATGTCGCAAGCAAGCACCTGGTTGCAGTCGGGCGGCTGGCGATCTACAGCTGTAACGGCAGCTGGGCGGGCTCGACCAAGGGCGACGACCCGTCCAACGCCGGAAGCCCGCCGCTGGCCCTCGGCGCGGACGCCAACGGCAGCGGCAACGGCAAGGCGCAGTCGCCTCGCTGTGACGCGTCTCCGATCTCCGGCGGCGCACCCACGACGATCTCGGGTGTGGTGACCTGGCTCGGGACGAGCGGGAACCGGATCGCGGTCGCCGACCCGGCTTCCGCGCCGTTCGGTGCGGCGTCCAAGCAGGCGCTGGTCCAGAACGGGTTCACGTGGACCGACAGCGGCCCAGGCCAGAACGTGTTCCGGGGAAGCGCGTGCGACAGCGCCGGCACGGCATGCAAGGTCCGCCTGGAATCGGGCATCAGCCAGGTGCGTGGCGCGGTGACGGCGAACGCCGGCGGTAACACCCAGCTGGGTCTCGTCGCGAAGTCGAACGTCATGAACGTGAGCTGGACGTCGAGCTCGCTGAACGGCACCACGACCAATGACCCCAACACGTGGACCGATGTCAATCCGAGCGCGTACTCCGGCTACGGTGACATCGAGCAGTACGGCGTCGCCCTGACCGGCGGCAACCCCGGCGCAGCGGCTGCCTGGAGCGACCTGTTCAACAACGACTGGGACGTCAACAACAACATCCAGTCGACCCTCTCCGCCTACGGCTACTAGGCGCTGCTGAGGACGGGACAACGGGCCGTCGGCCAGGCACGAACATCGTCCGCTGGCGGTCCCGGCTCCGGGAGCCTCGTCGGCGGTCCGACTGCCCATCGACGGCAGCACCGCCGGAACACCCGTCCCAGCAAGCTGCATGACGCGCATCGCGCACGCCGCCCAAGTTGTCAATGGCTGACTAGTGGAGTCGATCACCGGCGTCATCCCGCCATGGCATCCCACCGGATCAGCAACGGTCGCGACCGTATTCGGCCAGTCGGCGGCCGTCATGCCGAAGCGCGTCACCCATTCCTATTCATCAGGCCCTGAGGAGGGGCCTCACCCATGAACAGATCAGCTCGTAGGCACCTGACGCCGGATGGCCGCGCAGGCACGGTCACGCGGATGCGGTCACACCGAATTCCTGCGGTCGTCTTCGCGGTTGCCACCGTCATGGTGGCCACCGCACCGGCCGTGGCTACCGGTGTCAACACGACCGGTTTCGCTGCCGCGGTGAACCTCGACGACAACGGCCGCGGCAGCTCCGCCGTCGCGATCGGCGATCTCAACAACGACGGAAAGCCGGACCTCGTGACGGCGATCCGCACCGAGGGCCTCGGTGTGTTCCTCGGCTCGGGCGGCGGCAGCTTCGGCACCGTGACGAAGTACGCGGCGCCGGAGACCATGACGAACCGCTTCATCGTCTCGGCAGTGATCCAGGACATCAACGGCGACGGCAACAAGGACGTCATCAGCCAGGACGCGCGCGGCAACACCGCTCTGGTCTGGCTCGGCGACGGCTCCGGCGCTCTCGGCACCGGTGCGGCGGTGGAAATCAACCCGACGCCCGGGTGCGACACCACGGGCGACAACCCGTGTGTCGCGCGCTTCCCGGTCGGCGTCGCCGTGGGCGACTTCGACGAGGACGGCAAGCCCGACCTCGCCACGTCCAACGCGAACACGAACAATGTCGCGGTGGTCATCGGCAACGGCGACGGCACCTTCAGTGCGGCGACCCGCTTCGGGCTGAACGGCGGCACCGGCCCGCAGGGCATCGGCGCCTCCGATCTCAACGGCGACGGTCACCTGGATCTCGTCACGTCCAACAATTCGAGCGGCACGCTCTCCGTGCTGCTGGGCGACGGAGACGGCGGCTTCGGCACGGCTTCGAGCGTTTCGGCCGGCATGACGTTTCCGACCAAGCTCAAGCTCGCCGACGTGAACGAGGACGGCAAGCAGGACGCCGTCATCGTGGCGCCCGGCACGCCGGGGCGCATCGCCGTCCTCCTCGGCGACGGCGCGGGCGGCTTCGGCACCGCGAACCTCCTGTCCGCGGGGTCGAACCTCACCTCCGCGTCGGTGTCCGACATGAACGGCGACGGCCACGTCGACCTGGTCGTCACCAGCGCCGGCTCGCACCAGATCTTCGTGCTCGAAGGCGACGGCGCGGGTGCGTTCGGCAGCCCGCTCGCATACGGGCTGAACGGCGGCTTCAACCCGCAGTCCGCCGCGGTGGCCGACCTCGACGGCGACGGGCGTCCCGATGTCGTCACGGCCAACGCCAACAGCTCGGCGACCTTCGTCAACGACGCGTCGGTGCTGCTCAACGCGACGAACCGGACGCCCACGGCCGCGAACGACTCGTACAACCACGTCGGGGCGGACACCCCGCTCGTCGTCGGCGCTCCCGGTGTCCTCGGCAACGACACGGATCCTGACGGCTCCACACTGACGGCGTCGCTCGTGACCGGGCCGGCGCACGGCACCCTGACGCTCAACGCCAACGGCTCGTTCAGCTACCAGCCCGGCAGCGGCTACGTCGGAAGCGACAGCTTCACGTACAAGGCGACGGACGGCACGGTCGACTCGAACATCGCGACGGTGACCATCAACGTCTCGGCCGGCTGCAACGGTCTCGCCGCCACGATCACCGGCAACGGGATCGTGAACGGCACCAGCGGCTCCGACGTGATCGTCACCGGCAGCGGCAACGACGCCGTCAGCGGCAACGGTGGCAACGACACCATCTGCACCTTCGGCGGCAGCGACGCCGTGTCGGGCGGCAGCGGCAACGACTACATCGACGGCGGTGACGGCAACGACGCCGTCAGCGGTGGCGACGGCACCGACGTCATCAAGGGCGGGGCCGGCAACGACGGGCTCTCCGGTGGCAACGGTGGCGACACCGTGGTCGGTGGCGCCGACAGCGACACCCTCGCCGGTGGTAGCGGCGCGGACCTCTGCGCCGGCGACAACAACGGCGGTCCGACTCTCGCGGGCACGGACTCGATCGCGAACGGCGGCTCCTGCGAGACCGTCGTCGAGGTGCCGTAGGCAACGAGCCGCTTCCTGCGGCTGCCCATGACACTCTGACGTAGAAGACGGGCCCGGCGATTGCGAAGATGCGATCGCCGGGCCCGTCTCGTTGGCGCACGCGTGGGCACGCGCGTGACGTCAGCCGGCCTTGGCGGCCGGCCGCATCGAGTCGGCTGCGGCATCGGCGTCAACGGCGTCGAGGAACCGGCCCGCGGCGCGTACGTGTTCCAGCCGCCAGGCGTAGATCGCGCGCGTCAGGTGGTCACCCGTGTGCTCCTTGGCACGCAGCGACTCCTCGATCTCGTCGATGACGACCCGCTGGCGCTCGACCAGGCGCGCCGGGCTGTCGTCGCGACGCTGGAGCAGCAGAAGCTTGCACGTGAGCTCGGCGCGGACGTCGAACAGCTGGGACACGGGTTCGCTGAGCCATCGGCTGACCGTCGCCTTGGCCGAGCGGGTGGCGCCGTAGATCATGCGCTGCGGTCCGCGATTGCCTTCCTCGGCGCCGACCGGCGTGATCAGTCCGCGCTCGACCAGCCGCGTGATCGACCGGTAGACCATGGGGCGCGAGACGTACCAGAACTCACCGATTTCCGCGCCCTCCGCGGTGAGGGCTGCGATGGCGAAGCCGTGGCTGGGTCGTTCGGCAATGAGCGCGAGCACGATCCACTCGGCCAGCGGCAGGTCAGGTTGCTTCATGCTAGCCAGGTTAAGGATCGTCGGTGTTGTTTGCGATCTCTGCCAAGGCCAGAGCCGAAAAGGCCGAAACAGGCCAGATCTTCCCGGCAGCCGGCCCGCGGCCGACGTCCGGCCCGGGCGGTCAAGACCGGTCGCGGACCGTGGTGAGCGGAGCACTCGTCGCGTACGGGTCACTCACGGTCTCGTACCAGTGGATGACAGGAGCGCCGATCAGGAGGGCGGCAATGGCGCCGGCGGCAAGAAACACGCCGAAGGGGAGGCGGGTCTGGCGGGTCGCTCGCCCCGCCGCCATGAGCGCGAGGCCCAGGACCAGCCCGGCTGCGCTGCCGGCCAGCAGCGCGAAGACGAGGTACGACGGACCGAACCAGCCCAGCCCGGTGCCGAGCAGGCCGGCCAGGCGTACGTCGCCGAATCCGAGCCAGGCCGGGCGGACCCAGAACAGGGCGAAGAAGACGGCGAACCCGCCGACTCCGCAGACCGCGGTCACGCCCAGCCGGTGCCACTGTCCGGTGGCCGCCGCGGCGGCGAGCAGACAGGCGGCGGTGAGCCCCAGAGTCGGGTAGATGAGCCGCTTGGGGAGCAGGAAGTGTTCGGCGTCGCAGGCGGCCAGGGCCAGCAGCCCCGCGGTGAAGACCAGTACGGCCGGCAGGACTTCCGACCGGCCGAAGCGCAGTGCCATGGCGACGAACAGGAGCGCGGTGAGCCCTTCGATGAGCGGATAGCGCGCGGGTATGGGAACCCGGCAGGCGCGGCAGCGCCGGCCCAGCAGGAGCCAGGACACGACGGGGATGTTGTCGCGGGCCGCGATCGGCGTGGCGCATCCCGGACAGGCGGAGCGTGGCCGTACGACCGAGAGGCCGGCCGGCACCCGGGAGACGGCGACGTTGAGGAACGACCCCACCGCGAGCCCCAGCAGACCGATGATCAAGACAAGTGTGGGTGGCATGCGCGCAATGGTGCCGTACGGACCGTAACAGTCGCTACCGGCTCAAAACTATGGATCCGGCGATGCCGCAAGGCCGCCGAACGCCGCTCGCCAGGCGGCGTTCCCGATGCCACCTGGCGAACTGGACCGGTCTCGACCGTCGGCCGACGGTCGTCCGGTGAGGACTGCCCCGTATCAGGCAGTGCAGGGGGCCACCGGGTCGACGGTGTACTGCGCGTCCGGAGTGAGAGTGACCTTGTGCAAGGTGGGAACCGTGGACAGGAACCCTTCCTCGTGCAGTTTGTCCACGGTGTCGTACTTCTTGAAACGAGAGAAGTACGCCTCCTCCGCGGTCTCAATCGTGGCCTTGTCCATCTTGCAGGCCGAGTCCTGGCCCTTGTCGTTGATGCCGCGGACGGAGAAGACGACGATGGCGGACAGGATGCCGAGGATCACGATGACCACGAGGAGCTCGATCAACGTGAAGCCGGCTTCCGTGGTCTCGCGCTGTGCGCGCATTCGCCCGCGCATCTTGCCTTGCAGGTAAGTGAACATTTCTCTCCATCTACGCGACCGCTGCCAAATCAGGTGATAGTGACAGCGTGATTAATCAGCCGCAGACTACCGAGCAGGAGTGGGGCTCACAAGGGGCGGCGCAAGGGAAAACGGCCGATCAAGGTGGCAGATGCCAGTCTTGTGGCGTGCTGTAGCATGCAGCTGATTACTCAGCGGCTGACAGTTCTGCGGACGTGTTCCGGGACGAATGATCGGCCACTGTTCTGGATGCGCGATAGGGGTGGGTTCCTTGGCGAATCGCCGGCTTTTCCGGGGCCGCTCGGCGGCGACAGACCCTGCGGGCGAGGACGGCACCCAGCCCGGCGGAGCGCGGGGCGCGGCACCTTCTCCCGTCCCGGCAGGCGAACCGGTCCGCGACGCGGAGTCCGACACCGCCCACTCGTCCCCCGCAGCGCACCAGGGCCCCCGCATCGGCGAACTCCTCGTACAGCGCGGGCACCTCACCCCCGCCCAGGTGGACGAAGCGCTCCTGCAGCAGTCGGCGTCCGGCAAGCGGCTCGGCGCCCTGCTGCTCGAACTCGGCATGGTCGACGAGCGGTCGCTGATCGAGGCCCTGGCGGTCCAGTTCGACGTCCCGGTCGTCGACCTGCGCCAGAGCGCACCCCATCCGGAGGCGGCCGCCCGCGTGCCGGAGGCGCTGGCCCGCTCGCTGGGCGTCGTCGCGGTGCGGCGGGACGAGGGCACGCTGCTGGTCGCGGCGGGCGACCCGACCGACCCGCGCGTCCTCGACGAGGTCACCCGGGCCGTCGCGCCGGACCGGGTGCAGCTGGCGATCGCGGCTCCCGCGGACATCCGGCGCTCGATCGGCACCGCCTACCGGGCGTTGACCGGCGTCAGCAGCCTGGTCGAGGCCTTCGCGGCGACCGAGACCGGCCGCACCGCCACCGCCGGGGCCAGGGTGGTGAGCGAGGACGCGCCGGTCGTGCACCTGGTCAACCTCATGCTGACCCAGGGCCTGCGCGACCGGGCCTCGGACATCCACATCGAACCGCACGGCGACCGGGTCCGGGTCCGGTACCGCATCGACGGCGCGCTGCACGACGTGCTGAGCCTGCCGGAGAACATGGGCCCGTCCGTGGTCAGCCGGATCAAGATCATGGCCAACATGAACATCGTCGACAAGCGGCGCCCGCAAGACGGGCAGATCGCCACCGAGATCGACGGCAGGTCGGTCGACATCCGGGTCGCGACCACCCCCACCATCTGGGGCGAGAAGGCGGTGCTGCGACTGCTCGACAGCAACCGCAGCCTGCTGCGGCTGGCCGAGCTCGGCATGCCCACCGCGACGTACGAGCGGTTCTCGTCCCTGTTGCGCTCCCCCTACGGCATGGTCGCCTGCGGCGGACCGACCGGCAGCGGCAAGACGACCACCCTGTACGCCACGCTCGGTGAGCTGAACCAGAGCGAGCGCAACATCACCACCATCGAGGACCCGGTGGAGTACGTGGTCCCGTCGGTCAACCAGATCCAGATCAACGAACAGGCGGGCGTCACGTTCGCGACCGGGCTGCGCTCGATCCTCCGGCAGGACCCCGACGTGATCCTGATCGGCGAGATCCGGGACGGCGAGACGGCGCGGATCGCGGTCGAGTCCGCTCTCACCGGCCACTTCGTACTGTCGTCCATCCACGCCGCCGACGCCTGCTCCGCGCTGCACCGGTTCACCGACATGGGCATCGAGCCGTTCCTGATCACCTCCACGGTCTCCGGGGTGGTCAGCCAGCGACTGGTGCGACGGATCTGCGACCAGTGCCGCGAGCCCTACAAGCCGGGCGTGGACGAACTGGCCTTCTTCGCGAAGGCCGGCGGGTCGACCGACATCGAGTTCTGGCAGGGCCGGGGCTGCAGCTTCTGCTCCCGGACCGGCTACCAGGAGCGCATCGGCGTCTTCGAACTGCTCGTGATGAGCGACACGGTCAAGCGACTGCTCGTCGAGAAGGCGCCGATCGGCACCCTGCGCAAGACCGCCCGCGAGGAGCACATGGAAAGCCTCCTGGACGGAGGCGTCCGTCTGGTGGAGGAGGGGACGACGACCATCGCCGAGATCATGTCCAGCGTGTACGTGGTCTAGCCGGACGCCCCCGACACCGAGACGCGAACCTCTGACACCGAAGACCAGGAGTGCACCGGCATGGCCACCTTCAAGTACGTCGCGGTCGGCCCGGACGGGAAACAGACCACCGGCGTGCTCACGGGCTCCAGTGTCGACGGCGTGACCGACAGCCTGACCCGGCAGGGCTACGACGTGCAGTCGGTCAAGGCCGCGGGCCGCAACCTGCTGCAGCTCGAACTCACCGCGGAAAAGGTGGACCTGGTCGAGCTGAGCAACTTCTCCCGCCAGATGGCCGCCTTCATCAAGGCCGGAGTGCCCATCCTGGACGCCCTGGAGATCATCCGCGCCGAGACCAAGGACAAGAAGCTCGGCAAGGTGCTCGTCGACGTCATGGACTCGCTGCGATTCGGCGAGAGCTTCGCCGGCGCGATGGCCGTCCACACCAAGGCGCTCCCGCCGTTCTACATCTCCGTCCTCCGCTCGGCGGAGGCCACCGGTGAACTCGACGTGGTGATGGCCCAGTTGGGCCGCTACATCGAGCGCGACGTCGAGAGTCGGCGCACCGTCCGCTCCTCCCTGACCTATCCCAGCCTGGTGATGGTCCTGGCCGTCGCCGTCGTCCTCGTCCTCGTCATCTTCGTCCTGCCCCGGTTCAAGGTGTTCTTCGAGTCCTTCAACGCGGAACTGCCGTTGCCGACCCGGATCCTGCTGGGCTTCACCGACTTCGTCACGGCCTGGTACCCGGTCATCCTCGGCGTGCTCGCCGCGCTCGTCGTGGCCGTGGTCGCCGGTCTGCGGACCGAGCGGGGACGGCTGCTGCGCGACCGCTTCCTGCTGGTGATGCCGGTGGTCGGCGACGTGGTCCGCTACATGGTCATCGAACGGTTCTGCCGCATCCTGACCTCGATGATCAAGGCAGGAGTGCCCATTCCGGAAGCGCTCACCCTGGCCGGCGCCGGCGCCGACAACCTGGTGTACGAACGGGCCATCGGGAAGGCCCGGGTGGAGATGCTCGAAGGCGGCGGCATCTCCGGGCCGATCGCCCGCACCAAGCTGTTCCCCGGGGCGGTCACCCAGATGATGCGCGTGGGGGAAGAGACCGGAACCCTCGACGACCAGCTCGAGAACGTCTCGGAGTTCTACGAGAAGGAACTCCAGCACAAACTCAAGCGGCTGACCAGCCTGTTCGAGCCGGCCATCGTGATCGTGGTCGGGGTCGTCGTGGGGTTCGTGGCCGTCGCCCTCCTCTCCGCGATCTACGGCGTCTACAACCAGGTCGAGGTCCAGTGACCGGCCCGGCCCGCCGCCCGGTACACCGCCCTCGGCGCCGCCGCGGCGAAGAGGGCGAGACCTTGATCGAGGTCCTCGTCGCCGTGGTGCTCATCGGCGTCGCCTTCGTGGCCGTTCTCGGAGGCATGGGCACCGCGATCATCAGCTCGGTCACCCAGCAGAAGGTGACCAGCGCCGACTCGGTCATCCGCAGCACCGCCGAGAAGGTCGTCAGCGAGCCGTACGTGTCCTGCGCCAGTGGCTACGAGACCGCCGCTCCGCCGGCCGGTTACACCGTGACCCTCAAGATCGAGTACTGGGACGGGGTGGGCGCGTTCGGCCCGACCTGCCCGACGGCCGACACCGGAGTGCAGAAGGTGACGCTCACCGTGCGCTCGACCGGCCCACGGCCCGTCAAGGACGCGACCCTAGAGGTGATCAAGCGGGAGTCGATGCTGTCATGACGACACAACGGCCCACCGGGCGCTCGGAGTCGGGGTTCACCCTGACCGAGCTGCTGGTCACGATCGTCATCGTGGGCATCATCGCGGTACTGCTGCCCCAGGCGATCGTCCTCGGACTGCGGTTCATGACGGACACCGAGAAGCGGGTGTCCACCACCAGCGCGGTGGGCACGCTCAACCGCTACTTCTACGGCGACGTGAACAGTGCGGACAGAGTAACGACCGACCCCGCGTGCGGCGTTGCCGCAGTGATCGTCCACCTGAGCCGGCCCGGCACCGACGTCGTCTACGCCTACGACCAGCCGACCGGCGCCCTGAACCGGGTGCAGTGCACCGACCGGGGCGTCGTCACCACGTTGCTGGGCCGGTTCGACCCCACCACAACGCCCCATCCCGTAACCCTGAGCTGCGGTGCCGAGACTCCGTGCACCTCGCCCACGGAGGTAACGCTGACCGTGCAGAGCGACCCCGCCGCGCCCCCGACGGCCCTCACCGCCATCCGACGATCGAGCGCGTCATGACCGGCCGCCCGACGAATCCGCGCCGCCTGCCCTCGCTCCCCCGGACTCCGCTCCCCCGGACTCCGCGCCGCCGGCGCGACGACGAACAGGGCGCGACACTGATCCTCGCGCTGGCCTTCGTCGTCGTCTTCACCCTGGTCACCGTGTCGGTCCTGTCCTTCGCCGGCACGGGACTGAAGGCCGCAAGCGTGTACGTCGACCAGGGCAAGCAGGCCTACAGCGCGGACGGTGCGACGCAGCTCGCGATCAAGAACTTCTCGCAGGGCAACCCCTGCGCCGACTACACCGCCCCGCCGATCAACAGCCGGCAGATGATCGTCCACTGCGACCCCCTCAACTCGTCACCCGCGACCACGCGCGCGACCCAGCCGCAGGACGCGCTGCTGAGTCTGGGCCAGGCGGCGGAGGACGGCATCAACGTGTCCACGCGCGGCCTGCGCGTGCAGGGCAGCGTGTTCTCGCACTCGAACATCACCGCCGGCGCCGGCACCTCGATGGTGGTGTCGGGCGATGTGTCCGCCGTCGGCAACTGCTCCGGTGCCGTGTCACAGACCAAGCTGCCGCCGACCCAGGCTCCGTACGCCCACGACTGCGCCAGCGACACCCCGTCGGCCCCCGCCGACAAGGTCGTGGGCGCCGACCCGGACCACGCCCCGCCCGCCACGGCCGTCCCGGTCCGGCGGACGGTGCCCGCCTGCCCCGCCGCCGGTTCCTGGCTGGTGCGGCTGCAGCCCGGCTACTACGACGACGCCCCCGCCCTCACCCGCCTCACCGGCGGCGACTGCCCGGGCGTCGTCGTATGGCTGCAGCCGGGTGTCCACTACTTCGACTTCACCTTCACCGGCGGCACCGCGGTATGGACGGTCTCCGACCCCACGGTCAGTGTGGTCGGCGGCACCCAGGCGGGCTGGGACCCCGGCGCCCCCACCCGCCCGGCCGTCCCCAACCCGGGCGGCTGCGACAGGACGCGGCCCGAAGGCGTCCAGGTCATGATGGGCGGCGGCAGCCGGTTCCAGGTCGACCGGGGACACGTCGAACTGTGCGCGCCGGTCACCCCGGGCGCGCAGCAGGTGGCGGTGTACGGCGTCCAGCCGCCCAAGCCGTCACACACGCTGAAGCCGACGGCGGTGGTCACGAACACCGGCTTCACCAACCCGGTCCATGCCCTGACCAGTGGCGAAAGGGCGGCCCTGCCCGGGTGTCCGCAGCCGACGGGCACCGCGGACTGCACCGCCGACGCCGTCCTCGACCCGGCGAAGCGCCAGTCGGTCTCGATGCAGCTGTCCGGCTTCACCCCGCAGGTGCCGCCCGGCTCGGTCATCACCGCCGCGACGCTGCACGTCAGGCACGAGGACGACGGCGACCTCACCGCCCCCGGCGCGGTGAAGGTCACCACCGCCGTCGGCGGAGACACCTGCCGCACCGACGACCTGCCCCGGCACCCGGCGCTCGCCACGGATCCCGCGATCGACCTGCTGGGTGCGTGCGGGCTCACCGACCCGGCCCGGTTCACCGGCCTGACGGTGACCTACGCCGCCGCCCTGGACACCGGCGGCACCACCGCCACGGAACGCCTGGACGGCATCTGGCTGGAGGTCGCCTACCGCACGCCGACCACGTTCAAGCCGACCGCCGTGACCGCATCGACCGGTTTCACCGCCGCGGGCACCGGTCCCGACAACGCCCTGGAGATAGGCGAACAGCCGGCGCCGTCGGTGGCCGGCGCCGATCTGACCACGGTGGCCCCGTCCGCGTCGATCACCGTGGCCGGGTTCGGCCGGCCGCCGCTGCCGCCGGGGTCGACGATCCGCTCCGCCGTGCTGCGGGTGGCCCATCAGGAGACCGGCGACGCGGCGGCGCCCCGAATAGACGTCACCCCCGGGGGCGGCGCCGGCAGTTGTACCGACCTGCCGCTCACCGCCCGGGCCGGGCTGGGCGACGACCGCGTCGACCTGAAGGCGTGCGGCATCACCGACCCCGCCCAGCTGACCGGTCTGACCGCGACGTACGCCGCCGGGCTGAAGGAGGGCGGCACCGCGGGCGCCTCTTCCCTGGACGGCGTATGGCTCGAGGTCGTCCACGACCCGCCGGCGCCCCGGCCGGCGACGAGCGCGAAGTCGACGACGTTCACCGCCGCGGCCGACGCCCGGGCGATCGACGGCGCCGACACGGCCCGCGCCGCCCTCGACCCGGCCGAGCCGGCCGCCGCCATCGAACTCGGCGGTTACGACACCCCTGCGGTGGTGCCCGGCTCTGTGTTGGACGGGGCCCTGCTGCACGTCGCGCACCGCGACGATCCCGGGGCGGCCGGAGGACCGCCACCGGCGGTCTCGGTCACCCTGTCCGGGCCCGGCGTACCCCGCTCCTGCACCACCCCGCAGAAGCTCACCGCGCGCCCGGGCGCCCTGGCCACCGACACCCTGGACCTGGTCGCCGTCTGCGGGCTGACCGATCCCGCCCAGCTGACGGGCCTGGTCGTGACCTACAGCGCCGCCCTCGGCGCCGGCAGCACCGCGGCCACCGACCAGCTCGACGGCGTCACCCTGGAACTGGCCCACCGGCCCCCGATCGCGGTACGGCCCACCCAGGCGACCAGCACCGCGACGCCCACCACCGCGGCGTTCCTCGACCCCGGAAACGCGCAGACGATCGACACCACGGCCTCGACCGCGACGCTCTCCGCGGCGACCCCGTCGGCGTCGGTCCGGCTCGGCGGGTTCGCGATGCTGCCCCTGCCCGCGGGTTCGGTGATCGACAAGGTCGTGCTGCGCGTGGCGCACCAGGACGACGACACCACCCCGGCGCCGGCCCCGCCGACCGGGCCACCCGCGGCGACGGAGCCGCCCTCGCCGACGGAGCCTCCGGCAACGGCACCGGCAGCACCGGCAGCACCGGCAGCACCTGCGGCAGCGCCCACGACCACCCTGACCGTTTCCGGTACCGGTACGGCCTGCGACGCGAACCACGCCCTGACCGCCCGTGAAGGGGCACTCGGTGTGGACGTGGTCGACCTCGGCGCCTGCGGGGTCACGAAGGAAGACCAGTTGTCCGAGCTCGCCGTCGACTATGCGGCGAAGTTGGGCACGGGCAGCACCGGCGCCACCGACCGGCTCGACGGCGTCCAGCTCGACATCGTGTTCCGGGCCCCGTCCATCAGGGCCCTGTCCGGCTGCCTCACCGCGGGCAACCGGTGCCCGGTCCTGAAGTCGACCGACGACGCCGACAAGGCCACCGAGCACAGCCGTCTGGTGATCAACGGCACCGTCTACGCGCCGACCGCCGCCGTCGACCTGTCGATGAGCCGGGTCAGCTCGCAGGTCGTCACCCGCGGCATCATCGCCCGGACCATCGCCCTCGGCATCAGCCCGGCCGCCGGATACCTCCGGCCGGTGATCGGAATCCCGCCGGAGCCGGTGCTGTTCACGACCTATCCGGCCGTGATCGCGAAACCGGCGTCGGTCACCGCGGTCAACGGGTTCACGACCCCGGCTCCCGGCGCACCCGTCGACGTCACGGACGCCACCGTCCCCGGCGGTGGCCAGGCGTCCCTCACGCTCGGCGGCTACGACCGGCCGGCGCCGGCCGGGACCGGACCGCTCGACCACGTCGTCCTGCAGGTGGCGCACCACGAGGAAGGCGACGTGAAGTCGGTGAAGATGGCGGTGGACTTCCCCGGCAGCACCTGCACCGGCGCCGACGGCTCACTGGACGTGCCGGTCCGCATCGGCTCCGGCGGCCCGGTGACCGACCAGGTCGACCTGGCACCGTGCGGCCTGACCCAAGCCTCCCGGCTCGCCGGGCTGACCCTGACCTACACCGTCGTCGCCGGGAGCGGCGGCGCGACCGAGCACCTCGGCGGCACCCGGATCGACCTGCTGTCCGGCCCGCTCGTCAAGGCCGCCGTGTCCTTCGACGGCCACGCGAGCACCGTCAAGCAGTGGACGGTCCTGCCATGAGCAAGCACACCCCCTTGGAGACCACCATGCCCGGGCCCAGCGCCGCGATCATCGACCACCTGCTCGACGAGCTGTGGCAGCGGGGCGGCAGCGACCTGCTGCTCACCTCCGGATCGGCGCCGTTCCTCCGCGTCGACGGAGCCCTGCGTCCGGTCGAGGGGGCCGCGCTCACCGAGCCGGAGGTCGACCGCCTGGTGACCGGGGTGCTCGGCACGGAACTCACCGAACGGTTCCGCCGGGAGAAGCAGGTCGACTTCGCGTTCACCTGGGGGGAGAAGGCCAGGCTGCGCGGCAACGCGTTCGTGCAGCGCGGCGCGTCGGCGCTGGCGCTGCGGATCATCCCGTTCAGCGTGCCGTCGTCCGAGCAGCTGGGGCTCCCCCCGGTCGTCACCGGATGGGCGGGCATGCCGCGCGGGTTCGTCCTGGTCACCGGACCGACCGGGTCGGGGAAGTCGACGAGCCTGGCCGCACTCGTCGACCACGTCAACACGCACCGGCCGGTGCACATCCTCACCATCGAGGACCCGATCGAGTACCTGCACCACCACAAGCGCGCGGCGGTCAACCAGCGCGAGGTCGGAACCGACACCGAGTCGTTCCCCGCCGCGCTGCGCGCGGCCCTGCGCGAGGATCCCGACGTCCTGCTGCTCGGCGAGATGCGCGACCCGGAGAGCATCTCCGCGGCCCTGACCATCGCCGAGACCGGGCACCTGGTGTTCGCCACCCTGCACACCAACGACACGTCGCAGACGCTGGACCGCATCGTCGACGTGTTCCCGGCCGAGCAACAGCCGCAGGTCCGGCTGCAACTGGCACACACCCTGGTCGGCATCCTCAACCAGACGCTCATCCCCCGGACCGGCGGGGGCCGGGTGGCCGCCTTCGAGGTGCTGGTGGGCACGTCGGCGATCCGCAACCTGATCCGCGAGGGCAAGACCCGCCAGATCCGCAACATGATCGCGACCGGCCACCGCGACGGCATGCAGACCCTCGAAGCCGGCATCAACGCCCTCGTCAAGGCAGGCGTCATCACCCACGAGGAGGCCGTCCGGCACACGGCCTACCCGGAGGACATCCAGCGCCCCCACACCCCACCCGCCCACACCTGACCGTCCCCTGGGTGAAGCGGACCGGGGCCTGGAAACGGGCCTTGCGGGCGGCGCGGCGGAAGACGGTCAGGACGGCCGGACCGGCCAGGCAGATGCAGACGAGGTTGGTGACGGCACGGCCGGTGTCCCAGCCGAGGGAGGTCGCCAGGTCGAAGGCGAGGTAGCGCTGGAACTGCTCGGTGAAGGGCAGGCCTGGCAGGTACGCGATGGAGCTGTCGGGGTCGAGGGAGAAGGGCCAGAAGGAGAGGTTGAGGAGGAACCCGAAGAGGTACCCGGAGAGCGAGCCGTAGGCGGCGAGCATGAGGACCTCCCGGCGGCCGGTGGCCTTGGGCAGGAGGCCCGCGAGCATGCCCACGAAGGCGCAGCCGAACATCTGGTACGGCATCCAGGGCCCGACCCCGCCGGTGATCAGCGCGGAGGCGAAGAGCGAGGTACAGCCCAGGGTGAAGCCGAAGCCCGGGCCGAAGACACGGCCGGCGAGGACGAGGACGAAGAAGACGGTCTCGATGCCCGCGGTGCCGGCGCCCAGGGGGCGGATGGCGGCGTTGACGGCGGACAGCACGCCGAGCATGGCGAGGGCCTTGGAGTTGATGCCGCCCTCGGCGATCTCCGAGATCACCACGCAGAGGACGATCACCAGCAGCACGCCGAAGATCAGCGGCGGGGCGTAGTTCGAGCCGAACTTTCCGGGGGCGACGAGGAACGGCCAGAAGAAGGCCACGATTCCGAGGAAGGCGGCCAGGGCGATCACCAGGGCGGCCCGCGGACCGATGCGGATGGCGGGGCTGAGCGCGGTCATGGGGCCGTGTCCGTTCCGTCGTTGTCGCCGATGGCTTCGACCGCCTGGCCGACGGTGAGGTACGGGAGCGGTGCGAGGATCTTCGCGGTCTGCGGGGCGAAGACCGGCGAGGCGACGATGACTTCGGTGGTCGGGCCGTCGGCCACGATGTCCCCTTCGGCCATGACCACGACGCGGTCGGCGGCTCGGGCGACGAATTCGACGTCGTGGGTGGAGATGACGACGGCCCGGCCTCCGGCGGCCAGGTCGTCGACGATCCGGATCAGCTGCTCCTTGGCCCGGTAGTCCAGTCCTCGGGTCGGCTCGTCGAGGAGCAGGACATCCGGTGCCGCGGCCAGTTGGACGGCGAGGACCAGGGCGAGTTTCTGTCCTTCGGAGAGGTCGCGCGGATGACTGGTGTCGGGTATGCCGGGCGACAGGCGGTCCAGGAGCGGGCGGGCCGGGGCTCCGTTCGCGGTCACTCCCGACTCGGCGTCCGCCTGTTCGAGTTCCTGCTTCACCGTCTCCAGGTACAGCAGGTCGGTGGGCGTTTGTGGTACCAGACCCACGAGCTTGCGCGCCTCGGCGGCGGGAAGCTTGCGAGGATCGGCGGACTTTCCCGGGCCCGACGGTATGCCCACCGAGCCCGCGGTGCGGGGGCCCGACCCCTGGAGGGCCCACAGCAGGGAGGACTTGCCGGAGCCGTTGCGGCCCATGAGCGCGGTCACCTCACCGCCGTGCAGGGTCAGGTCCACTTGGCGGACGGCCGGTACGCCGTGGTAGCTCACGGTCACGCCGCGGGCGGTCAGGAGGGTGGACCGGTCCGACGCGGTCGGGGGGCGGGCCGGCCCGGGGACCGTGCCGGCCAGGCGGGTGCGTACGGGCGCGGCGGCGCGGCGGGCGTCGCGGATCGACAGGGGCAGCGGGTCCCAGCCCGCGGCACGGCCGAGCTCCACGATCGGCGGCGCGATGGACGTCGTACGGAAGACCTCCGCGGGCGGGCCCGAGACGACCCGGCCGTCGCCGGGGAGGTGGATGACGCGGTCGGCGTACTGGACGACGCGCTCCAGGCGGTGTTCGGCGAGGAGGACGGTGACGCCGAGGTCGTGGACGAGGCGGGTGACGGCGGCCAGGACCTCCTCGGCGGCGGTCGGGTCGAGGGCGGAGGTGGGTTCGTCCAGGACGAGGATCCGGGGGTGGGCGGTGAGGACGGAACCGATGGCGACGCGCTGCTGCTGCCCGCCGGAGAGTTCGTGGAGGGCGCGGTGGCGCAGGTCGGCCAGGCCGAGGAGGTCGAGGGTTTCCTCGACGCGTTTGCGCATGGTAGCGGGCGGCACCGCCAACTGCTCCATGGTGTAGGCGAGTTCCTCCTCGACGGTGTCGGTGACGAAGCCGTCGAGGGGGTCCTGGCCGACGACGCCCACGACGTCGGCGAGTTCGCGGGGCGGGTGGTCGGCGGTGTTGCGGCCGTCGACGAAGACGCGGCCGTACAGGGTGCCGCCGGTGAAGTGCGGGACGAGGCCGTTGACGGCGCCGAGGAGGGTGGACTTGCCGACGCCGGTGTGGCCGACGACGAGGCAGAGTTCGCCTTCCTCGACGGTCAGGTCCACGTCCCTGATCACGGGTTCGGCGGTGTCGTCGTACCGGACGGAGACCTGGTCGAAGGTGATCACGTGGCTGCCTCGGTGCGCGGTGCGGGGACGGGGGGTGGGGGTGGGGGTGGGGGTGGGGGTGGGGCTGTGGCTGGTGGGCCGGATGTCGGGGGTGGCGCCAGGAAACCGGCGGCGCCCGCGAGGAGGATGGCGGCGGCGGGGACGAGCGGGAGCGTGGGCCAGCTCAGGGGGTGGATCGACGGGTTCAGTTCGGCCGGGTCGAACCCGGCGTTGCCGAAGAGCAGAACGGCGGAGAGGACGCCGCAGCCGGCGACCGCCCACTCGGGGAAGAGCCAGGGGTCGGGCCGGTAGGTGGTGCGGGTGATGCGCCGGCCGCCGAGGCGCAGTCCGGCCACGCAGAGCAGCGCCCCGACGGCCATGGCGGGCAGACCGAGGAGCTTCGGTGCGGTGGCGTCCAGGAGGCCGTACGCGCCGGCGCACATCCCGCACATGCCCAGCAGCATCAGCACGCCGGTGATCCGGCGGGAGCGGCGGGTGGCGGTGCCGGCCCGGCCGTAGCCGCGCGAGTCCATGGCGGCGGCCAGCCGCAGGGACCGTTCGAGGGCGTCTTCCAGGACGGGGACGACGATCCCGCGCAGCGCCCGCAGCCCCTTGGTGCGGCCGGCCCGCAGCCGCCGTGCCCGGTGGACGCGCTGGACGCTCTGGACGAGCTGGGGGGCGACACTGATCGACACGGTGACGGCGACGCCGAGTTCGTACAGGGCGCCGGGCAGGACGCGCAGGGCCCGTTTGGGATTGGCCAGGGTGTTGGCGGCGCCGATGCAGCACAGCATGCAGGCCAGGCGCAGGCCGTCGGTCGCGGCGGAGAGCAGCGCCTCCAGCGACACCGGGCCGCCGAGCTGGATGCCGGCGTACCAGTCGGGGGTGGGGATGTGCGGGAGGGAGAAGAGGAAGTGGTCGTGCGGGGTGATGCCGGTGGCGAAGACCGCCCGGAAGGCGACGCGGATCATGACGACGGTCAGCGCCAGGTAGAGGTAGTACTTGAAGCCTCTGGCCCAGGGGGCTTCGGTGCGGCGCACGGTGATGACGTAGCCGAGGACGGCCAGGACCAGGAACAGCAGGAGCGGGTTGTTGGTACGGCTTACGGCGGTGGCCAGGGCGACGGCCCAGATCCACCAGGCCACCGGGTGCAGGGTGCGGGGCAGACGGCGGCCGACCGGGTCCGGCGCGGGACCGGACACGGGCGGCGTGGCCGCGGCCGACGGGATCGTGCGTGCCATGCGGGCTACTCGGTACGGCGGCGGCGCTTGGCCGCGTAGGCGGCTGCCCCGCCGATCAGCAGGACCAGGGCGCCGGTGGCGACGGCGGGCAGGTACGAGCCGGCGTCGTGGCCGGCGTCCGCGGCGGGGGCCGCGTCGACGACCTCGGGGCCGTTGCCCGGCGCTGCCGCAGCGGCGGCGCCGGACGGAGGGGAGGAGGCGGAGGTGTCGGCGGACGGGGTGGCCGAAGCGCTGGGGCTGGGGCTGGGGCTGGGGCTGGAGCCGGAGCCGGGGGCCGAGATCGACGGCGACGGGGCCGTCGTGGGCTGCCCGGGCGCCGGAGCCGGCTGTTCGGGCTTCGGCCCGGTGTTGGTGCCGGGCGGGACCGGCGTGGCGGTCCGGGTGTCCTTGGGCTGGGGCTCGCTGCCGCCGGTGGGCCTGGTGTTGTGGGCGCGCAGCTGGTCGGGGGTGACGGTGGGCTTGCCCTCCGTGCCCTCGATGTTCGTGCCGCCGAAGATCCACAGGTCCACGCTGCCCGGCTTGGGCTTGTGGAGCATGGCGCCGAGCCGGCTGTAGGTCCAGGAGTTCTGCCCGGGATCGGCGTGCCAGTACGACCAGTACGCCGAGGCCGGCGGAGTGAGGACGCAGTCGTCCTGCGCCGGGGTCGGGTACTGCCTGCCGCCTTGGTGGCCGCTGTAGCCGATGCGGCAGATGAAGGCGGGGCCGTCGTGGCCGGTGCCGGTGGTGGCCCACCCGCCCTGGTTGAGGAGCTCGTGGCCGGTGGTGGGCGTCGTACCGCAGGAACGGTAGACGGGCCCGCCCCAGTGGCTGAAGTCGACCGCGAGGACCACGCCCGCCGAGGTGGTGCACCGGCCCATGGGCTGCGGTGCTGCTGCGGCCTGCGAGGTGGCGGCTGTCAACGAGGCCATGGCCAATCCGACGGCCGCCGCGAGGTTGCCGACGACGCGTGCGAGGCGGCCGGTCACCGGTGAACCCCCTTGGCCGTGCGGCGGGTACGGGCAGCGCGTACGAAGCCGTAGCCGAGGAGCGTGAGGAGTACGGCCGCCCCGGCGATGCCGATCACCTGCGTACCGGTGTGGGCGAGCCCCCCGCCCCCTCCGCCACTGCCGCCGGATCCGCCGCCGTTCTCACCGGGGGTGACGATCCTCGGGGTGGTGGGCGTGCCGGAGGGCTGGGCCGACCCGGTGGGAGTGGGCTGTGGGGTGGTGCCGTCGAGGCTGCGGGTGAGGGTGCCGAAGGAGATGCCGGTGGCGCCTCCGACGGCCTGGGTGGAGGCGCGCAGGTCGGAGCCGGGCTGGGCGTCCTTGGCGATGTCGAAGCCGCCGTCGCCGTTCTGCTGGGAGGTGAGGAAGGCCAGGGCCTTGGTGATCTGCGCCTTGTACGTGGTGCTGTCGAGGGAGAGGCCCTGGACGGCCAGTGCGGCGGAGTTGACCGAGTTGCCGGAGGCTCCGGGGAAGCCGCCGTCGGGCTTCTGCTGGGCCGCGAGCCAGGCGAGGGCCTTGTCGACGGCCGCCTGGGACTGCTGGTCGGGCAGGAGGTCGAGGGCCATCGCGGCGATGGCGGTGGAGTCCACCTCCTCACCGCTCGGCTCGCCGACGAGGCTGACCCAGGCACCCGACGGCTTCTGGAAGCTCTTGAGGTACGCGACGGGCTCGGCCGCGGCGGCGGTCTCCCCCGCCCTGATCTGGGCAATGACGCCCAGGGACTGGGAGAAGACGGAGGTGGCGTTCGTGTAGGCACCCTTGTCGGCGCAGGAGCGGTCGGGCGCCGGGGACTTGGCCGGGCAGACGGCCTTGGCGAGCGCGGCGATCAGGTCCTGGCCGCCGAAGGTGCGGGGGTCGCGGCCGACGGCCTCTGCCAGCAGTGCCGCCTTGCCGAGGGAGCCGCCGCCCGCGTACTTGGTGCCGATGTTGGTCCACGAGGCGAGGGTGCGGCCGGTGCCGTCCTTGCCGCCGTGGTCGAGGAAGTCGACGATGCCGCGCAGGGCCGCGTTGTCGGCGCCGGTGGCGGCCAGGGCGTACGCGCCGTCGATGGTCAGGCCGAAGTCGGCGAAGCCGGTGCCGGCGGTGCTCTCGTAGTAGTGGCCCTGGAGGAGCCGTGTCCGGTCGGTGAGGTAGGCCGAACCCTTCCTGAGGTCCGGGCCGCCCTCCGGACGGGGCGTCGGCCCGGTGGTCGGCCCGGTGGTGGGACCGGTGGTGGGACCGGTCGGGGAGGGCGAGGGCTGGGGCTTCCCGGTGGTCAGGGTGACCAGGTCGCTCTTGGCCCCGGCGATGACGGCGGGGACGGTGGCGAACAGCAGCGGGTCGGCGCCTCCGGCCTCGAAGGCGAAGGCACCGCTGGGCAGTTGCTGCTTGGACAGCCAGGAGACGGCCGCGTCCGCCCGGCCGGTCTCGCCCAGGTGGCGCAGGGCCTGGGCGGCGAAGCCGGTGGCGTAGGCGCTGCCCACCGTGCCGTACGCGGCGGCGGGCAGGCCACCGTCCGCGAGCTGGGCCTTCTTCAGGAAGTCGCGGGCCTTGGTCACCTCCGCCTCGTGGGCGCCGGCCCGCTGGAGGGCGAGGGCGGCGAGGCCGGTGGCTCCGGGCTCGCTGTCGCAGCCGTCGCCGCGGCGGATGAGCACGCTGGTGAAGCCGCCGTCCTGGCACTGCATGTCGGTGAGGCGGGCCACGGCGTCGGCGGGCGGGCGGAGGTCGCCGCCGAGCAGGGCGATCACGGCCAGGGCCTGTCCCTCGGCCTGACCCGAGGTGGTGGGGAAGTCGCCCTTGACGGTGCAGCCGGGTACGGGCGCGGGGGCGTCCGATCCGCTGGTGCAGACGTACTTGGCGAGGTCGCCGAGCAGGTCGTGGCCGCCGACGGTGCGGGGGTTGCCGCCCGTGGCCTCGGCCACGAGGGCGAGCCGGGCCGCGGCCGCCGCCTCCGGTGCCCGGTCCCTGCCGGACGGGTAGGCGTACGCGTCGGTGTGCTCGGGCCGGGCCAGGAAGGCGGCTGCCTTCGCGGCTGCCGGGCTCTTCGGGTCGGCGGCGGCCAGGGCGAGGGCGGTCTCGGCGGTCAGGGTGTGGTTGGGGGTTTCGGAGCCTTCGTCGACGACGCGTTCGCCGTCGTCGAGCCGTCCGGTGAGCCAGCGGGTGGCCGCGGGGACGTCGACCGCGCCGGGCGGGAGGACGGGCCCGCCCGTGTCGGTGGGCTTGGGCGAGGGTCCGCCGCCGGCGCGGACGTCGTCCGGGGAGAAGGTCGGCTTGCCGGTGCTGCCGCCGACGTCCGTGCCGCCGAAGACCCAGGCGTCGACGTCACCGGGCTCGGGGGTACGAGCCATGGCGCCAAGCGGGCTGTAGGTCCAGGCCGTCTGGCCGGGAGAAGCGGTCCAGTAGGACCAGTAGGCGGATGCCTGCGGGGTGAGCCGGCAGGGCTCCTTGTCCGGCGTCGGGTACTGCGTACCGGAGTCGAATGAGCCGTAGCCGATCCGGCAGATGAAGGCGGGGCCGTCGTGGACCGTGCCGGTGGTGGTGAACCCGGCTTCGTGGAGCAGGTCGTAGCCGGTCGTCGGCGTCGTGTCGCAGCCGCGCTCGACCTTGCCGCCGAACGGGCCGAAGTCGACGGCCACGATCGCGCCGACCGTGGCCGTGCATTCCTTCACCGGATCGGCCGTCGCCGTCGTGGACGGTGCGAGGAAGGCGACGGTCACACCGCAGACGAGCAGCACCGCCGCCGTCATGGACAGCAGCCGCTGTCCGGCGGTCGTTGGCCGGCCTGCCTGCTGTTCGGTTTCCACCCGCGGCCCCCTCGTCGGTGCCGGGCGGACGGGGTACGTGGCGAGACGCCCCGTGCGCGACGTCCGCAGGGGCGTTGACGACCACGCCGTAGTCCGCGACGGCGCTCTTCGTTCCATGACACGGCCACAGGCAATCCGGCTCGCCCGGGACGGTGCCGGGCCTACGGTTGCGGGTCAGCGCCGGAATTCGACCGGCTTCCCCTGGGGCTGAGTACTTGTCAGCCGTCATGGAACACGGCGGCGAGTAGGCCGTCAAGGTGGGATGCGTCTCATCCGGCCGCCGGGGCGGGGCACTTGCCGTCACGCTGGCGGACCCTTGATCACTGGGGTAGCGTCCTGGGCGCCACACGGGGGAATCCGGTGAGAATCCGGGGCTGACGCGCAGCGGTGTGGCACGGCGGACGCCGTGCCGAGCCCGAATGCCCGTGCGGTGACGAAGCATCAGGAAGCCGTACCACGCGTCCCGGACGGCGGCCCCTTCCCCAGGTCGTGCCGCGGTCCGCGCACGGTCCCCTGGCGAGGTCGGCCGGCGTCCGCCGATCTCAGGAGCAGGTCATGAACCGTTCCCTCACCTCCCGCCGCCTCGCGCTCGCGGCGCCGGCCGCACTGGGCGCGTTCGCCCTCACCGTCCTGCCCGCCGCGGCCACGTCGACGCCCGCCCAGATCGCCACGTCGAAGACGAACGGTGTGGCGTACCTCAAGTCCCTTCAGGCCGCTGACGGTTCCTATGCCGGTTCCGGACTGTCCAACGAGTGGGCCTTGAGCGCTTTCGCCGCGGCGGGTACCGCAGTCGTGGACGTCGCCCCGGGCGGGGACACCACGAAGAACGCACGGACCGTCTACCGGAACCTGCTGTCCACGTCCGGCTGGCCCTCGGCCTCCCCGGTCGTCACCGACTACGAGCGCGGCACCCTGAACGCGTACGCGGCCGGCATCGATCCGGCCCGGGTCTCCGCCTCCCGCAACCTGATCGCGAACACCTACTCCTACTGGCAGACCGCCGAGCCCGGCTACTTCGGCCCCTCGGCCAACTTCAACGGCACCGTCTTCGCCGCCCTCGCCCTCGGCGGCGCCAAGACCCAGTCCGGTGGCCCCCGCATACCGCAGGCCCTCACCGACGCACTCACCGCCCGTATCCGAGCCAACCAGCACAACGACGGCGGCTGGCAGTACGGCAAGGCCGAGGGCAACCCGACCGCCCTGGCCGCCCCCGGCGACATCGACATGACCGGCGCCGCGATGGCCGCCCTGTGCACCTCCGGCGTCCCGAACACCGACACCGACGTCGTCCAGGCGAAGAACTTCCTCAAGAGCAAGCTCGTCACCACCTCGGGCGCCTTCAACTCGATGTACGGCGTCAACACCAGCTCCAACGGCTGGGCCGTCGCCGGGCTCAACGCCTGCGGCATCAACCCCCAGACCGGCGATTTCCTCACCACCGCCGGCAAAACCCCGATCGACTTCCTCATCGCCAACCAGTACAACCCCGGCGGCGGCTTCAAGTACAAGCCGGCCGACACCGGCCCCACTGCCTACGCCTCGATCGACTCGCTGCGCGCGGTCGCCGGCGGCGGCTTCACCTCCGCCCCGCCCGCCCCGGTCACCCCGGGCGCACCGAAGTGGGCGGCCCAGTCGACGTTCACCTCGGGCACGGCCACCAAGCTGGCCCTCACCGTCGACGACGGTGCCGGCAGCCTGAAGGTCTGCTCGGTCTCCTTCACCCCGACCGGCACGACCACCACCCTCGGCGACGTCCTGAACGCGGCGGCCACGGCGGCCACACCGGGCGGCTGTGTCACCGGCGTGACGCCGTCCTCCGGCACCGGCACCGTCACCGCCGTCAACGGCAAGGCCAACAGCGGCTCGAACACCTGGAAGGTGAGCGTGGACGGCTCCGCCTTCGCAGGCGCCGCCCGCGGCAAGGTGATCAACGTGGGCGACACCATCGCGCTGCGCTGGGGTCTCTGAGGCGTGTGACGGGCGGGGGTGCGCATCGCGCCCCCGCCCGCAGTACACCGGATCGGATCGGATCAGAAGGACGTCCAGACGAACGACACCTGGTCGCCCGCGTTCAGCTTGAACTGGCAGCCGCCCACCGGGGTGGGCGTGCCGTTGACGGATATGTTCCAGTAGGCCGAGCCGCCGCCGCTGACACCCTTGATGGTGTCGACGGAGAAGTCGTCGAACGAGGCGTACCAGGTGCCGTCCCAGGCGAAGTAGTTCAGCCGGGCGGCGTCGTCCAGGGCGGCGGTCGGGGTGGGGACCTTGCTCGGGTTGGCGCCGCCGTTGGTGCCGTCGCACTTGTGGGTGCCGCCGGTGCCGGTGGTCACGTCGTGGCCCTTGGTGGTGATCTTCCCCTTGAACAGCTGCCCGTCGGGGCCCTGCACGGTGAGGTTGACCTTGACCGGGGCATTGGTGTTGACCGGCTTGGCGTGGGCGACGGCCGGGACGGCGGTGAGGCCGGTGAGGGCGAGTCCCAGGGCGGCCGTGGTGACGGCGGCGCGGCGGGCGGGGCTCAGGCGCATGGGGTGGCCTTTCTGACCGGTCCGGTCGGCCGATGCGGCTCCCGCGACCGGCGCGACCCACCGGCGGCAGGCGTACGAGCGACGCGCTGACGTGGTGTTCCGGCGGTACCGGGCTTCGCTCTGCAGACCGTGACAGTGGAAGCGGATGCTGCCGCGCGGCGGGCATCCCGACTCGCGGCGCAGGTCAGCGCACCGCACACGGTTGCAGGTCAGCGCCGGATTCCCACCGGCTTCCCCCGATCGCACAGCCATTCGGTTGTGGCCGGCCGCAGCCGGGCAGTGGCATCGTACGGTGCGCCCCCTCCGCGGCCAAGTGCCTTACGCGGCAGGGGAGCTGTGCGACTCGGCCGCACCAAGGCGGATGGTGACCGAGATGCGCGCAAACCCCGACGCGCTCCCGGTCGGCATCGCCGACGCAGAGCCGCATTTCCGACTCGCGCCCCAACGGCCGGAATTTCCGGCGGTGCGTACTAGGATCCGCCGCTAGCATCACTCGACCGACCGCTGCTCACCCAATCGATTGGAAGCCCGATGATCGGCGTGCTCGTGACTTTCACACAGACCGACAAGTTCGATCGTTCAACCCTGGCAAAGATTGCCGACGAACTCCGCGGACCGTTCGAAGGCATGGCCGGCCTGCGCCTCAAGAGCTTCATGCTCGACGAAGACGGCGTTCGGGCGAGGAACTTCTACGTGTGGGATGACGAGGAGAAAGCCCGCTCTTTCTTCACGGAGGAGATCACCGAAAAGGTGACAGGAATCTATGGCGTCCCGCCCACAATCGAATTCCTCGACATCGTGGGTCTCGTCGACAACTCCGGCACCTGAGCCTCAAGGCGGCTGCACAAATCTTCGGGACCATCCGGGCATGCCGGGAAAGGGGCGCGGCGGACACCACTCCGCCGCGCCCCCTTCCACCACACGCCGCCGGGACCCTCGGCCCGGCCGCGGCACCGGGCCCTCAGCAGTCCCGGTCGTAGGTGGGGAACCCCCGGCCCGTCTTGCGGCCCGGCAGCCGATGAAGTCGAGGGCCCGCCGTGAGGATCTCGTCGTGGCGGTCGCCGGGTGCCGCAAGGAGCCGGACCCGGTGCGTGGTTGCGGTGGTGGTCATGCGGTGTCCTGACGAGGGGACAGGGGGTGGGGCGTCCTAGTGGAACTGCTCTTCCTCGGTGGAGCCGGTGAGGGCGGTGGTGGAGGAGGCGGGGTTGACTGCGGTGGAGACCAGGTCGAAGTAGCCGGTGCCGACCTCGCGCTGGTGCTTGACGGCGGTGAACCCGTGCCGCTGGGCGGCGAACTCGCGTTCCTGGAGGTCGACGTAGGCAGTCATGCCGTGTTCGGCGTAGCCGCGGGCGAGGTCGAACATGCCGTGGTTGAGGGAGTGGAAGCCGGCCAGCGTGATGAACTGGAACTTGTACCCCATGGCACCCAGCTCCTTCTGGAACGTGGCGATCCGGTCGTCGTCCAGGGCCGCCTTCCAGTTGAAGGACGGCGAGCAGTTGTAGGCGAGCATCTGATCCGGGTACTGCGCGTGGATCGCCTCGGCGAACTCGCGGGCCTGGGAGAGGTCCGGGGTGCCGGTCTCGACCCAGATGAGATCGGCGTACGGGGCGTAGGCGAGGCCGCGGGCGATGACGGGTGCCATGCCGTTCCGGACGCGGTGGAACCCCTCTGCGGTCCGCTCGCCGGTGACGAACTGCGCGTCGCGCTCGTCGACGTCGCTGGTCAGCAGGTTCGCGGCGAGGGCGTCGGTACGGGCGATGATCAGGGTGGGGGTGTCCGCGATGTCGGCGGCGAGGCGGGCCGCGTTCAGGGTGCGGATGTGCTGGGAGGTGGGGACGAGGACCTTGCCGCCGAGGTGGCCACACTTCTTCTCGGAGGCGAGCTGGTCCTCGTAGTGGATACCGGCTGCTCCCGCCGCGATCATCGCCTTCGTCAGCTCGAAGGCGTTCAGCGGACCGCCGAAGCCGGCCTCGGCGTCCGCGACGATCGGCGCGAGCCAGTCCGTCGGGTCCGAGCCGCCCTCGGCCGTGGCGATCTGATCGGCGCGCAGCAGGGCGTTGTTGATCCGGCGCACCACCTGCGGCACCGAGTTGACCGGGTACAGGGACTGGTCGGGGTAGGTGTGTCCGGCCTGGTTGGCGTCGGCGGCGACCTGCCAGCCGGACAGGTAGATCGCCTGGAGGCCGGCGCGGACCTGCTGGACGGCCTGGCCGCCGGTCAGCGCGCCCAGGGCGTGGACGTAGTCGAGGTCGTGGAGCTGCCGCCACAACCGCTCGGCGCCGCGACGGGCGAGGGTGTGCTCCTCACGGACGCTGCCGGAGAGCCGGACGACATCCTCGGCGGTGTGGGTGCGCTCGACACCCGCCCATCGCGGGTCGTCGGCCCACCGCTGCTTGAGCCGCCCGGCCGCCGCCTTCGTCGTGTGGGTGTCTGCCATGACCGTCACCGTCTCCATGGGTTCGCGTGGTCTGCCAACCTCCCGACGCTTGCGACAGGATGCTGGCACTGCGTGCCTTGATCTAAGGTTGCGGGCCGCCGGCCCCACCTGGGGTGGAGCTGAGCAATGCTGCAGGTCAGCCTCGCTGGACTAGCCGGATTCCCAACGTCAGGGCGCGAGTCGGTCCCAGCCTGTCTGCCTGGCCGTCAGGGACCGGCGGGCCGCACAACAGACTTTGACAGCGGCACGCAGTGCCAGCAATGAGGTACGTCTGCCAACTTCTGCGAATCTTCTGCGGCGTATTTGCCAAGCTTGCGAAGGGTTCACAGCGACAGGACCATGCGTAATCTGAGGCCGGATGGGGCCCAAGGAGGCCCAAGGAGGCCGAAGGAGGCCGAAGGAGGCCGAAGGAGGCCCGGTGGGCAAGACGTACGCAGGTGCACGGCTGCGGCGGCTGCGCGAGGAGCGCCGGATGAGCCAGGCCGAACTGGCCCGCGTCCTGGCCATCTCCCCCAGCTACCTGAATCAGATGGAGCACGACTCCCGGCCCCTCACCGTGCCGGTCCTGCTGCGGCTGACCGAGGCGTTCGGCGTGGACCCCGGCTTCTTCTCGGAACGTGACACCAGCCGTCTTGTCGCGGACCTGCGCGAGGCTCTGGCGAACGAGGTCGCCGAGGCCCGGGTCTCTCCCTCGGACCTGGCCGAGCTCGCCACCCGGATGCCTGCGGTGGCCTCCGTCCTGCTGGACCTGGGCCGGCGCAGCCAACTCCTGGCGGAGCGGCTGGCGGACACCGCGGACGGCAGGGACGGGGGCACGGCCGCGCCCCGTTCACCGCACGAGGAGATCCGCGAGTTCTTCCACCGGCGCCAGAACTACCTCCACGACACCGACCTCGCCGCCGAAACCCTCGCCCGGGACCTCGGCGTCCGCCCGGGAGAGGTCGTCCGGGTGCTGTCGAACCGTCTCACCGGGCACCACGGGATCCGGCTCGCCCCGGACTCCGACCGGCTGCACCACTACGACGAAGGGACACGGGTCCTGCACCTGTCCGGCCGGCTCCGCCCCGGCCAGCAGGCGTTCCGCATGGCCACCCAGCTCGCCCTGCTCGAGTACGGCGACGAGCTGGACCGGCTCGCCACCGAGGACTTCCAGGCCGGCTCCCCCGCGCACGGCCTGGCCCGCATCGGCATCGCCAACTACTTCGCCGCCGCGCTGATCCTCCCGTACGGCGCCTTCCACACGGCGGCCGAGGAGTTCCGCTACGACATCGAACGCCTCACCGACCACTTCGGCCTCGGCTACGAGACCGTCTGCCACCGCCTGAGCACCCTGCAACGCCCCAGGCTGCGCGGGGTCCCGTTCTCCTTCGTCCGGGTCGACCGGGCCGGGAACATGTCGAAGCGGCAGTCCGCCACCGGGTTCCACTTCTCCCGCGCGGGCGGCACCTGCCCGCTGTGGAACGTCTACGAGGCCTTCGCCGCGCCGAGCCGGATCCATGTCCAGGTCGCCGCCATGCCCGACGGGCAGCGGTACCTGTGGACAGCGCGCGCCGTCACCCGTCACCGCGGCGGCTGGGGCGAACCCGGCAAGACCTTCGCCATCGGGCTCGGCTGCGAGCTCCGGCACGCGCACCGGCTCGTCTACTCCGACGGCCTCGACCTCGACAACACCTCCGCCGCCACCCCCATCGGCATGGGGTGCCGGCTCTGCGAACGCCTCGACTGCCCCCAGCGCGCCGTCCCGCCCCTGGGCCGGGCCCTGACCGTCGACGAGAACAGCAGCACGTTCATCCCCTACCCCGTGGCTCGGGGCCGCGACTGAGGATCCGGCTCAGCCCAGCCGCCGGGCCTCCGCCTCGGTCACCGGGTCTCCCGCCCGCACTCCGTGGAGCACGTGGGCGAGCACCTCGGCGCCGCGGACCACGCGGGGACCCGGTCGGTTGAAGTACGCCGGGCCGTCCAGCACCCACACCTCACCGGCCCTCACGGCGGGCAGCTCCTGCCAGCCCGGCAGGGCAGTGAGCAGGTCGATCTCCGCCATGGTCCGTTCGGGCGGGAACCCGCAGGGCAGGACGAGCACCACGTCCGGGCGGGCCTCACGGACCGCCTCCCAGGTCATCGGCCTGGTGTGCTCGCCGGGCTCGGCCAGCAGCGGTTCCCCGCCGGCCGCGCCGATCTGTTCCGGTACCCAGTGGCCGGCCGGCCACAGCGGGTCGAGCCACTCGATGGCGACGACCCGGGGCCTGGCCCTGCCCCGGGTGAGCCGGCGGACCTCGTCGAGCCGGCCGCGCAGTTCGGTGCGCCGCTGCTCGGCCCGCCCCCGCACCCCGAGCAGGTCCCCTACGGTGACCAGGCAGTCGAGCACGTCGTCGAGGGTCTTGGGCTCCAGGCTGAGGACCCGGGGACCGGTGTCCATGACGCGCACCGCGCGGGAGACGCCTTCGTAGGACACCGCGCAGACGTCGCACAGGTCCTGGGTGAGCAGGACGTCCGGTGCGAGCGCGGCGAGCGCCTCCGTGTCCAGGGTGTAGAGCGAGGAGCCGGAGTGGGCGGCCCCGCCGACCGCCTCGGAGATCTCCCGGCTGCTGAGGTCGTCCGCGGCGAATTCGGCGCGGGTCACGACGGGCACGGAGGCGACGGCGGCGGGCGGCCAGTCGCATTCGTGGGTGCGTCCGACCAGGTCGGCGGCCAGTCCGAGGTCCGCCACGATGTCCGTGGCCGCCGGAAGCAGGGAGACGATGCGCATGCTCCGACTGTAGGCGCGCGGCCGAAGGCTCCGGACCTGCCGAGGACGTCCACCGCGACATCGCTCGGGGAGTGCGCCCGCCGGACCCGGATCGCATCCTGCGGATGGATCGTCATGCCCGATCGTCATGTCCGATCGTCATGCCCGTGGGCGTGACAGCAGGACGACTCCCGGTCAGCCGCACGGCCTGAAGCGAGCGAAGGGCGGACCGTCGTGGATGGTCATCCGGTGACGGGGATCCCGAGTTCGTCGAGCAGTGCGCGGACCCGCCGCTCGATCCGGTCGCGGATGGGCCGGACGGCGGCGACGCCCTGTCCGGCGGGGTCTTCGAGGGTCCAGTCGAGGTAGCGCTTGCCGGGGAAGTACGGGCAGGCATCGCCGCAGCCCATGGTGATCACCACGTCGGACGCCTGGACGGCCTCCACGGTCAGCACCTTCGGTGTCTCGGCGGAGATGTCGATGCCGACCTCCGCCATGGCCTCGACCACGGCCGGGTTGACGGCGTCGGCCGGGGCGGAACCGGCGGAGCGGACCTCGACGCGGCCCCGGCCGAGGTGGGTGAGGAAGGCGGCGCCCATCTGTGAGCGGCCTGCGTTGTGGACGCAGACGAACAGCACGGACGGGCGGGAGGCGGACGGGTTCACAGCAGGAGACTCCAGTGGCTCCCCGCTCACGCCTCCACCTCCTCGGCGGCCTGCGGTGCCTTCAAGACAGCGGCGAGGCGTTCCAGGGCTGCGGGCAGCACCCAGTAGTAGACCCAGGTGCCACGGCGTTCGCAGTCGACCAGCCCGGCCTGCCGCAGCAGCTTGAGGTGATGGGAGATCGTCGGCTGGGACAGCTCGAAGGCCGGCGTCAGCTCGCACACGCAGACCTCGCCCCCGTCCCGGGAGGCGATCATCGACAGGAGCCGCAGCCGGACCGGGTCACCCAGGGCCTTGAACACCTTCGCCAGGTCGGCGGCCTGGTCCTCGTCCAGCGGGGCGGCAGCGAGCCGGCCGCAGCAGGCTTGGGCCTCCTGACCGAGGACCACGAGCTCTTGTTTCGGCATGTCTCTATATTGACGCCCTTCGATCCAAGACGCAATGTTGAATCGAAGAACATCGAAGCAGCCTGTTCCTGCCCTCGCCGGGCAGGGCATTTTGCCCGTTGGGAGCCATCGTCATGAGCGGGCAATCCACCGACCTGCGCGAAACCGTCCGCCGCCGCTACGCCGCGGCAGCCCGCCAGGTCACCGAGGGCGGCACCGCCTGCTGCGGGCCGGAGGCCATCGAGATCGACGAGAACTTCGGCTCCACCCTCTACGCCGCCGGTGAGTGCGAGGCACTGCCCGCCGAGGCCGTCGCAGCCTCCCTCGGCTACGGCAACCCCACCGCCGTCGCGGACCTGCGCGAAGGCGAGCGGGTCCTGGACCTGGGCTCGGGCGGCGGCATCGACGTCCTCCTCTCTGCCCGCCGCGCGAGACCTTCCGCGTCCTCAAGCCCGGCGGCCGCCTCGGCATCTCCGACGTCGTCGCCGACGACACCCTCACCCCCGAGCAACGGGCCGGGCGCGGGGACCACGTCGGCTGCATCGCCGGCGCCCTCTCCTTCGCCGAGTACCGCCACGGGCTGGAGGCCGCCGGGTTCGCGAACGTCGAGATCACCCCGACGCACGCCGTCGCCGACGGCATGCACTCCGCCATCGTCCGCGCCACCAAGCCCACCACTGCGCCCTCCCCGGCCGAAGAGGCCGCCGGGCCCCGAACACCAACGGCGCCGGAGCGCCCTCTTCCAGCCCCTGGATTCCGTACGCCGTCAACGCCGCCGGGGGCGAGTGGCGTTGGTGGCCACGCTCCACCCATGCGCGCGAGCGGGAGGCCGGCTGACGGACAACGAGCGGCGCGTCATCGCAGCAGAACTCCGCTGCCCACCCCCTCCCGAGGCAACGCCGGGGCGGCGAAAACACTGGCGCGCGGAGCCTGCGGAACCGGGTAACGTCTTTGTCATGTTCTTCCAGACCACCGATGACGAGTGAGAGCGTGACGGGCCCCCGCTGACGTCCCTCCACGTCGCCGCGCCCGTCCCCCACCGATGAATCCGTAGATCACTTCACATCACCACCGGGAGAACCCGTGACCGACAGCAAGAACATCAACAACCCCGTGGGCCAGGGCGGCGGCCAGCGCAAGAGGCAGTCCCGCGCCGAACGGCAGAACAACGGTCCGCACCGCAACCTCGACCGCCAGGGCGCCGCCGACAGGAAGGCGGAGCTGGTGCGCAAGATGCGCGAGAAGACGGCCGCAGCCGAGGCCGCCGGCCAGGCGAGCGACGGCACCGCACAGAACTGACGCACCGCCGCAGAGCGGCACCCCACGGAGCAGGGCCCGGACCACGGCGCAGGGTCCGGGCCCTGCCTCCGTACCAGGGCTCCCCCACCGCACCGGGCGACGCGGCACATGAGCCGCAGGGCCACCACTGCTCACGACCACCGCGAAATGGCCCCGGACGCACGAAAGGCCGCCCTCCCACGGATGAGAGAACGGCCTCCGACCTGCGTTTCCGCATGGTCGGGACGACAGGATTTGAACCTGCGACCCCTTGACCCCCAGTCAAGTGCGCTACCAAGCTGCGCCACGTCCCGATGCTCCTGTCACCCGGTGTGATCCCCGGGTGGCGGTGCAGGAAGAACATTACCCCACGCCGAAGGGTGCTCACGCACCGGTCACCGGCGCGCGAGGATGGGGGTGTGAGCGACAGGGACAGGGACGGTGCCGGGCGGGCGCGGAACGCGCGGCCGCGGGACGGGCTGGGGCGGCCGTTGCCCTACGGGGAGACCGGGGTCGAGCGGCAGCCCGAGGGGGTGGTGCGGGGTCCGGAGGAGACCGTGCGGGAGGCGCAGCGGCTGCTGGACGCCGGGATGCCGTTCCACGCGCACGAGGTGTTCGAGGACGCCTGGAAGACCGGGCCGGCGGAGGAGGCCGGGCTGTGGCGGGCGCTGGCGCAGCTGGCGGTCGGGCTGACGCACGCCGCGCGCGGGAACGCCGTGGGCGGGGCCCGGCTGCTGCGCCGCGGTGCCGCAGGGCTCGGAGGCGGCGGGGTGGCGTACGGGATGGACCTGGGCGCCCTGGTCCGGTGGGCCGACGGGCTGGCCCACCGGGTGGAGCGCGGGGAGCGGATCGACGCCGCGCGGGAGGCGCCGCGGCTGACCGGCGGATAGGGGCCGGTCGGGCCTCTGGGGCCTGTCCGGCGGATGCACCGCAGCGGACGCCGCGACCTACCGGTCCCGATCCGCCGGACAGGTCCTAGCCAACCGGCTGGAGGAGGTCCCAGCGGTTGCCGTAGAGGTCCTCGAAGACCACGACCGAGCCGTACGCCTCGTGCCTCGGCTCCTCCAGGAAGCGGACGCCCTCGGCCGCCATGCGGGCGTGGTCGCGGGCGAAGTCGTCGGTGTGGAGGAAGAAGCCGACCCGGCCTCCGGTCTGGTCGCCGACGCGGGCGCGCTGGGCGTCGTTCTTGGCGCGGGCCAGCAGCAGGGCGGACTCCTTGGCGCCGGGCGGCCGGACCACCACCCAGCGGGAGCCGTCGGGACGTGCGGTGTCCTCGGCGAGCTCGAAGCCGAGCGCACGGGTGTAGAAGTCGATGGCCTCGTCGTAGTCGGCGACGACGAGGGCGGTCAGGGCGATGTGGGAGGGCATCCGCTCATTGTGCCGGGCCGTCGGGGCGGTCCAGGCGGCCGGAGTCGTCGAGGAGTACGACGTCCAGGGTGCGCGGGCCGTGGACGCCCTCGACCCGGTCCAGCTCGATGTCGCTGGTGGCCGAGGGGCCGGAGATCCAGGTCAGCGGGCGGGTGGGGTCGAGGAGCGGCAGCGCCTGCGGGACGGAGTCGACCACCTGGCCGGGGGCCCGCACCACGCAGATGTGGTGGTCGGGGACCAGGGTGATGCGACGGCGGCCCTGGTCCGGGCCGGCGTCCAGGACGATGGTGCCGGTCTCGGCGATGGCCAGGGCACAGCCCGTCACCACACTGTCCACCGCGTCGAGTTCGGCGGTGGTCTGCCCCGCCCGGTCCGCCACCTGCGTCACCCCTGCCGTGGCGAGCCAGTGCGCGGGGAGCGCGGGCGGCACCAGGACGGTGCGCGCCTCGCGTTCGGCAAGGAGGCGCATCAGGAGCGGCGCGACGCCGTTCCCGTCGGTGCGGTGGACGCGGGCGCGGTACTCGGCCAGGTTGGCGGCCAGGAGGTCCACCCGCTGCTCGGGGGTGCGGTCCGCGTGGGTGGTCAGGTAGTCCCGCCGGACGGCCGCCGCGAGCGTGTCCGCCGGGTCTTCCGGGGCACCGACCGCCCGCCGGATGCGGGCGAGGATCTGGTCCCTGCTGCTCACTTCGGCGTGTTCCCTTCTTTCGCCCGTTCGCGTGCCGCCCACCAGTCCCGGAACGACTGCGCCGGGGGCACCGGCAGCTCCCGGGTGTCGGTCCAGGCCCGGCCCGAGCGGCCGGGCAGCCGGTGCGGGCGGAATCGGCGGGTGCGGGCGAGCACGCGCTCGGCGGCACGCAGCGCGCCCGGGTGGTCCAGGAGCAGCCGGGCCCCGCGCATCGCGGCGCGTTCCGCCGCGTGCCCCTTGGCCGGGCGGAGCCGGACCCGTACGCCCTGCCGGGTCACCGGGCCGCCCTGCGCGACCCGCTCGCGCAGGTGCACCAGGACCTCGGGGATGTCGATGGCCACCGGGCAGACCTCGTAGCAGGCGCCGCACAGGGTGGAGGCGTACGGCAGGGAGGCGTCGATCTCGGAGGCGGTGCCGCGCAGCTGGGGACTGAGGATGGCGCCGATCGGGCCGGGGTAGACCGAGCCGTAGGCGTGGCCGCCGGCCCGTTCGTAGACCGGGCAGACGTTGAGGCAGGCGGAGCAGCGGATGCAGCGCAGGGCCTGCCGGCCCACCTCGTCGGCGAGGGTGTCGGTGCGGCCGTTGTCGAGCAGGACCAGGTGGAAGGCGGACGGGCCGTCGCCGTCGGCCCCCTTCGACGGGCCCAGCCCGGTCCACATGGTGGTGTACGGGTTCATCCGTTCGGCCGTGGAGGAGCGCGGCAGGGTCTGGAGGAAGATCTCCAGGTCGCGGAAGGTGGGGACCACCTTCTCGATGCCGACGACGGAGATGAGCGTCTCGGGCAGGGTCAGGCACATGCGGCCGTTGCCCTCCGATTCCAGGACCACCATGGTGCCGGTCTCGGCGACCATGAAGTTGGCCCCGGAGACGCCCACCTTGGCCCGGAGGAACTTCTCCCGCAGGTGCAGCCGGGCCGCCTCGGCGAGCGCCGCCGGGGTGTCGTCCATCCCCTCCGGTGCGGGCCGTCCCCACTCCCCCATCTCGCGGGCGAAGATGTCGCGGATCTCGCCGCGGTTGCGGTGGATGGCCGGGACCAGGATGTGCGAGGGCCGGTCGTGGCCGAGCTGCACGATGAGCTCGGCGAGGTCGGTCTCGTACGCGGCGATGCCGGCGGCTTCCAGGGCCTCGTTGAGACCGGTCTCCTGGGTGGCCATCGACTTGACCTTGACGACCTCGCGTTCGCCGGTGGCGCGGACCAGTTCGGTGACGATCCGGTTGGCCTCGTCGGCGTCGGCGGCCCAGTGGACGGTGCCGCCGGCCGCCGTGACCGCTTCCTCCAGCTGGAGCAGGTAGTGGTCGAGCCGGCGGAGGGTGTGGTCCTTGACGGCCCGTCCGGCTTCGCGCAGCCGGTCCCAGTCGGCGAGTTCGGCGACGGCGCGGGCCCGCTTGTCGCGGATGGTGTGGGTGGCGTGCCGCAGGTTGGCGCGCAGGGTGTCGTCGTGTACGGCCTCCCGCGCGGCGGCGGGGAAGGCGGGCATGCCGACGAACGTGTGCGTGCCCGCACGCGTACCTGTTCCCGTACCGGTTCCTGTTCCCGTTCCCGTGCCCATGCCTGTTCCCGACCCCGACCCCGACCCCGACCCCGACCCCGTTCCGGTCCCGTTCACAGCAGCGGCTCCGCTTCGGTGGCGGCCAGGATCTCGGCGAGGTGCAGGGTGCGCAGCGGGGAACCGGCCCGGCGCAGGGTGCCGCCGAGGTGGGCCAGGCAGGAGTTGTCCGCGCCGCACAGGACGGACGCGCCGGTGGCGGTGGCGTGGCGCAGCTTGTCGGCGGCCATCGCGGCGGACACGTCCGGGTTCTTCACGGCGAAGGTGCCGCCGAATCCGCAGCACTCCTCGGCGGCGGGGAGTTCGACCAGCTCCAGCCCCTTCACCGCGGCCAGCAGCCGTCGCGGCCGGTCGCCGAGGCCCAGTCCGCGCAGTCCGTGGCAGGAGGGGTGGTAGGTGACGGTGTGCGGGAAGTACGCGCCCACGTCGGTCACTCCGAGGACGTCGACCAGGAACTCGGTGAGCTCGTACACGCGCGGGGCGAGGTCCGCGGCGAGGGCGGCCAGGGCCCCGCCCCGCCCCTCCGCGGCGGCCTTCGCGCCGATCCGCGGATAGTGCTCGCGGATCATCGCCGCGCAGGAGCCGGACGGGGTGACCACGTGGCTGTACTCGGCGAAGGCGGCGGCGGTACGGCGCAGGAGCGGCTCGGTCTCGTACCGGTAGCCGGTGTTGTACTGGGGCTGGCCGCAGCAGCTCTGGGCCGCCGGGAAGTCGGCCTCCACCCCCAGCCGCTCCAGCAGCCGGACCACGGCGATGCCGGTGCCCGGGTACAGCGCGTCGTTGACGCAGGTGACGAACAGGGCGACGCGCATGACGGGCAGAATAGCCGGGTGAAGAAGTTCTCAGTGATCGGTATAGGCGCGGGCGACCCGGACCACCTCACCCTGCAGGCGGTCAAGGCGATCGGCGCGGCGGACGCCTTCCTCATCCTGGAGAAGGGCGAGGAGAAGGCGGACCTGACCGGGCTGCGGCGCGCGATGCTCGACGAGCACGCCCGCCCCGGCCACAGGCTGGTGGAGGGCCGCGACCCGGACCGCGACCGCACCCCGGCCGACTACGCGCCCACGGTCGACGGCTGGCGCAGCGCACGGGCGGGGATCTTCGAGCGGTTCATCGCGGAGGACCTCGCCGACGGCGAGACCGGAGCGTTCCTGGTGTGGGGTGACCCGTCCCTGTACGACTCCACGCTGGCGATCCTGGAGGAGGTCACCGAGCACGGGCGGGTGGAGTTCGCCTACGAGGTGGTGCCGGGCGTCAGCAGCATCTCGGCGCTGCTGGCCAGGCACCGCACGAACCTGAACCGGGTGGGCCGCCCGGTCCAGATCACCACCGGCCGGCGGCTGGCCGAGGGCTGGCCGGCCGACGCGGACGACGTGGTGGTGATGCTGGACGCGCGGCACGCGTTCACCCGGTACCTGGACCAGGACCTGTACATCTACTGGGGTGCGTACGTCGGCACCCCGGACGAGATCCTGGTGCAGGGGAAGCTGGCCGAGGTGTCCGGGCGGATCGAGGAGCTGCGGACCGAGGCGCGGACCCGCAAGGGCTGGATCATGGACACCTACCTGCTGCGGCGGGGCTGATCCCCGGGCTCGGCAGGTCCCCGGGCGCGGCTGATCCCGGGCCGGGCCGCCGGACCCGGCTCCGGGCCCGGCTCGGGCGCGGCTCCGGCCCCGCCCGGTTGGGCCCGGCTCCGGCTCAGGCCCGGCTCAGGTAGGCCGGCAGCACCGCCGCCAGGCGTTCGTACTCCTCGGGGCGGTTGTAGATCTGGCCGCAGACCCGGATGCCGCCGCCGCCCGGCCAGGGCCAGATCAGCGTCCGGATGCGGTGCCGGGCCGCGATGTCCTCGCGGAGCGCGGCGGCCTCGTCCCGGGTCTCGGCGATGCCGGGCGGCAGCCGGAGGGCGCGCATGGCCAGGCCCTCGGAGTACGGGAGCGGCCGCAGGCCGGGGAGTTCGGCGAGGACCTCCGCCCCGTACGCGGCGAGGGCGCTGTTGTGGGAGCGCACCTTGGCCGCGTCGAGCCGGTCGAGCAGGTCGAGGCCCTCGGGGGCGGCCAGCCAGCTGGTGTAGTCGACGGTGGCCCGGTATTCGACCGACCGGGGGAAGCCGTGGTGGTCCTCCCAGGAGGGCACCAGCGCGCGGACCCGGGCACGGTGGTCCGGGGCGACGGCGAGTACGGCGCTCCCGGGCGGGGCGTAACCCCATTTGTGGAGGTTGCCGAACCAGAAGTCGGGTCGGCCGGCGAGGGGGTCGGGGATCATGCCGAGGGCGTGGGCGCCGTCGACGACGGTGGTGACGCCCCGCTCGCGGAGCTCGGCGAGGAGCCGCGGGCCAGCGATGATCCGGGCGGTGGGCGAGCTGATGTGGTCGAGTACGGCGACCGTGGTGCGCGGGGTGAGGGCGGCGAGGACCGCCTCGCACACGGCGTCCTCGTCGGGCAGGTCGGGGCCCAGTGGCACGGTGGTGACGGGGGCGAAGCGGGCGGCGGCCGCGACGACGGTGCCGTAGCCGTGGTCGGTGACGAGGATCTCGTCACCGGGCCGGAAGGGGATCGCGGTGAGGGCGAGGTTGGCGCCCTCGGTGGCGTTCGACACGAAGGCGAGGCCGGCCGGGTCGGCGCCGACGGCCTCTCCCACGGTCTCTCGCCCGGCCTCTCCCCCTGTCGCGCCCGCTCCCAGGTGCCGGGCGATCCGCCCACGGGCCTCCTCCACGCGGTCGGCGGCGCCGATGAAGAAGGCGTCGGGATCGGTGTGGAGTTCCCGCTGGAGGGCGGTCTGCGCGTCCTGGACGGGTATGGGGACGGCGCCGAAGGAACCGTGGTTGAGGTGGGCGACGTCGGGCGACAGCCGGAACAGCTGCCGCCCGCCGGGGAACTCTGCGACGGTGGTCACGGTGCGGGGCTCCAGGGTGTGGGGCGACGGGTGCGGTGCGCGCGGGGCGGTGGCCCTGCGCCGGTCTCCCCCATCCTGCCCTCCCCACACTCCGTGCGGGGGTGCGGTGTCAGCAGCAGGTCGGGGTGTCGCGGGCGCTCGTCGCCGCGTAGTACTGGAGGTCCTGGACGTCCACCGAACGGGTGACCGGGTAGGGCAGTTCGACCTCGGCGCCCTTCACGGCGCGCCCTGCGCGCACCACTTCCGCCGCGCTGGTGCCCGTACGCAGCGGCAGCAGCTTCGCGTGCAGCCCGGCCGGGGCGTCGTACGAGGTCTTGGCCGAGCCCACCGTCGTACGGACGGACGCCGGCGCGGTCAGGAAGCTGAGCACCTCGACCGAGTCGCGCGGTGCCGCGCTGCCCCGGCGCAGGTTCATCAGCAGCGACTGGTCCCCGGTGGGGTCGGCCGAGGCGAACTGGGTGCGGGAGCTGAGGTACAGGGTGTCCCGGACGATCTTCGGCCAGGAGCCGGTCTTGAACCGGCTCAGGTAGTACGAGCTGAGGTCGAGGTAGGTGTGGCCGTTGTGCAGCGAGGGCGCGAACTGGCTGCCTTCGGAGTAGTCGTTCCAGGTGGTGAGCTGCACCCAGTCGGCGCCGTCCTCGATGGCCCGGGTCCAGGTGGCGCGCAGGGTGGCGGTGTTGCCCGCCTCGTCGTAGATCCCCTGGTTGGGGCGGGCGTCCTGGACGGAGACGGGCTGCATCCAGATCTTGCCGGCCGCGTGGGCGCTCCGTACGTCGCGGGTGGAGCTCTCCTGGCCGGTGTAGGACCGGCTGCCCCACTCGGAGAAGCCGTGGCTGATCGGGGTGAAGGCGGCGTGGTGCGCGCCGAAGTCGAGGAACAGCGGTACGAAGGCGGTGCGGATGCCGTGCTTGGTCTTCAGGGTGTCGAGCACCCGGGTCCACCAGGCCACGCTCTTCTGTTCGGCCTTGAACGGGGAGACGACGAGCCGGCCGTCGGGGAGGCGGTGCGCGGCGGGTGACTTGGCGAGCTGGGCGAGGGAGTCGGCGAGGACGGCCGGGTCGTCCGTCCGGAGCGAGGTCATGTCCGGCATCAGCATGATCCTGAAGCCGGGGTCGGTCGTGTGCGCGGCCTCCATGAGCGCCTTGGACCAGTCCCAGTTCCGGCCGGAGAGGGAGAGCAGGTCGAGGGTGAAGCCGTCCAGGCCGGCCGCGCGGGCGGTGCGCACCTCCTGCTTGAGGTTGGCGAGCACCCAGTTGCCGTCCTTGGGCTGGACGGGCAGCGGCCGGTCGCGGAGCAGTCCTCCGTAGGCGCCGTGTTTGCCGCCCTCGCCGTCCGGGTTGAGGTAGTTGCGGGTGTAGTAGTCCCGGTCGGCGCTGAGGTTGTCGAGGGACAGCGGGTAGGGGGTGAAGTAGTGGGCGAAGACGAGCTTCCTGCTCTTCTTCAGGGTCGCGGACGGCGGGAGGTCGAAGGGCAGGACGCCCGCCGGGCGGGTCGTGGCCGGCCCGTCCTGGCCGCCCCCGCCGCCCTTGCTCGGGCCGGCCGTCGGCATCTGCCCGGCGGGGAGGGGTGCTTCGCCGCTGCCCGGGGCGGGCGGTGTGGGGCTCGCGGCGGCTCCGCCCGGGGCTGCCGCGCCCTTCCCGGCCGGGCGGGAGGCCGTGCCCGTGGTTCCGGCACCGGCCCGGAAGGGGTCCCAGACGATGCCGGCCAGGACGCAGCCCGTCACCAGCAGGCAGGCGACGACCAGGAAGGACACCGCCGGCCGTCGCCGGCGGACCGGCCGTCTCTTCCGGTGATGCACAGTCATGCCCCGGTCCCTCCCTGGAATATGCCCCGTCCTGGGACTGGACAGCAGTAGAGCGGATTCCCGTCCGGCGGACAACCGTTCACGGGTCGTACGGGCATGGCACGTACGTCACAGGCACCACGGGAACTACGCAGCCGGGTTCACCGTCCACCCCCCGCCCGCGCCGCCCGGGTCCGGCCCTCACCGGCGCCGTACGCGGCCCCGCGCCGCGCTCCCGCATCCGTCTACCGGAGCCGTCGACGGGCCGGGGGACCGGCCTGGGGGCGGGCCTCTGGGGCCGGGCTCGGGGGCCGGGCTCGGGGGCGGCGGGCCCGGCCCCGTACGCGCGCACCGGCGCCCCGTTCAGAGGGAAGGGGCCACCGGATAGCGGGCGTTTTGGCGGAATATGCCGTTCCCCTGGCCATCCCGCACAACTGGCGCATACTCGTCGTTGATACGGCTTGAAATCACCAGCCGTCGCTCGGGACACGTATGCATGGGACACGTATGCATGGGGGCATCGTGCCGATGAAGACCCTGCCGACCACGGCGGACGAACTGTCCAGACTGCTCACCGCCGTTCGGCGCGGGCGGGTGGTGACGGTCACCGGGCACTCCCGGGAGCCGCGCAGCCTGCTCGTCCGCGAGATCGCGCAACGGCTCGCCTCGAACTTCCTCGACGGCACGGCGGTGGTCACCGTGCGCCACGGCTTCGGCGTACGGCGGCTCTCCGCCGCGCTGGACTGCGCGCCGGATACGCCGTTCCCGCCGCGCGGCACCGCCGGCGCTGCCTCCTACCTCGCCGAGCGGGACATGCTGCTCGTGCTCGACGACGCCGACCGGCTCACCCTGGAGGCCCTCGACTGGCTGCGCGGGCTGCCGGCCGTCGCTCCCGGGCTGCGGATCCTGGCCGCCGGGCGGTTCCCGCTGGGACTGGAGCAGGAACGCGTGCACCGGCTCTGACCCACGGTTCCGTCCGGCGTGCCCGCGCCCTTGCCCGCTGTCGTGCCTGCCGGCGTGCGCACCGACACGCCCGTCACCCCGACGGCTGACGTGCCGCCGGCGTGCCCGCTGCCGTGCCCATCGGCCTGCCCGCTGACCTGCCCGTTCACATGCCACACCGCTGCCACGGCACTGACATACGGCTGCCACAGCGCCGCCGCACGCCGCCCCTAGGGTCTTGCTGCGTACGTCACACGTCCCCGCACGTACAGGAGACCATCGTGAGCGAGCACCCCCGGAAGAGCTCCGTCGGCAGACGCGGATTCCTGGCCGGAGCCGCGGCCGCGGCCGCCGCGGCCGCCACCCCGGGCCTGGCCCGGGCGGCCGGCCCGGCGGCCACCGCGTCCGCGTCCGCGTCCCGCCCGAACATCCTGCTGATCGTCACCGACGACCAGCCCAAGCAGACGCACTGGGCCACCCCGAAACTGATCGACTGGCTGGGCGGACAGGGCGTCACCTTCACCCACGGGCACGCGGCCACGCCGCTGTGCTCCCCCTCCCGGTCCTCCGTGTTCTCCGGCCGTCACGCCCACAACCACGGCGTCCGCAACAACGCGGCCTCGTACAGTCTGAACCAGGCCACCACCGTCCAGCGCTACCTCAAGCAGGCCGGCTACCGCACCGGCCTGTTCGGCAAGTACCTCAACTCCTGGACGCTCGCCGACAATCCACCGCACTTCGAGGAATGGGCGCTCCTCCAGCCGGGCTTCAACAACGCCAACTGGAACATCAACGGCACGGTGCAGCAGCTCGCGGGCTACACCACCAACATCATCAAGAACCGCACCCTGGCCTTCCTCGACGCAGCGGCCACCGACACCCGCCCGTGGTTCGCGTACGTCACCCCCTACGCCTCGCACGAGCCCAACACCCCCGCCGCGAAGTACGCCGACACCCCCGTGCCGGTCTGGAACGGCCGCCCCTCCGTCCCGGAGGACGACCGCGGCGACAAGCCCAACTACATCAAGAACGCCACCGCCACCCTCGCCGACGCCCGGGCGCTGCGGCAGCGGCAGCTGCGCGCCCTGCTCTCCGTGGACGACGCGGTGGACGCGATCCGCGAGAAGCTCGCGGCGCTCGGCCAGCTGGACAACACCCTGGTCATCTACACCGCCGACAACGGCTACACCTGGGCCGACCACGGCTGGCTGAAGAAGTCGGTGCCCTACTCCCCCTCCCACGAAGTCCCCTTCCACCTTTCCTGGCCGGCCGCCGGACTCGGCGCGGGCACCACCGACAACCGGATCGTCGCCAACATCGACATCGCGCCGACGATCCTGGACGCGGCCGGGATCACCCCGACGCACAGCCAGGACGGGCACTCCCTGCTGGGCTCCGCCTCCCGGGACCACCTCCTGGTGGAGTGGTGGAAGCAGGGCACCGGCGGCACCGGTCCGAAGACCTGGGCGTCGTACGTGGCAAAGGACCGGCAGTACACCGAGTACTACGACCTGCACACGGACGCCACCGGCGCGGTCTCGGGCACGGGCGCGGTGGCCTTCCGCGAGTACTACGACCTGGCGAGCGACCCGTACCAGCTGACGAACCTGCTCCACGGGGCGACCCCGCAGCAGGAGCAGGCGCTCGGCATACCCGCGCTCGCGGCCGCCCTGGCCGCCGACCGCACCAGCTAGCACCACAGGAGGGGAAACGAACATGTCGCCGAAGTCCTGCTGCACCCCCGGACGGGAGCACGCGCACGCGGAACCCGGCGCGGCCGGGGCCGTACTGCTCGGCCTCTCCCCCACCGTCCGGCGCGGGGACCCGGCGGCGCGACGGGCCGCCCGTGATCTGGTCGACATCGCGGGCGGCCGGTTCCTGATGGGCACCGACGATCCGGACGGGTTCCCGGAGGACGGCGAGGGCCCGGTGCGGGAGGCCGAGGTGGCCGGGTTCCGGATCGCGCCGACCACGGTCACCAACGCGCAGTTCGCCTCCTTCGTCAAGGCCACCGGCCATGTGACGGAGGCGGAGTCCTTCGGCTTCAGCTTCGTCTTCGCCGGGTTCCTCGCCGAGGCCGTGGCGGCCGTTTCGCCCGCCGTCGCGGGCACGCCCTGGTGGCGGGCGGTGTCCGGGGCGAGCTGGCGGTCCCCCGAGGGCCCCGGCTCCTCCTTCGCCGACCGGCAGAACCATCCGGTGGTGCACGTCTCGTGGAACGACGCCCGGGCGTACTGCGCCTGGTCGGGCACCCGGCTGCCGACGGAGACGGAGTGGGAGTACGCGGCCCGGGGCGGACTGGAGCAGGCCCGCTACCCGTGGGGGGACGAGCTCCGGCCGGGCGGGCGGTTCCTGTGCAACATATGGAACGGCGATTTCCCCGTGCACAACACCCGGGCCGACGGCTACGCGGGCACGGCACCGGCGAAGTCCTTCCGGCCCAACGGCCACGGCCTCTACAACACGGTGGGCAACGTGTGGGAGTGGTGCGCGGACCGGTTCCGGCCGCAGGGCGGGGAGGAGCGGGCGATGCGCGGCGGCTCCCACATGTGCCACGACTCGTACTGCAACCGCTACCGGGTGGCGGCCCGTACCCGGAACACACCGGACAGCTCGGCCGGCAACATCGGCTTCCGGGTCGCCGCCGACCCCAGCTGACGGCCGGCGCAGGGGTACGGGAACGCCCCGGCCGGGCGGATGCCGGCCGGGGCGTTGCACGCTCGCGCTTGGGGGCAGGTGTCAGCCCAGCAGGCCCAGCGACTGGTTGAAGGTCGCGGACGGGCGCATCACCGACGCTGCCTTGGCCGGGTCGGGCTGGTAGTAGCCGCCGATGTCGGCCGGCTTGCCCTGGACGGCGATCAGCTCGTCGACGATCGTCTGCTCCTGCTCGCCGAGGGTCTTGGCGAGCGGGGCGAACGCGGTGGCGAGCTCGGCGTCGTCGGTCTGCCTGGCCAGCTCCTGCGCCCAGTACAGGGCGAGGTAGAAGTGGCTGCCGCGGTTGTCGATGCCACCGACGCGACGGGTCGGCGACTTGTCCTCGTTGAGGAAGGTGCCGGTGGCGCGGTCGAGGGTGTCGGCCAGCACCTGGGCGCGGCCGTTGCCGGTGGTGGTGGCGAGGTGCTCGAAGCTGGCGGCCAGGGCGAAGAACTCGCCGAGGCTGTCCCAGCGCAGGTAGTCCTCCTTGACCAGCTGCTGGACGTGCTTCGGGGCGGAGCCGCCGGCGCCCGTCTCGAAGAGGCCGCCGCCGGCCATCAGCGGGACGACCGAGAGCATCTTGGCGCTGGTGCCCAGCTCCAGGATCGGGAAGAGGTCGGTCAGGTAGTCGCGCAGGACGTTGCCGGTGACGGAGATGGTGTCCTCGCCGCGGCGGATCCGCTCCAGGGAGAAGGCGGTGGCCTCGACCGGGGACAGGATCTCGATGGTCAGGCCCTCGGTGTCGTGCTCGGCGAGGTACGTGTTGACCTTGGCGATCAGCTGCGCGTCGTGGGCGCGGGTCTCGTCGAGCCAGAAGACGGCCGGGGAGCCGGTGGCGCGGGCGCGGGTGACGGCCAGCTTGACCCAGTCCTGGATCGGCAGGTCCTTGGTCTGGCAGGCGCGGAAGATGTCGCCCTCGGACACCTCCTGCTCCAGGACGGTGTTGCCCGCGGCGTCGACGAGGCGGACGGTGCCGGCCGCGGCGATCTCGAACGTCTTGTCGTGGGAGCCGTACTCCTCGGCCTTCTGGGCCATCAGACCGACGTTCGGGACGGAGCCCATGGTGGCCGGGTCGAAGGCGCCGTGGGCCCGGCAGTCCTCGACGACGGCCTGGTAGACACCGGAGTAGCTGCTGTCCGGGAGGACGGCGAGGGTGTCGGCCTCCTGGCCGTCCGGGCCCCACATGTGGCCGGAGGTGCGGATCATGGCCGGCATCGAGGCGTCGACGATCACGTCGGACGGCACGTGCAGGTTGGTGATGCCCTTGTCGGAGTCGACCATCGCCAGGGCCGGGCCCTCGGCGATCTCGGCGTCGAAGGAGGCCTTGATCGCGTCGCCCTCGGGCAGCGCGGCCAGACCGTTCAGGATGGTGCCGAGGCCGTCGTTCGGGGACAGGCCGGCGGCCGCGAGGGTCTCGCCGTACGCCGCGAAGGTCTTCGGGAAGAAGGCGCGGACCACGTGGCCGAAGACGATCGGGTCGGAGACCTTCATCATCGTGGCCTTGAGGTGCACGGAGAACAGGACGTCCTCGGCCTTGGCGCGGGCGACCTGCTCGGAGAGGAAGGTGCGCAGGGCGGCGACGCGCATCACGGAGGCGTCGACGACCTCGCCGGCCAGGACCGGGACGGACTCGCGCAGCACGGTGACGGCGCCGTCGGCGGCCACGTGCTCGATGCGGAGGGTACCGGCCTCGGCGACGGTCGCGGACTTCTCGGTGGAGCGGAAGTCGTTCTCGCCCATGGTGGCCACGTTGGTCTTGGACTCGGAGGTCCAGGCACCCATGCGGTGCGGGTGCGCCTTGGCGTAGTTCTTCACCGAGCCGGGGGCGCGGCGGTCGGAGTTGCCCTCGCGCAGGACCGGGTTCACGGCGGAACCCTTGACCTTGTCGTAGCGGGCGCGGATGTCGCGCTCCTCGTCGGTCTTCGGGTCGTCCGGGTAGTCCGGCAGCGCGTAGCCCTGGCCCTGGAGCTCGGCCACGGCGGCCTTGAGCTGCGGGATCGAGGCCGAGATGTTCGGCAGCTTGATGATGTTGGCGGCGGGGGTCTTGGCCAGCTCGCCGAGCTCGGCGAGGGCGTCGGCGATGCGCTGCCCCTCCTGCAGGTACTCGGGGAAGCTGGCGATGATACGGCCGGCCAGGGAGATGTCGCGGGTCTCGACGGTCACACCGGCGGTCGACGCGTACGCCTGGATCACAGGCAGGAAGGAATACGTCGCGAGGGCCGGGGCCTCGTCAGTGTGGGTGTAGATGATGGTCGAGTCAGTCACCGGATGCTCTCCGCTCCACGTATGCGTCTCTACGTCTGCAACATTGCTCGACATCAAGATATCTCAGCCGGCGGACCACGAAAGCGCCGGTCCCGGCGGCATCCGTCGGGACCGGCGTTCGGACCGTGCCGTGGCGGCGGTCAGTAGGCCGTGGCGGCCTTGGGGTTCGGGCCGTACGCGTTGGGCTGCGCCTCGCCCTCGGTGGCCATGAAGATCAGCATGATGATGCCGCCGACGAACGGGATGAGGCCGAGCAGGATGAACCAGCCCGACTTGCCGGTGTCGTGGAGGCGGCGCACCGAGACCCCGAGGGAGGGCAGCAGGGTGGCCAGGATGTAGAGGGCGGTGAGGAGCGGGTAGATGCCGAGGGCGAAGTCGATGACCATGAGGATCACCGAGGCGATGGTGCTGAACAGCGTGAAGATCCAGTACTCCTGGCGACGCGCCCGGCCGGTGAAGAGGACGTACTTCTTCAGCACGTCGAGGTAGATGTTCACGGGTCCCCCTGAGGATGGTCCGGCGTCCCGTCCGTGCGGAACGGACGCGGCAGAACTTATGCCGCCTTTACCGGCCGGTCAAGGTAATTCACAAGCCCTGCGAAGAACTTGCTTGTCCCGCCAAAACACCTTATGACAGCAGGATTTGCCGCGCCGCTGTTGGGCCGAAGGGGGGAACGCCCAGGGCGGCTCCGGTGCGGGGGCGGGCCCGGCGGCGAAGACTGGGCGCATGCGCCTGATCATCACTCTCTGTGCGGCCGCGGCCGCGCTCTCCACCGCCGTACTGCCCTCGGCGGCACCGCCCGGCGCCGGAGGCGCCGGGGTCCCGGCCGCGCCCGGCTGGAACGCCCGGGCGGCCGCCGCCTTCTGGACCCCGGAGCGGATGGCCTCGGCCCGTCCGGTGCCCACCGCGCCCGGCCGCGACGAGGACCCCGCCGGGCGGGCCGGGCCCGGCCCCGGGGACTGGACCGGGGCCGGGGACTGGACCGGGGCCGCGGGCTGGGCGGGGGGCTGGGACGGGAGCGGGGGCCCACCCGCCGACGGCACGGACACCGGTGCCGGCACCGGTGCCGACGCGGCCACCGGCGGCCTGGCCGGGCCGGAGCTGCGGGCCGTGGTGGCACCGGGGGTCGGGCAGGACTTCGACGGGCTGCCCGTCGTGGGCCGCATGTTCGCGGTGAAGAACGGCGGCGCCTACTTCTGCACCGCGAGCGCGGTGGCCTCGCCCCGCCGCGACCTGGTGCTCACCGCCGCCCACTGCATGCTCGGCGGGGAGGCCCGGCAGCTCGCGTTCGTCCCCCGCTACACCGCCGCGCGCCCCCAGCCGTACGGGATGTTCCCGGTGAGCCGGATCTGGATCGACCCGCGCTACCGCCGCCAGGGCACCGTCCGGGCGGCCGCGCTCGACGTCGCCTTCGTGCAGGTCGGCCCGCGCAAGGACGGCCGCAGGCTGCAGGACGTGACCGGCGCCGCCCGGCTCCGTACCGGTGCCGGGTACGAGCTGCCGACCGTACGCCTCGTCGGCCATCCCGCAGGGCGCGCCCGGCCGCGCCTGTGCGTCAACCGCACCACCCGCTTCAACAGCCCCGACGCCAAGTCCCCCGGCTCCTTCCTGCGGATCCGCTGCACCGGCTACCCCGGCGGCACCAGCGGCGGCCCCTTCCTCACCCCCTCCGGCGAGGTGGTCGGCGTCATCGGCGGCTACCAGACCGGCGGCAACCACCCCGACACCTCCTACAGCCCGGCCTTCGGCGCGGACGTGCGCACGCTCTACGAGCAGGCGACCGGGACGCGCAAGCGGTCCGCCGGGGCCGCCTCCGCGACGTGACCGTGTCCTGATCTCCGCCAGAGCTTGACCTTCCGCCTTCCGTTGTCCTTTCGAGACGCGTTCGCAACACCCCGGCCGGTTCCAACTCCCTTTCCCGGACGTCACATTCGCAGACACCGACCGTGGGGATGACCGTCCGGAGGGGACACCATGACGTTGCGCACGCCCGACCGCCACCGCGGCCGCGACCGCAGTCGCACGCTCGACCGCAGTCGCACGCTCGACCGCGATCGCCACCCGCGGAGACGGCCGGCCCTGCTCGCCGCGCTCGCCGCCGCGGCCGTCCTGCTCTCCGGGTGCAGTGCGGCCGACGGCGGCCACGACCGCAGCGGCGGCACCGCGTCCGAGTCCCGCAGGCGCAGCGACGGCGGCAACCCCGCCCCGGCGGCGCCCGGCGGCACGGACCGCTCCACGGACAAGGGCGAGCACCGGGGTGAGGGTGAGGAGGACGGCCGCCGCGACGACGCGCCGCCCGCCGACTACCTCTCCACCTTCGCCCTCGACGTGGACACCGCGAGCTACGGCTACGCGCGCCGGACCCTCGCCGACGGCTCCCTGCCCGACCCCGCGACCGTCCGTCCCGAGGAGTTCGTCAACAGCTTCCGCCAGGACTACCGGCAGCCCGACGGCAACGGTTTCTCCGTCACCGTGGACGGCGCCCGCACCGGCTCCGCGGACTGGTCGCTGATGCGCGTCGGGCTGGCCACCCGGTCGGGCCGCGGTCCCTCCGAACGCCAACCGGCCGCCCTGACCTTCGTCGTCGACATCTCCGGCTCGATGGCCGAGCCCGGCCGCCTCGACCTGGTGCGCAGGTCCCTGGACCTGATGACCGACCGGCTGCGCGGCGACGACTCGGTCGCCGTCGTCGCGTTCAGCGACAAGGCCGAGACCCGGCTGCCGATGACCCGGCTGGACGGCAACCGCGGCCGGGTGCACCGGGTCGTCGCCGGCCTGCGCCCCACCGACTCCACCAACGTGGAGGCCGGCATCACCCGCGGCTACGACACCGCCGTCGAAGGGCTCCGGACGGGCGCCACCAACCGCGTGGTCCTGCTCTCCGACGCCCTCGCCAACACCGGTGCCACCTCCGCCGACACCCTGCTGGCACGGATCGACGGCGCCCGCCGCGACCACGGCATCACCCTCTTCGGGGTCGGCGTGGGCAGCGACTACGGCGATGCCTTCATGGAGCGGCTGGTCGACAAGGGCGACGGGCACACCGTGTACGTCTCGGACGAGGAGGAGGCCCGCCGGGTGTTCTGCGACGAACTGCCCGCACAGGTCGAGCTGCGCGCCCGCGACGCCAAGGCCCAGGTGTCCTTCGACCCCCGCAACGTCGAGCGGTTCCGGCTGATCGGCTACGACGACCGGCGCGTCGCCGACGACTCCTTCCGCGACGACTCCGTGGACGGCGGCGAGGTCGGCCCGGGCCACACGGTGACCGCGCTGTACGCGGTGCGGCTGCGGCCGGGAGCGGCCGGGCACGTGGCCACCGCGACCGTCCGGTGGCTCGACCCCGGCAGCCGGGCCCCGCACGAGGAGTCCGGCCGGGTGGAGGCGGCGGCGCTGACGGGCGGCGGCTGGGAGCAGGCGGCACCCCGGTTCCAGGTCACGGCCGCGGCGGCGTACCTGGCCTCGGAGCTGCGCGAGCGCAGCGGCGGCTGGGAACCGGTGCCGGGCGCGGTCGGTCTGGACCGGCTGTCGGAGATCACCGGGCGGCTGGCCGCCCGGACCGAGGACCCGGAGGTCCGGCAGCTGTCGGAGGCCGTACGGCAGGCGGACCGGCTGCTGGGCTGACGCGCGGGCGGTGGCCGGGGGTACGCGGCCGGGGCGTTGTCAGTGGCCCTTCCTATGCTGATCACCACTGATCATGAAGGAGACCGGAGACCGGGAACCCGGGGCGGGGACGAGCGGGAGGCGGACATGGGGGCACGGATCGAGCGGCACCGGGTCGGCGCGGCGGCGCTGTCCGCGGCCCAGCGCGACTTCGCGGGCCGTCTCGCCGGCGAGGTGTACCGCATGCGGCACGACGCCTGTCCGTCGTACGGCTGGCAGATGATCTCCGACGAGCTGCTGGACTACGTCGCGGCCCGCTCGGTCGCCGATCCGGGACTGGGCGGGAACGACATCCGGGTGGCCGTCGAGTCGGCGACGGCCGCCGCCGCCGGCTCGGTGGCGCTGGCCGCCGGGCAGCGGCCGGACGTCTTCATCCCCTATGTCGGGGAGGGCGTCCGCTATGCCGGCGGGCACGGTGGCGGGGGTGCCGGCGGTCCGGCCCCGGCCCGCGGTGCGGTCGTGCCCGCGGAGTGGCTGGAGGTGCTGTGGCTCGCCGTGGTCACCGCCCGCTCCGACCACTACGGCGAACTGCTGGTGCACCTGGCCGGACCGTTGCGCGGCAACGAACGGCAGCCCGGACCGGCGCTGGTGCACGCGCTGATGGCGTACGTGTACGGCTCCCAGGAGAACCGGGACGCGCCCGATCCGGTGGAGGCGGCCGGACGGCTCGCGGTCATCGACTCGATCGTCGACGGCCTGGGCGAAGGCGACACGGGGCTCGCCGAGCGGGCCGCTCTGGCGGCGCTGCGCGCGCTGGCCGCGGAGGAAGAGGAGACGTTCGGCCGGGCCCTGGCCCGGCAGCTGGAGATACACCGGGGCCGGTTCGGGGACTCCGCGGTGGCCATGCGCAACCCGCCGCCGCGGACCCTGCTGCCGCTGTCCGCGATCGCACTGGCGGCGATGGCGCACCGCTGGCTGGGCTGGCGGATCGCGGTGGACTCCGACTACCTGCCGGACGCGCTGGTCACCGGGTTCGCGACGGCGGGGCCGCGGGTGCGCGCGTACGGGCGGGACAAACGGCCGGACGCGGTGGCCGCACTGGCGGCCGGCCCGCTGACCGTCGGCCGCCCGGCACCCTTCGGGCCCCCGCGCGCGACAGCCGAGCGCGCCGGTCTCACCACTCCGGCCGGTCTGACCACTCCGGCCGGTCTCGCCACGGCCGCCGAGGCCGCGGAGGTCACCGGGGCCACCGATCCCGTCGATCCGGCCGGGGCCTGGCTGGCCCGGTTCCGGGACCCGGGCAGCGACCCGGCGGACCTGGCCGTGGGGATCACCGGTCTGCTGCGCGGACTGCGGCTGCGCGCCCTGTCCAGGGCGGCGGAGTCCCCCGGCGACCCCCGGCTGCACGAGGACCTGCGGCTCGGCGCGGAGGCGGGCGGGGCGGTGTTCCGGCTGGCCCGTACCGCCCCGGGCGGGGCGGCGGAGGTCGGCATCGGCGGCACCCGCCGGATCCTGCCGGCCTGGCGGGGCGCGTACGAGCCGGGGCCCGCGCACTGGCGTGACGCGGTGGCCTGCGCACTCGTCGTGGGGGCGCGCGGCCCGCTGGCCGACTGCGTGCTGATGCCGCCGGAGTTCTTCGAGCAGGGCCCGTACGCGTCGCCGGGCGGGGCCTACTGCGCCGCGCTGCACGACTACCTGCGCGGTGCCGACCCGGAACCGGCCCTGGACCGGGCGCTGCGGACGGCCGGCCGGCTGGCCGGGGACGGCTTCCTCGGCCCTCCGGTGGTGCTGCTGTCCCAGTTGGTCGAGGGCGACCGCGAGGGCTTCGCGCTGGCGCTGGCGGACGCACTGGAGGCGCACCGGGAGCACTACGCGCCGGCGGCGCGCGGCCTGGTGCCGGAGGCCGCCCTGGACCTGGACGTGCTCGCCCTGGCCTGCCATGCCCGCCGTATCGGCTGGCCGGTGCCGGTGCGCTCGCCCTACCTGCCGGAACCGCCGCCGTCCCGGTGACGGCGACCGGCCCCGGGCCACGCGGACCGGCCGCGGCGGCACGCAGAGGGACCCACGGGTCCCTACGGGTGGTTACGGGTGGCTCAGGAGGGGTGGATCAGGACGGGTGGATCACGTCGGTGGGGTCCGGCGGATGGGGCCGGCGGCGGATCCGGGCGGCCAGTACGGCCACGTCGTCCTCGGCGTGCCGGGCGTCCAGGGCCGCCACCACCGCGTCGACCAGTTCCTGCACCTCCGTGCCCGGCGGCAGGTGCAGTCCGGCGAGCCGGGCCAGGGAGGTGTCGATGTCCTCGTCGCGCCGCTCGACCAGCCCGTCCGTGAACAGCAGCAGGGTGTCGTCCGGGGTCACGGTGCGGGTGCCGGCCTCGTAGCCGCCGATCCCGGTGCCCAGCGGCGGCCCGACCGGGACGTCCAGCAGGACGGCCCGGCCGTCGGCCGAGAAGACCGCGGGCGGCAGGTGTCCGGCGCTGGCGAACATCGCCACCTCCCGGGCCGGGTCCAGCCGTACCAGCAGGCAGGTCGCCGGGCGGCGACCGTCGTCCTCGGCGACGAGCTGGTCCAGCTGCCGCAGCACCCGGTGCGGGGCCAGGTCCGTGGCGGCGACCTCGCGCAGGGTGGACCGGTAGAGGTTCATGTCCACCGCCGCGTCCAGCCCGTGGCCCATGACGTCGCCGACCACCAGCAGGGTCCGCCCGAAGTGCAGCCGGACCGTCTCGAACCAGTCCCCGCCGACCAGGGCCCTGGCCCCCACCGGCAGGTAGCGGCTGGCGATCTCCAGGTTGGGGTGCGGGCGGCCGGGCTCGGCGACCAGCGCCCGCTGCAGGTTGAGCGCGGTCTGCTCGGTGGCGGCCAGCTGCCGTGCGTGCCGGAGGTGCAGCGCGGCCAGCCGGGCCGCGAACCCGACGGTCGCCGTGTCGTGGCCGGTGAACGCGCGGCCGGCGGCGCGTACCGCCAGCAGGGACCCGTAGCTCTCGTCCCCGGTCTCCAACGGCACCGAGAGCACGTGCGGCCGCCCGCCGTCACGGTCCGCCGTACGGCCGTCCCCGCTCCGCGGCGCGCCGCCGTCACGGTCCGCCGCCGGGCCGCCGCCGTCCGCGGTGGCACCGGCCGCCTCCAGCAGCACCGGGGGGCCGGCCGCCGCGGCCCGCTGCGGAGGGCCGCCGGGGCCCTCGGGCCGCAGGTCCACGGCGGCCGCGTCGCACAGGTTCCGGAACAGGAATCCGACCAGCTCCTGACAGGTGGCCCGCTCGTCCAGGGTGGTCCCGATCCGCTCGGCGGCGTCCTCCATGGCCCGCAGCCTGGCGCGGAGCTCCGCGCGCTCGCGGAAGGGGGACTGCGGGTACTCCTGGTCCGCCACCACACCTCCATTCCACCAGGAGACCCGCCACCCGCGCGCCGGGGCCGCCGCCGGGGCGGCTAGCGTGAGCGGCGGAACCCGCACGGACGGGCACCACACCATGCGCACCGCCACGCGCACCGCGCAGGCACCGCACAGGCACCACGCACAGGCACCTCGCACAGGCACGCACCGCGCGCAGGCACGCACCACGCACAGGCCCGAAGAGGAACGATGTCCGCACCGCAGCCCCGCCTCCTGTACGTCACCGACCTGGCCTATCCCGCGCGCGGCCGGCGCTACTGCGACGAGGACATCTTCCTGACATCGCGGCTGCGCGAGGGCGTGCCGGGCGGTCCCGGCGGGTTCGACATCGCGCTCTGCCACCCGCTGGACGCGGCGTCGCTGATGGACTCCTTCGACGCGGTGGTGGTCCGCAACAGCGGCCCGGTCCTGCGGTACCAGGACCGGTACGACGCGTTCCGCGAGCTGGCCGTCCGGCGCGGCACCCGCGTCTACAACGAGCTCACCGGCCGCGCGGACATGGCGGGCAAGCAGTACCTCCCGGACCTCACCGCGGCGGGCATGCCGGTGATCCCGACCGTGGACCGCGCGGCGGACCTGGACCGCCTGCCGGGCCCGGACGCGTACGCCGAGTACGTGGTGAAGCCCAAGCTCGGCGCGGACTCGATCGGCCTGCGCTTCCTGCCCCACGAGGGCCTCGGGGACGCGCTGCGCGCCGCCGCCCCGGGCACGCTGCTGGTCCAGCCGCGCATCCCGTTCCGCTACGAGGTGTCCTTCTACTTCGTCGACGCGGCCTTCCAGTACGCCCTGTACGCGCCCCGGCCGGAGGAGCGCTGGGTGCTGGAGCCGTACCTGCCGACCGCCGCCGACCTGGAGTTCGCGCAGCGGTTCGTCGACTGGAACACCATCGGCCACGGCATCCAGCGGGTCGACGCGTGCCGGGCCCCGGACGGGGAGCTGCTGCTGGTCGAGCTGGAGGACCTCAACCCCTACCTCTCGCTGGACCTGCTCGACGAGCCGGCCCGCGAGTCCTTCGTCTCCGCCTTCGCCACGGCCCTGCACCGCCTGCTGGACAGCTGACGGCAGCGGGCGGCGGGCGGGCACGCGACCGGCAACCGCCCGCAACCGCCCGCAGCCGTCGGCGGACGGGTCAGCCGACGGGGCGGCGGGCGTAGCAGAAGAGGTGGTCCTCCGGCCCGGCGAGCTCGCTCTCGGGCTGGAAGGTGGAGGTCGAGTGGTGGAGGACCTCCAGTCCGCAGTCCTCACGGAGCCTGCGCAGGTACTCGGCGGTGGAGTAGCTGGAGACCCGGACCCGCCGGCCCATCCATTCCACCTCCACGTCCGCGATGTCGGCGGGCACGGTGGCCATCACGAAGTAGCCTCCGGGCACCAGCCAGTCGGCGATCCGCAGCAGGGATTCCCCGACCTCGTCGCGGCCCATCACCAGCAGCGGGAAGAAGGCGGTCACCGCGTCGAAGCCGCCGGCCGGCGGCCGGTAGTCGCGTACGTCGTGCTGCTCGAACCGGGCTCCGGGCACCTGGGACCGGGCGAGCTCGACCATCGCGGCGGACACGTCGATGCCGGTCACGTCGTACCCGGCGCGGACCAGGGACTCGGCGACGGGCCGGCCGGTGCCGCTGCCGACGTCCAGCACCCGGGCTCCGGCGGGCAGTCTGGCGGCCAGCCAGTCGAGGGCGGCGAGCTGGGCGGGAAGCTTCCCGAAGGCCCGCTCGTACTCGGCCCCCATCCCGTCGAACAGTTCCGCCGCCGTCTCCACCGCACGATCGTCCACCGCAGCCTCCTCAGGGTCCGGTGTCACCGGGATCCGGAGACCAGGCTAGACGCGGTCGATGAAGACGCTGGTGGATTTCACCCGTGCGGTGGCCCGGGCGCCGACCTCCAGGCCGAGTTCCTCGACTGCCTCGCGGGTCAGCAGGGACACGATCCGGTGCGGCCCGGCCTGGATCTCGACCTGGGCGTCGACGGTGCCGAGCAGGACCCGGGTGACGATGCCGGGGAACGCGTTCCGGGCCGAGGTGTACGGCGGCTCGTCGGCCTCCGCCGTCTCCTGGGCGACGGCCACGCAGAAGGCCGCGAGGTCCGGTCCTGCGACGATCCGCCGGTTTCCCTCGCGGCGGGTGGGGAAGCGGTCCGCGTCCGCCCAGCGGCGCGCCGTGTCGACGCTGACGCCGAGCAGCCTGGCCGCCTGACCGATGGTGTACGACTCCATACCCGCCACCTTATGGCCCGGCCCTGTGTGCTGCTGCGCCGCCACCTCCCCCGCGGGCCCGAGCCCTCGGTGCAGGGCGGTCGTGGCGGTCGCGAGCGCCCCGGAACCGGCGTACGGGTGCCACGGCCCGGGGAATGGTCCGGGAATGGAAGACGAACCGCTGGACGGGGTGTGGGTGGCCGGCCTGGACGTAGGCGGGACCGGGCTGCGGCTGGCGCTCGCCCGCCTCGACGGGCACGGCGGGGCGCGGACCGCGGCCTCCGTGGCGATCGGCGCCGCCACCCGGACGGGTCCGCACGGCATCGATGCCGGGACGCTGCTGGGCCTGGTCCTGCCGGCCCTGGACGGGCTGCTGGCGGAGGCGGGCGCCGACGCGGTGGAGGTGGTCGCCGTCGGGGCCACCGGCATGGCCTCGCTCGGCGAGGACCTGGCCGCCCGGCTCCCGGGGCCGCTCGCCGAACGGGCCGGGGCCCGCCGGCTGGTGCTGGCCGCGGACGCGGTCGCCGCGTACGCGGGCGCCCTCGGTGTCCGGCCGGGCGTGGTCGTGGCAGCCGGGACGGGCATGATCGCCCTGGCCACCGGTCCGGCCGGGGGCTGGCGGCGCGCCGACGGCTGGGGGCACCTGTTCGGGGACGGCGGGGGCGGTGCCTGGATCGGGCGCGCGGCGGTCGACGCGGCCCTGCGCGCCTACGACGGCCGGAGCGGCGGGTCCGTCCTGCTCCTGGACCGGGTGGTGGAGCTCTACGGTGCGGTGGCCGGGCTGCCGGCCGTGTTCCAGCGGCGCCCGGACCGGGCCGGGCTGCTGGCGGCCCTGGCGCCCGCGGTGGCGGGGGCCGCGGCCGCCGGGGACGGGGTCGCGGCGGGGATCCTCGCCCGGGCCGCCGAGGAGATCGCGGACACGGCGGCCGCGGCGGCGGTCGGCCTGACGGCGCCGCGGATCTCGCTTACGGGGCGGCTGTTCGACCTCGCCGGGCTGCGGGCGGCCGTGTCGGCGCGGCTGGCGGAGCGGGTGCCCGGCGTACGTCCGCACGTCCCCGACGGCGACCCGCTCCAGGGCACCCTCCGGCTGGCCGCGGCTGCCGTGGCCGGCCCCATGCCCTGGCCGGAGGGGGCGCCCCTGCTGCGGGTCCTGACGGTGCGGTAGCGCGGGGTCAGCGGTCGGTGCGGCGGCCTTCGACGATCGCCGCGAACTCCCCGAGGGTGGTGTCGCGGAGCTCGTCCTCCTCGACCTTGACGCCCAGGGTCTCCTGCACCGTGATGGCCATCTCGACGACCATCAGGGAATCGACGAGCAGGTCGCGCATGGCGGCGTCGGGGCGCACCTCGCCGGCGGGCACTTCGAAGCGCTGGACGAGCAGCTCGCCGATCAGGTCCGGGGCGGGCCTCGCGGGCGTGGCGGGAGTGTTCTGGGAGGTCATCGTGGCTTCGGCCTTCATGGGAACGCGCGCACGCGGCGCGGGGAATGAAGAGGGGAACGGAGAACCGATTTCCGAAATGCGGCCGGTTCTCGTGCTCAAACAACTACCACGGGCGTTGGTCTTCACAAAGTCCGTTCGCATGGTGCGAGTTGGGTGACCCCAAAAGCAGGAAAGAGGACCGTTCGTGTCGGAAAGCATGTCGGACGTGATCGAGATGGCGGGTGCCGAATTCCGCCACATGGGCCGGATGCTCGGTGACGTCGGGGTGCAGGCATGGGACCGGTTGCTCGACTGGTTCATCGACGACTGGTTCCGGGTGGACGTGCTCGGCCTGGAGAACATCCCGTCCGAGGGGCCGGCCGTGCTCGTCGCCAACCACTCGGGCGCCTGGGGCCTGGACGCGTTCGTGCTGCTCAAGGCACTGGCCCGGTCGGTGCCCCGACGGCCCAAGGTCCTCGCGGACCCGCTGCTGTTCCGGTTCCCGGTGATCGGCCCGCACGCCGCGAAACTGGGCGGCGTGCCGATCGACCCGAGGGTGGGACTGGAACACCTGCGCGCAGGCGAGCTCGTCGGGGTGTTCCCCGAGGGAATGTCGGGGCTCGAAAAGCCGTTCCGCGAGCGCTACCGGCTCCGGCCCTTCAGCCCGGGATTCGCGGTGGCCGCCCTGCACTCGGGAACTCCGGTGGTGCCGATCTCGGTGATCGGAGCCGAGGAGTCGGTCCCGAAACTGGGCGAAGTACCGGCCCTGGCACGCCTTTTCGGATTGCCGTATTTCCCCGTCACCCCCGCCTTTCCCCTTCCCGGGAAGTGGCGGATCACGGTCGGCGAGCCGATCCCCGCACCCGAACGGCCCGCGGGGTACGGCGCCCGATCGGCGGCGGCCCGCCGGTTCTGCGCCGACGTACAGGCCGCCGTACAGGACATGGTGGACCGGGAGCTGCTGCTGCGGGACGGCCGGTACGGCGCGTGAGCACGCACCCGGAAACGGCTCCCGTGGCGGGCCCCCTCAGTGGTCGTCCGTGAGCGCCCGTACGTCGGGCCAGACCAGTGTGGTGGAGCCCCAGGCCAGGCCGGCGCCGAACGCGGTGAGGGCCACCCGCTGCCCCGGGCGGAGCGTTCCGGCGGCAGCGGCCTGGGCCAGCATGACGGGCACAGAGGCCGACGCCGTGTTCCCGTAGTGCTCGATGTGTGACAGCACGCGCTCGGGCGGCAGGCCCAGTTCGGCCGCCAGGCCGTCCAGGATGCGCTGGTTGGCCTGGTGGGCGACCAGTGCGTCCAGGTCGGGCAGCGCCCACCCGGCGGCGTCCAGGGCCCGCGTCACCGAATCGCTCATCCCGACCACCGCCTGCTTGCGGACGGCCGGACCGTCCATGCGGAAGTACGGGGAGTCCGCACCGCCCGCACCGCCCGCACCGCCCGCACCGAAGGGTCCGGCGCCTCCGTCTCCTCCGTCACGTTCGGCCCCGGGAGGACGCTTGCGGGAGCGGGCGCCGCCACCGGGGATCTCCAGCAGGTCGGCCTGCCCGCCGTCACTGCCGAGGTCGAACGGTCCGATCACGCCCGGTTCTCCGGGCGTTCCGGCCCGCAGCACCACCGCTCCCGCACCGTCGCCGAAGATGGCCCGCATCAGCCAGTCGGCCGGGTCCATGAAGGCGCTGAACACGTCGGAGGCCACGAGCAGGACACGGCCAGCCGTGCCGGAGGTCACCATCGAGGCGGACACGGCGAGGCCGTAGAGGAACCCGCTGCAGCCGGCGGCCAGGTCGAAGGCCGGGACGTTGCCCAGGCCCAGGCGGTACGCGACCTCGGGCGCGGCCGCCGGGCAGAGCCGCTCGGGGGCGGTGCTGACCACGACCACCGCGTCCGCCGCGGGCGTGCCGGCGGCCGCGAGCGCGCGCCGGCCGGCCCGGACGGCCAGGTCGGCGACCGCCTCACCGTCGGCGATGCGGCGGCTCCCGGCGCCGATGCGGGCACGGATCCACTCGTCGCCCACGGGCCGGCCGCCGCACAGCTCGGCGTTGTCGAGCGCACGGGGCGGCAGATGGGCCCCGAGCCCGGCGAGCACGGCGGCCCTGCCGCCCGGGCGGGGGGCCGGGAACCCCGGCGCCGCCCGGTTGCCCGCGTTCACCGGATTCACCGGATTCACCGGATGCTCCGGATTCGGCGATGTCACCGGGTGGTTCGGCATGTGCATGGGGTCCGGTCTCCTTCGGTTCCGCCAGTTCCGCTCTGTGTGGTCGCCGGCCCGGCAGGGGGGACGCGTCGGTGTGCCCGTTCGACGCGTTCCGCCCGCCTCAGTCCGCGAGTGCCCGGGCCGCGCCGCGTACGTCGGCGGCCGCCTTCGCGCACCGGTCGGCGTGCGCCAGCAGGACCAGCCGGAAGCGCTCGCCCGCCTCTCCGCCGTTCCAGCCGGTGTGCGCGGCGCATGCCGCGAGGCTCTCCGCCTGCCGGTCCAGCCGGTCGGCGCTGGTCCGGGCGAGGGCGCCGTACGAGGCCGGGCTGTAGCCGTGGGCCGACCGCGGAACGGCGGCCGACGTGCCGACGGCGACCCGGCCGTCGGACGGGGCCGCCCCGGTGCGTCCGGTCGGGTCGGCGGGGGTGAGGGCCACCAGCACGGTGTCCGGGGCGAGTTCGTACGGAAGGCGGTCCGGGGTGAGCTGCGGGGAGATCAGCACGGGGTGGGCGACGGCCCTGATGCCCCGCACGATCTCGCCCGCGACCAGGGCGGCGAACCCGCCGGCCGTGCACCCGGCGGGGGCGCCGCACAGCGGCGACGGCTGCCCGTCGGCCGGTCCGCCGGCCTCCTGTCGGCCGTCGTCCGCCGGGTCGGGGGCGTTCAGCCGGGCGGGCGCGGCCAGGATCTCGGTGCCCTCGGCGACGGCCAGGCCCTCCCAGGTGAAGGCGGCCCGGACCGGGTGCACGGCCGCGGCCACCGGCGGGTAGTGGTCGAGTGCCCGCCGCACGGCCGCCGCGGCGGCGTCCGCGACATCCGGGTGGGCGGCATCCGGGCGGGCGGCACCCGGATCCGCGGCGTCCGGACCTGCGGCGTACAGCGCGAGGGCCTGGAGGGCGGTGGTGACTGCGGCCTCGGAGACCACGGCGAGGGTGTGCGCGAGGGCGGGTACGGCCTCGTCCGGGTCGTGGCCGGCGGCCGCGAGCCGGCCGGCGGGGGTGTCCGGGTCCGGGTCGGCTGCCAGGTAGGGGGCGAGCCTGCGGTGCAGGGCCGCGTTCCGGCTCTCGTACGTACGGCTGCCCGCGGCGGCCGCGGTTGCCGTCAGCACCTCGCTGAGCAGGGAGTCCCGGTCCGCGTCGGCACCCACCACCACGCGGCGGGCCAGGCGCAGCATGGCGGAGCGCCAGCGCTCCGGGTCCAGGGTGCCGTCCCCTCGGCGGGCGGCGACCACTCCGTCGAGGTCCTCCGCGATCCGGGCCGCCAGTCCGTCGGAGGGCGGTACGGCCTCCGGGGGGAGCGGGGTGTGGGGGTGCAGGCCGTGCCGCCGGCCGCCCGCCGTGAATCCGGCGGCCGGTCCGAGCGCGCCCTTCCTCCCGGCGGCGGCGAGGAGTCCGGCGGTGTCGGCCCGGGTGAGCGGGACGAGGAAGGAGCCGAAGGGGGTGCTCAGCCGCACCGGGCGGCCCGACCGGGTGCGGTGCAGATGGGCGAGGAGGTGACGGACGGCTCCTTCCCGGGTGAGCGCGTGCAGGCCGAGGGCGCGGGCGGGGGCGTCCGTCCAGGGCAGCCGGTGGGCGAGCAGGGCCGCGCTGAACACGGCGTTCTCCAGCGGCCAGGCGCCGGCGGCGGGGCGGGTGTCTGCGGTGGTCATGGGGCGGGTGTCTTCCTCACGTCACTTGTCGCGCAGCATGTAGGGCTGGTTGCCGACGATGTCGCCGTCGTACGCCGTGATCAGCTCGTTGACCCGCTCGCGGTGGTGGGCCGTCTCGCCGCGCAGGGCGTCGGAGTACGCCTGCGGGGCGTGCGAGAGCGGGTAGTCGTACGTCTCGTCGAGCCAGGCGAGCTCGGTCCAGGTGTCGGGGACGTCGTGGGGCGAGGCCGGGCCGCGTCCGTCGAGGCCCGGGATCACGTCGTGCTCGTTGACCAGGCTGATGACCCGGGTGGTGTGGTCGGCGGGGCGCTTGCTGTCGATCGGGGAGCCGACGGCGATCACATGGGTGATCCGGTACTCGGCGGCGACCTCGGGGTCGGCGGCCAGGTTCATGGCGGTCATGCCGCCCAGGCTGTGGCCGACCAGCATGAGCTCGGAGCCGGCCGGAACTCCGGCGCGCAGCAGCAGTTTCCGGGCGGCCCGGGTGTAGGTGGTGTCGGTGCGGAGCAGGCCGTCGAAGGCGCCGACCAGGTCCTGCGGGGTGCTGTTGCTGAGGAGTCCGAAGCTGGTTCCGGGCAGCAGCAGGACGTGGCGTTCGGCGCCGTCGGTGCACGCGACCCGGCGGAGCAGCACCAGGCCGTGGTTGCCGAGGGCCCCGATGTCGTTCACGTAGCTGACGATGTCGTTGCGGGAGGTGGTGAGGACCTTGGCCAGGATCGGGTCGGGATCGGTGCGTTCGGCGCGGCCCGGGCCGGGGTTGAGCCACTTGAGCACGGAGCTGGGCAGGCCGAGGAAGGGGTCGGTGGTGGGGACGCCGCCGGCCAGGGTCACCCAGGAGAAGCTGTCGTTGACCGGGTTCTCGTCGAGCATGCCGGCCAGCGCGCACAGCTCCATGATCACCGGGCTGACGGTGGTCAGGGCCCGGGTGACTCCGAGTCGTTCGACCAGGGCGCGCAGCGCCCGCAGGGCCTCCAGCCGGTCGCCCGCCACCATCGCGTCGGTGAGGCGCCTGGCCTGCGGGGAGTCGAGGTTGGGGTGGGTGACCGCGGCCGCTTCGATGCGCATGGCGAACGAGTCCACCGCCATGGCCACCGCGGCGGGCCGCCGGCGGGTCAGGTTCCCGGCGATCCTGGCGAGTTCACCGGGGATGCCGCCGTTGGCCCCGAAGGACAGGCCGGCGGGGCCGGTCAGGGCCCGGGCGCAGGACACCGCCGCGCCGAGGGCCCAGGCGGGGCGGCGGAATGCCTCGACGCCGAACCGCCAGCTGCCGAGCGCGCCGGAGAGTTCCGCACCGGCCTGCTTGGCGGTGAGTGCGGCGTCCGCCAGCAACACCGAGGCGGCGATCAGGAGTTCGGCGTCGACGCCGGTCGGGGGCGTGCCGCCGGGAAGGGCCGCGGCGGTCGGCGCGGCCGTGGGGACGGCCGTCGGGACGGCCGGTTTCCGTACGGCCGCTTCCGCCCTCGACTTCACCCCCGTTCGCGTCTCCGGCTGTGCCTGCGTCTGCGTCTGCGTCTGCGGATTGCCAGCCGCGTGTCCGACCGCCTGAGGCGTCACGTCCCTGCCCTTCGTCGCTGCGCGACGGCTTCACCTCACCCGCCGCGTGAGCCGCTGTCCGCTGGGCATGCTGACACCCCGTGGGGGCGGGACGGCGCGCCCGGACGCCCGGGCTCGCCCGTTCGCCGGCGGCGGTCCGTCTCCGGTCCCGTCGGGAGCGGGTCCTCGGGCCCGTGATTCCGGGGCGGGACCGGGCCCGCGGCGGGGGCCGGAAGGGCCGCCCGGATCCGCGGGCCCGGAAGGATGAAGAAGCTGGGTCGGCGTTGACACCGCCCTGAAGTGCGGAAATGGAACGTCTGACAGGTCCGCCGACGAGGTCTGGCCATGATGACCCGGCACCGGCGACTAGTAGTAGTGCTTGCGGCCGCCGACGGCGTGCCCCACGGCCCCGAGGACCCACAGGATCAGGCCGATGACGACCAGGATGATGCCGATCGTCCAGAAGATCGACAGGCCGAGCAACCAGCCCACGATCAGCAGGATGACGCCGAGAATGATCATGGCGTACTCCGATCTCCGGGAATCCGGGAGCGGGAGAGGGAGAGGCGCCGAAGCTCCGAACGGCCTGACGCCGATTGTCTGATAAGTCGCTGCTACCCGCTTATGCGTCCGGAAACCACCCGCGGTGGACCGAGTTGCGTCGGCGGCGCATGGTACGGCCCGTCTCGGGCAGGCGCGCCCCGGACCGAAAGGGGCAGGGGCATGCCGCGTACCGTGCCGCACATCACACCTCCCGGCCCGGCCGAACGGAGCCGGGCCACCCGCCGCGCCGTGACGGTGGCCGCGCGCTGCGGCCTGGCCACGCGCGGCGTGCTGTACCTGCTCGTGGGGCTGCTGGCCCTGCGGATCGCCTTCGGGGACACCGGCGAGCAGGCCGACCGCACCGGGGCCGTGGCCCAGCTCGCCCGGCAGCCGTTCGGGGCGGTCCTGGTGTGGGCCGTCGGCATCGGCCTGGTGGCCATGGCGCTGTGGAGGCTGTCGGAGGCCGTCTTCGGTGCCGCCCGCCCGGACGGCACCAAGCCGGCCATGCGCGCCCTCGCGGCGGCCCGCGCGGTGGTCTACGCAGTGGGCGCCCTCTCCGTGCTGGCCTTCGCGGCGGGCCTCGGCGGCACCCGCTCCGGGGACGAGGAGTCACGGGACGCGACGGCGACCCTGCTCGGCTGGGCCGGCGGCTGGCTGGTGGCCCTGGTGGGGATCGGCTTCGCGATCGGCGGCGTGGTGATCGCCGTCGCCGCGGCCCGGCGCACCTTCCACGACGAGATGGACACCGACGGCCTGCCGGACGGGGTCCGCACGGCCGTGGACGTGCTCGGCGTGGCCGGCGGGATCGCCCGCGGGGTGGTGTTCACGGCGGTCGGCGGCTTCCTGGTGTACGCGGCCGTGTCCTACGACCCGGGCAAGGCCAAAGGGATCGACGACACGCTGCGCGCCTTCGCCACGACCCCGGCCGGCCCCGGGCTGCTGGTGGCCCTGGCGATCGGGCTGATGCTGTTCGGCGTCTTCTCCTGGGCGGAGGCGGCCCGGGTCCGCACCTGAGCCGCGTCGGCACACGGCCGCCTTGGGTGCGGGTCCGCCGCGCGCACGCGGAAGGCCGCCCTCCCCCGGAGGGGAGGACGGCCTTCACGGCTCCGTGCTCACACGGTCGCCATCACACGGTCACGCGGTCACGCGGTCACGCGGTGGGACGCCGTGCTCAGACGAGGTCGAAGCGGTCCAGCTCCATGACCTTGGTCCACGCCGCGACGAAGTCCGCCACGAACTTCTCCTTCGCGTCGTCGCCGGCGTAGACCTCCGCCAGCGCCCGCAGCTCGGAGTTGGAGCCGAAGACCAGGTCGGCGCGGGTACCGGTCCACTTGAGCTCACCGGTGGCCGCGTCCCGGCCCTCGAAGGTGGTCTGGTCCTCGGAGGTGGACTTCCACGTGGTGCCCAGGTCGAGCAGGTTGACGAAGAAGTCGTTCGTCAGCTGACCGGGGGTCTCGGTGAAGACGCCGAGCGAGGACTGCGCCTGGGTCACGCCCAGGGCGCGCAGACCGCCGACCAGGACGGTGGTCTCCGGCGCGGACAGGGTGAGCAGGTTGGCCTTGTCGACGAGCAGGAACTCGGCCGGCAGGCGGTTGCCCTTGCCCAGGTAGTTGCGGAAGCCGTCCGCAGCCGGCTCCAGCGCGGCGAAGGACTCGGCGTCCGTCTGCTCGGCGGAGGCGTCCACGCGGCCCGGGGTGAAGGGGACCTCGACGTCGTGGCCGGCGTCCTTGGCCGCCTTCTCGACGGCCGCGGTGCCCGCGAGGACCACCAGGTCGGCGAGGGAGACCTGCTTGCCACCGGATGCGGCGGCGTTGAAGGACTCCTGGATGCCCTCCAGGGCGCGCAGCACCTGGGCGAGGTCGTCCGGGTTGTTGACCTCCCAGTTGCGCTGCGGCTCCAGGCGGATGCGGGCGCCGTTGGCGCCACCGCGCTTGTCGCTGCCGCGGAAGGAGGCGGCGGCGGCCCAGGAGGCGTTGACCAGCTGGGTGACGGTGAGGCCGGTGCCGAGGATCTGCTCCTTGAGGGAGGCGATGTCGGCGGCGTCGACCGGCTCGCCGGAGCGGGCCGGCAGCGGGTCCTGCCAGATGAGCTCCTCGGAGGGGACCTCCGGGCCGAGGTAGCGCACGAGCGGGCCCATGTCACGGTGGGTCAGCTTGAACCAGGCGCGGGCGAAGGCGTCCGCGAACTGGTCCGGGTTCTCGTAGAAGCGGCGCGAGATCTCGCCGTAGACCGGGTCGAAACGGAGCGACAGGTCGGTGGTGAGCATCGTCGGGAGGTGCTTCTTCTCCGCGTCGAACGCGTCGGGGATGATCGCCTCGGCGTCCTTGGCCACCCACTGGTGGGCGCCGGCCGGGCTGGAGGTGAGCTCGTACTCGTACTCGAACAGGTTCTTGAAGAACCCGTTGCCCCACTGGGTGGGCGTGGTGGTCCAGGTGACCTCCAGGCCGGACGTGATGGTGTCCGCGCCCTTGCCGCTGCCGTACGTGCTCTGCCAGCCGAAGCCCTGGGCCTCGATGGACGCGCCCTCGGGCTCGACGCCGACGTGGTCCGCGGAGCCGGCGCCGTGCGCCTTGCCGAAGGTGTGGCCACCGGCGATGAGGGCGACGGTCTCCTCGTCGTTCATCGCCATCCGGCCGAAGGTGTCGCGGATGTCGCGGGCCGCGGCGATCGGGTCCGGGTTGCCGTTGGGGCCCTCGGGGTTGACGTAGATGAGGCCCATCTGGACGGCGCCGAGCGAGGACTCCAGCTCGCGGTCGCCGGTGTAGCGCTCGTCACCGAGCCAGGTCTTCTCCGGGCCCCAGTAGACGTCCTCGTCCGCCTCCCAGACGTCGGCGCGGCCGCCGGCGAAGCCGAAGGTTTCGAAGCCCATCGACTCCAGGGCGACGTTGCCCGCGAGGATCATGAGGTCGGCCCAGGAGATGGCCTGGCCGTACTTCTTCTTGACCGGCCACAGCAGACGGCGGGCCTTGTCCAGGTTGGCGTTGTCCGGCCAGCTGTTCAGCGGGGCGAAACGCTGCTGGCCGGCGCCGGCGCCGCCGCGGCCGTCGCTGATCCGGTAGGTGCCGGCGCTGTGCCAGGCCATGCGGATGATCAGGGGGCCGTAGTGGCCGAAGTCGGCGGGCCACCAGTCCTGCGAGGTGGTGAGCACCTCGGCGATGTCCTGCTTCACGGCCGGCAGGTCGAGGCCCTTGAACGCCTCGGCGTAGTCGAAGTCCTCGCCGAGCGGGTTCGCCACGGCGGGGTTCGTGGCAAGGATCTTCAGGTTGAGGCGCTCGGGCCACCACTGGCGGTTGCCGCCGCCCTGCGTCGGGTGCGCGGCCCGCCCGTGCGCCACGGGGCAGCCTCCGCTGCCCTCCGGCTTCGGGGTGCTCTCGTTTGCATCAATGTTCTCGGGCATGGGAATCCTTCCGGATCAGGCGGATCGCACTTTGCTCAGGAACCGAGGACGCGGAACAGGAGAACGGAGCGCTGATGGTGGGTGGCGTGATGATCACTCCACTCAGCGTCACAGCTTTTTCCCTGCTGTCGTCCTGTCCCTTGGTTGTCGCCGGAATAGATCCTACGATGGACTTAGTCCAAGTCAATGCGAGAACCAGAACCGTACGGATCCATTCTGTAGACGATGCACAAGTAAGGCTGGGTGGGGCAGTGAGCGACTTGCTGGAAAGGCTTCGCGGACGCGGCTGGCGGATGACCGCCCAGCGCCGGGTGGTCGCGGAGGTACTCGACGGCGAGCACGTCCACCTCACGGCGGACGAGGTGCTCGCGCGGGCGACCGCGCGGCTGCCGGAGGTCTCCCGCGCGACGGTGTACAACACGCTCAGTGAGCTGGTGTCACTGGGCGAGGTCACGGAGGTGACCACCGACGGCCGGGCCAAGCGCTACGACCCGAACGCACACCGCCCGCACCAGCACCTGGTCTGCTCGGGCTGCGGCACGATCCGGGACGTCCACCCCGGCGGCGACCCGCTGGGCGACCTGCCCTCCTCCGAACGGTTCGGCTTCGCCCTCTCGGGGGTCGAGATGACCTACCGGGGGCTGTGCCCGGACTGCGCGGTCGCCCGCGCCTGAGCCCAGGCCGCCGGGCCGTGTGCCACGGCCGGGTCCCCGTCCCCCGCGGTCGCGCGCTCCGGTTCCCGGACGCGCCGGAGGCCGCCCTCCCGGAACGGGGCGGCCTCGGTACGTCGCGCGGCGTACGGCCTGCCTCGCGCGGCGTAGGCGTACGGATCGGATCGGATCGGATCGGATCGGATCGGATCAGGGTGCCGTGCGGGCCCCGGCCGCCGTGCCGCGCACCGCGGGCTGCCGCGCGGCCCCGTCGGCGTCGCGGCGGAAGACCACCTCGGCCATCCGCCGCTCCGGTCCGCGGCGGCGCAGGAGGCGGTAGCCGACGTAGGCCGCCGGCCCGAAGAACACCTGGGCGGGTATCAGGGCCGGCTCGTCGCCGGTGACCGCGGCGACCAGGTGCTGCGCGGCCACGGGTGCCAGGGCGCCGAAGAGGACGACCAGGACGGTCCCGGTCCGCAGGCCCGGCTTCCCGTACGCCTTGAAGGCGGTGGTGGTGAAGAGCGCGTAGGCCAGCAGGTCGCCCATGCCGACCACCCCGCCGAGGTCCTCGCCGATGCGCAGGCCGGCGGCGGGGGCGTACGGGTAGCCCTGGACGGCGTCGGCGAGTTCCTGCGTCAGCGGTACGACCCAGGCGAAGAAGGCGTCGTACGCGGCGAGCGCGAGCAGGAAGCGGGCGACGTTCCGCAGCCGGATGCCGCCCTGGACGTTGAGGTTGGTGGCGGAGATCACGACCAGGCAGACGACGACGCTGTTCGCCACCCAGTAGGGCGGCGCGGTCTCGCCGAAGGCCAGGTGGGAGACGAGGACGCTCGCGATCAGCGCGAGGATCAGCGCCCAGCGCAGCCGGCCGTTCGCGATCAGCGGCTGGTAGCCGACGGACAGTCCGCCGGCGAAGACCAGGGCGAGCACGACCGGGAGGACTGCACCGGGCAGCGCGAGGTAAACGTACGGCAGGGCCAGGACGAAGCCCATCATCAGGACGATGTCGGCGCCGTTGAACACGCCGACGGGCGGTCTGGGGGTGCGTACGGCGCGGAAGTACGCGACCGCGCCGGCGACCACCGCCAGGGCCAGCGCGGTGGTGACCGCGAGCTGGAAGAAGACGCTCATGCGTGGCTCCGGGTGAAGGTGTGCTCCAACAGGTCGCAGCGCAGGGGGAAGCGGCGTGCCGCCTCCGTGTCGTCCAGCGGCAGGACCCGGGCGTCCGCGTCGATGCCCCGGGCCCGGAGGCGGTCGGTCACCTCGGCCGCGGTGAGCTCGCGGGTGGCGACCTCCACCCCGAGCCGGCCGTCCTCGCCGACCCGGGCGGCGTGGCGCAGCGGGAACGGCAGTCCGGGGGTGCCGTCGAGCGCCTCCACGATGTCGCGCGGGGTGACCACGCCGTCGGCGGTGCGGTGCAGCCGGCCCGCCTTGCCGAGGATCTGGGAGACGGCGGGCACGGCGGCGAGTTCGCAGTCCGGTTCGCCGTCGAGGGTGCGGACCACGTCGCCGGTGTTGTAGCGCAGGACGGGCATGCACTCGCGGTAGGGGAAGTACGGAGTGACGGTGAGCTCGCCGAGGCGGCCCGGACCGGCGGGTTCCCCGGTCTCCAGGTCGAGCACCTCCGTGTACCCCATGTTGGGGTCGATGTGGAGGTGGCGGTGGGTGCAGGTGCGGCCGCCGACCGGGAGCAGCTCGGTCATGCCGAAGTTGTCGCCGACGGTGCGCGCGCCGAAGGTGTCGCGGAGGGCGTCGGTGAGGGCCCGGGACATGATCTCGCCGCCGGCGTAGATCGAGCGGAGTCCGAACTCGTCCGGTTTGCAGCCGAGTTCACGGGCCGCGGTGACCATCCTGGCCAGGTAGCTGGGGTTTCCGGTGAGCAGGGTGGGCAGGGTGTCGGCGTTCCGGCCGAGCAGGTGCTCGACGGATTCCTCCGGCGGGACCTGGCCGACGATGTGGCAGGAGGCGTTGACGAGCCGGCACACCTCTACGTCCTCCTGGACGGCGGCCGTGGCCCGGGAGCTGAGGTTGATCTGCATCCGGTCGCCGGGCCCGATGTCGCCGCGCAGCACCACGGACAGTGCGATCAGCGCGGGCCAGAGCTCCATCTCGTAGCGGGAGAGCCAGATCTGGACGGGACGGCCGGTGGTGCCGGTGGTCTGGGTCACCAGGTAGGGCCTGCCGCACAGGAAGTCGGCGGGGCGCTCGACCAGGTCGGCCTTGCGGGTCACCGGGATCCGGGTGAGGGTCTCGGTGGTCAGCCCGTCGAGGTCGGTGCCCGCGAGCCGCTCCCGGTAGAAGGGGGAGCGCTTGGCGAGGCGGCGTACGGTCCGCTGGAGGGCCCGGTTCTGCAGGTCCCGGCGCTCCTCCGGGTCGGCGAACGGCCCCTCGGCCAGTTCGTCCACGTCGTCCCCGAGCGAGCCGAACTCCTCCAGCGTGGCGAGGGCGTCGGCGACCAGTCGCTCCACGTTCCGTACGTTCAGCCGCCGGCCGAACACCATGGACGTGGCCACCCGCACCTGCCGGACACCGGTCTCCAGCACTCGTGCCTCCCTCTCACGTGCGTGCTCCGTTGCGTGACGAAGGGGTGGGGGCGGCAGGCCGCCCCCACCCCCGGTGTGCGTGTCAGCTGGCAGAACAAGAAGCGAAGAACACCGCCGTCATGGCGGACATGACGTACTTGAACTGCTTGGCGCTGGTCTTGATGGCGCTCATCGGTTCCTCCTCGGTTCGTTGCTGGCAGACGCCGTCCGGGCCTCCCCGGAGGGGACGGACGCCGCGTCCTCGGTCGACAACACACTGGCGCTCCCGGGACGCACGGGCAATGATCGGGTCCGTTCAACGGACCGGCGAAAGCGGAGGAAGGCAAACCCTTTTTCCCTGATCAGCCGGTGCGAACGGGGAATCGCGGATCCGTCCGACCGATGGGATCCGGTGGAGAGGGGGACCGCTCATGGCCAGATCCGGCACCGAGGGGCGGGGCGTTCTGGAGGGCGCGTTCGCGCTGATGGAAGTGCTGGCACACGCCGACGAGCTGGGCCTGACCCGGCTGGCGGCCGATGCCGAACTGCCGAAGGCCACCGCGCACCGGCTGCTGGGACAGCTGGTCGCGCTGGGTGCGGTGCAGAGCAGTGCGGGCCGCTACCGGCTCGGCCCGCGGACCTTCCGGCTGGGGGTGGGCTGGCACCCCGCGCGGGAGCTGCGTACGGCGGCGGCCCGGCCGCTGCGCGAACTGTCCTCCGCGAGCGGCGGTCTGAGCCTCAGTCTGGCGGTGCCCGAGGCCGGGCACACGATCGTCGTCGGGGGTCTGCGCGGGGAGGTGGACGAGGTCTTCCCGCTGCACCCCGGCGTGGTCCTGCCGCCGGGGAGCGCCGCCGAGCTGGTCCTCACGGCGCACGGGGCGGAGGCGCACGGGGCGGAGGCGCACGCGCCCGCGGGCTGGTCGGAGGCGGCGTGGTCCGAGGAGGCCGCGCGGATCCGGGAACGGGGGCTGGCCTTCGAGTACGGGCGCTGTGTGCGTGCGCTCTCGTGCGTGGCGGCGCCGGTGTTCTCCGCGTGCGGCAGCGTGGTCGCCGCAGTGGCGGCGACCGGTCCGGATTCCCGTCGGATCACCGCGCTCGGGGAGGCCGTGGGGCGTGCGGCGGCCGCGATCAGCGCCAACCTGTCCCGTCTGCCGACGGTGTCGGGGAAGCTGCCGGCGGTGTCGGGGAAACTCCCGGCTGTGTCGGGGAAGCTCCCGGCGGTGACGGGGAAGCTCCCGGCGGTGACGGGGAAACTCCGGCGCGAACCGTCCGCGGTCCGCGGGGGATGACCGCGGCGGTTGCCGCGGGTGTCGCGGGTGTAGCAGGTGTCGCGGGTGTGCCGGATGTGGCGAGTGCGCCGAGGACGGTGGTCATCTTCACCGCCGTCTCGGCGTGCTCGGCGTGCGGGTCGGAGCCGGGGACGATGCCGGCGCCAGCCCAGGCCGTCAGGCCGTCGGCGGACAGTTCGGCGCAGCGGAGGGCGAGGATCCAGCTGCCGTCGCCGTGGGTGTCCGTCCAGCCGAGGATGCCGGTGAAGTAGCCCCGCGGGGACGGCTCCAGTTCGCCGATGAGGCGGCGGGCCGCTTCCCGGGGCAGCCCGCACACCGCGGGCGTCGGGTGGAGCGCGGCGGCGATGCGCAGCGCGCTGGGGACGGGCCGGCGCAGGGTGGCCCGGATGAGGGTCGAGAGGTGCCAGAGCTGTGGAGTGGCCTTGAGCGCGGGGGCGGCGGGGACGTCGAGGCGTTCGCAGGAGGGCCGCAGCCGGCGGGTGATCTCGTCGACGAGCAGGGCGTGTTCCCGGCGGTCCTTCACGGAGGCGAGCAGGCTCCGGCCGGCCTGCGCGTCGGCGGCGGGCGTGGCACCCCGCGGGGCACTGCCGGCCAGCGGGTTGAGCAGGAGCCGGTCGCCGGACTTGCGCAGCAGCAGCTCGGGCGAGGCGCCGACCAGGACGCGCGGCCGCCCGTCGGCGTCCGGGGGCAGCTCCGCCCGGAACACGTAGGCGGTGGGGTGCCGGTGCAGCAGGCGGCGCCACAGGGCGGTGGCGTCGGCCGGGCCCGGACCGCCGGGCAGGTGGCAGCCGCGGGCGAGGACGACCTTGTCGAGGGCGCCCGTGCGGATGCGGTCGACGGCGGTGGAGACGGCGGCGAGGTAGCCGGGATCGTCCGGCACGTGCGTGCGGTACGGCACCGGCGGGACGGCCCCCGCGAACGCCCCGCCGAACGCCCCGGCGGATGCCGTCGCGGACGCCCCGGGCAGCGGCCGGGCCGCGGGTCCCGGCAGCGGCCGCCGGCCTAACCGCAGGGGCGCCAGGGTCAGCACGGCGGGCAGCGCGTCCTCGAACGGGAGCACGCCCACCACCGCCGTGCCGGGCCCGGCCGTCGCCAGGGCCCGTTCGGCCACGGCGGCCGCCTCCGCCCCCTGACCGGCCCCGGGCCCGACCCGCAGGGCCACCCCCGGGCCCGTACCGGCCAGGGAACCGGGTCCGGCGAGGACCCAGTGACCGGCCGGCACCGGCGGGCGGGCGTCCGCCCCGCGCGCATGAGTGCCCACTCCGTGCCTCCTGTCGCATGTCCGGGTCATCGGGGTCATCGGGGTCGTCCGGGCCGTCCGGGCCGTCCTGCCATTCGATCGGTCGTTCGCGGTCGATCGGTCGTTCCGTACGCCGTCGGATCCGCGCCCGGTCCGTCAGCCGCGCAGGGCTGCTCCGCCGTCGACGTACAGGCTGTGCAGGGTGATGTGCCGCGCCTGGTCGGAGAGCAGGAAGAGCACGGCGTCGGCGACGTCCCCGGGCTCGGCGACCCGGCCGGCGGGGATGCCGGTGCGGTACGCCGCCGGGTCGCCCCGGACGGCGGCGGCCGCGGCGTCCGGGCCGAGGCGCCCCAGCATGGGGGTGTCGGTGGTCCCCGGGCAGACCACGTTGGCGCGGATCCCGAGCGGGGCGGTCTCCAGCCCGAGGCTGAGGGTGTACGCGGCCGCGGCCGCCTTGGAGGCGGCGTAGGCGGCCATGCCGGCCCGCGGGATCCCGGCCGCGTTCGAGGCCACGGTGACGATGCCGCCCCGGCCGTGACGGGCCATCAGCGCCGCCGCGGCCTTCGACCACAGGAAGACGGCGGTGGCGTTGACGGCCATCACGGCCGCCCAGTCGGCGGGCGTGCAGGCCAGGGCGGGCCCGCAGCGCAGCACCCCGGCCACGTTGACCAGTGCCGCCACCGGCCCGAGGTCCTCCTCCACGCGCGGCAGCGTCTCCTCCGCGGCGTCGGCGGCGGTGACGTCACAGGCGTAGGAGCGCACCGGTACGCACGTCCCGTCGGTGGCCGCCGCGGCCGCCTCCAGCCGCGCGAGCCCCGCCCCGTCCCGGTCGACGGCCGCGACGCGCGCTCCGCAGCCGGCCAGTGCCCGGCACACGGCCGAGCCGATGCCGCCCGCCGCCCCGGTGACCACCACGACCCGATCCGCCAGTCCCGACAGGTGCACCGCACACCTCCGCACACCTCCGCGAGCTTCCGCGCCGCCGACAGCGCACAGTGGAGCACCCGCCGCGGGCCGCCCGACAGGGCGCACGGACGGGTCCGCCGATGCCCCGCGTGCGCCCCCGCACACACCTGGCCCCCGGCGTCGTACTCCGGTCACGGTCGGACGCGCGGGGCTGCCCGGAACCGCCGGACACCCCGCCGGCCACCCCCGCCGGCCACCTCTCCGTACACACCCCCCGTAGGGCACCCGCCCCGAGCACCCGCCGTACGCATGCAGCCGGGCGCAGGTGGCCGGACACACTCAGCCGACCCGAGGAGACCCCCCGCCCATGGCCCTGCCCCCGATCGAGCCGTACGCCCTGCCCACGGCGACGGCAACAGTCACCGGCCCCGCCCCCACCGCCACCGCCACCGGTCTGCCCGACTCGCCACTCCGGCACTGGCGGCCCGAACCGGAGCGGGCGGCCCTGCTCGTCCACGACATGCAGCGCTACTTCCTGCGCCCCTACGCAGACCGGGAACCGCTCCCCCAGGTCACCGCCAACATCGCCGCGCTCGCGGCGCACGCCCGTGCCGGCGGGATCCCCGTCGTCTACACCCGCCAGCCTCCCCGTCAGCCGACCGCGCGGCGCGGCCTGCTCGCCGATCTGTGGGGCCCGGGACCGGGCGCCCTGCCCGACGACGCCGACATCCCCGACCCGCTGCGGCCTCGGCCGGGCGACACGGTCCTCACCAAGCACCGCTACAGCGCCTTCCACGGCACCCCCCTGCTCGACCTGCTCCGGCGGGCCGGCCGTGACCAGCTGCTGGTCACCGGGGTCTACGCGCACCTCGGCTGCCTGCTGACCTGCGCCGACGCCTTCATGAACGACATCAGGCCGTTCCTCCTCGCGGACGCCACCGCCGACTTCGACCCCGGCCTGCACCGGATGGCCCTCGATTACGCCGCCGCACGCTGCGCGAAACCCACGACGACCGCACTCGCCCTCGCCGACCTCGCACCCGCTCCTCCCGGGAAGTGACGCGTAGGCGGGAGTTCCGGCACGCCCCACACCATGGGGTGGTGCCGCCCGGGAGGGCGCGCGCCGCGGCCCCGCCACGGCCTCTGGTCGGCTGGCTTCGCGGACGCTTTCGGCGCTGACAGCGGGTCGGCGTCCACAGCGGTTCACGCTCACGGCGGTTCACGCCTGCGGCGGTTCACGCTCACAGCGGTTTCCGGAGCTCCAGGAAGGAACACGGCCATGGTCGATACGGCTCTGCGGGAGAAGTACGCGCACCGTTTCCGCGTCCACGACGCGGACGGGGACGGATTCATCGGTGAGGACGACGTGGTGCGGCGCGCCGAACGCCTGGTGGCGGCCGTCGGCAACGGTTCGGCCGGCCGGCACGGCGAGGACCTGGTGGCCGCGGCACGGACCTTCCGGCGGGAACCGGCCGGCCACGCCGGTGCCGACCCTGCGGGCCGGATGGACGAGACGGCTTACGTCGGCGCACTGGAGCGGGCCCGCCGGGCGGGCACGATCGGCGAGGTGGTCGGACCGTCGGTCCGGGCCCATGTCGCCCTGGTCGACCGGGACGGCGACGGCAGGGTCGACCTGGCGGAGTTCGTCTCCGCCCAGCGCGCGGTCGGCCAGGATCCGGCCACCGCACGGGCGGCCTTCGCCGCCCTGGACCGGGACGGGGACGGGGTGGTGACCGTGGAGGAGTGGTGGCGCGGTGGAGGAGTACTACACGACCGCCGACCCGGCGGCGCCGGGCAACCCGGTCCTCGGACTCCCTGACTGAGCGTGGCGCGACGGGGGTCGGCAGGTCCGCACCCGGCCGCGCGCGTGCCGCGCGCCGATGCGCCCCTGCCACCCCCCTTGGACCACCGCCCCCGGTCGGAACACAGTGCTCGCGTCCATCGATCCGGCTCCGATCCGATCCGACTCCGATCCGATCCTCCTCCGATCCGATCCGGCCCCGGCTTCGATCCGGCCCCGGCTTCGATCCGACTCCGACCACGAGGGACAACCGTGATCCACATCAGTGAAACCCTGGTTCTGCAGACCGTCGAAGAGTTCCTGACCGACGACGACCTCGCGCGACTGCTCAAGATCATGGACACCGAGCAGGCCGCCACCGGCTGGCGGCCCCGCTTCCAGGCGGAGGTGATCCCCGCTCCGGACGCCGCCCGGGAGATCCTGCAGGCCGCGACCGTTCGCGCGCTGCCGGCGATCCGGCGGTCCATTCCCTCCGCTGCCGGGGCCGTCAAGTGGGCGTACACCGAACTCGGCCCGGGTGACCGGATCGAGACCCACCTCGACGGCATACCGCACCCCGCGCGGCCCCCGCGCCGCATCGGCCGGATCGGCGTCGTCGTCCAGGCGGCCGAGGCGGGCGGCGAGTTCTACGTCGAGACCACCTCCAGCCCCGGCGTGTGGAGCGGCCGGGAGGTCGGCGAGGGCGAGGGCTACCTCGCCGGAACCCCGCTGACCCACGTGCTGGAACACGCACCGGACCGTGCCGACCTGCACGAGACCACCCCCGAGTGGCTGGCCGGCGCCGCCCGCAGCCGCTGGACCAGCCACGCCGGGCCCGGTGTGGCCGTCGCCTACGGCGCCCAGGTCATCCACGGGGTGACACCCGTCCGTTCCGGTCGGCTCCGGAAGTTCGTCGCCAACCTCTGCGACACCCCGTAGCGGCGGCCACGCAGCGGCCACCCGGCGGCACCGCACGGGGGCGTACCCGGCCGGCCCGTCCAGGGGCGGGCCGGGTACGCCCTTTCGGTGGAACCGGAACGCCGGGCGGCAACGCGCCACCGCACCGGACGGGTCCGCACGGCGCGGGCGGCGGCCGAACCCTGGAATGCGCGCCGGTGGCGCCGTGGCGGGGCCCGGCCGCGGGCGTCAGCGTTGCGTATGGACTCGGCCGTCCCGCGTCAAGGTCCCGTCAGCGCCGGTACCGGGCGGCGCCCCCGCGGGGATAGCTTCGGTGATCCGCCCCGGTCCGCCTCCCCGCGCCCGGGGCTCCCCACACCGTGCACGGCTCCCCAGGAGGGCCCCATGTGTCTGTTCCGGTACGACGACGACCCCGAACCCGAGGAACGGGTCCCGGCCGGACTCCTGTACGTCCCGGTCCGGCCGGGAACAGCGGAGACGGTGGTGCGCATGTTCCGCACCCCGCTGGGCGCTCGCACCGCGGTCGGCTTCACCTGCCCGGACCGGCTGGCGGCCGTGCTCGGCGCGGAGCAGCCGTGGATCCGGCTCTCCGAGGCCGCGCTCCGGGCGATGACGGAGCCGCTCGGGGCGGCGCTGCTGACCGTCGACCCGACGTTCACCGCCCCCGCGGTCGCCGGGCCCGTGGCGGAACCGGCCGTCCCGGATCCCGCCCGGACCGCCGCCGTAGGGACCGGATCCGCGCGGGCCGGGGCCGAACGGGACGGCACGGTACAGGCCGGCACCGCACAGACCGGCGCCGTACAGACCGGCACCGCACAGACCGGCACCGCACGGGCGGGCACCGTACGCACCTCCGGCCCGACCAGGGCCGTCTGAGGGAGAGGGGACCACACGATGACCACCATGGTCCTGTCCGAAGCGGCGTCCGCCGCCGACGACCTCTCCGTCTGGCCCGCCTCCACCTCACGCCTCCCCCACGGCGGTCTGGCCGTCGGCGGCGTGGACCTCGCCGACCTGGCGGAGCGGTTCGACACCCCGCTCTACGTCCTGGACGAGGCCGAGGTGCGCGGGCGCTGCCGCGCGTACCGGGAGGCCTTCCCCGGGGCGGAGGTCCTGTACGCGGCGAAGGCGTTCCTCTCCCGGGCGATGGTCCGCTGGGTCCGGGAGGAGGAACTGGGCCTGGACGTCTGCTCGGCCGGGGAGCTGGAGCTGGCCGTCACGGCCGGGTTCCCGGCGGAACGGATCGTGCTGCACGGCAACGCCAAATCGCCCCGGGACCTCGGCAGCGCGCTGCGGCTGGGGGTCGGGCGGATCGTCATCGACAGCACGTCGGAGATCTCGCGGATCGCCGCCGCCGTCGGGCCGGACGGACGCCAGAAGGTGATGGTGCGGGTGGTGCCGGGCGTCTCGGCCGGCGGCCACGACAAGATCCGTACGGGGACCGAGGGCCAGAAGTTCGGCCTCTCCCTCGTGGACGGGTCCGCGCTGCACGCCGTGGCCCGGGTGCTCGCCCAGCCGCAGCTGGAGCTGACGGGGCTGCACTGCCACATCGGCTCCCAGATCACGAGCCCGAAGCCCTACCTCACGGCGCTCCGCCGGATGGTGGGGCTGATGGCCCGCATCCGCGACACCTGCGGGGTCGTGCTGCCCGAACTCGACCTGGGCGGCGGCCACGGCATCGCCTACCGGCCGGGCGAACCCGCCCTCGACCCGGCCGGGCTCGCCCGGAAGCTGCGGAGCGAGCTGGCCCGCAGCTGTGCGGCCGCCGGGATGCCGGTACCGCGGCTGGTCATCGAGCCGGGCCGCGCCGTCGTCGGGCCGGCCGGGGTCGTGGTGTACCGGGTGCTCGCCGTCAAGCAGTCCGGCGAGACGCTGTTCGTCGCCGTGGACGGTGGCATGAGCGACAACCCGCGGCCCGCCCTGTACGGCGTGCGGTACGCGCCCAGGCTGATCGGCCGGCGCCCGGCGGCCGAGCCGCGCACCTCCTTGCCCCGGACCTCCGAACACCGGCCCTCCGAACACCGGCCCTCCGATCACCGGCCCTCCGATTCCCGGCCGTCCGATCCCCGGATCTCCGCACCCCGTACCCCTGCGCCCCGTACGGCCGCCCTCCGTACGGCCACGGTCGTCGGGCGGCACTGCGAGGCGGGGGACGTGCTCGCGGCCGGGGTGGAGCTGCCCGGTGACGTCCGGCCCGGCGACCTGATCGCCGTACCGGTCGCGGGGGCGTACCAGCTGTCCATGGCCTCGGGCTACAACCTGGTGGGCCGGCCCCCGGTGGTCGCGGTCCACGAGGGCACGGCCCGGCTCCTCGTCCGGCGGGAAACCCTGGAGGACCTGCGCCACCGCGACATCGGCGGCTGACGCCTGTCCGGCCACGGTGGGCAGCCGTTGCCGCCCCGCGCGTCTCCGCCGTGCGCGGCATCGGTGATCACCGTGCGACGGCCCCTCCTCCCCCGGCCCGATCTGTGCCAGGCTCTGCCGTGTGCGGTGGCGCGCTCCCGTCGGAGGCGCAGCGCGGCGCGATCGGCGCCCGGGGGATGCGGAGGACGCGGGGAATGGAGACACGGGGGATGAAAACGCCGGGGATGGAGCTGACCGTCGGGGTGGCGGATCCCGAGGAGACCGCAGCCTTACGGGACTTCTTCCGCTGGCTGCGCAACGAGGACGAGCCGCCCGGCGAGATCGCCCTCTCCTCGGCTCCCGTACCGGGTTCCATGAGCGGCGGCCTGGACGTGATCAACGTCGTCCTCACCCATGCGGTCGGCCTGGCCAACCTGGCGCTCGTGTACGCCGGATGGCGCAGGGCGCGCCGCAGCCGGGCCGTGCTCACCTTCACCCGGGCGTCCGACGGGCTCTCCGTCACGGTGGAGGACGGCTCGGAGGAATCGGTGCAGCGGCTCCTGCGGGCCCTGTCCCCCGAGCCGGCCGCGGTGCCTCAGCCCGCCCGGCCCTCGACACCGGCACCGGCACCGGCACCGCCCGCACCCGACGGGACGACACCGGGAGCCGCGTAGCCGTGGAACTGGCCGATCCCCGAGGGTCGTACGCCGTCCTCATCGGCTCGTCGCGGTTCGACGATCCGGACCTGGAGGACCTGCCCGGCGTGGCGGGGAACCTCCGCGATCTGGGACGGTTGCTGGAGGACCCGACCGTCTGGGGCCTTCCCGCGGAACACTGCGTCCGGATCGCGGACCCGTCCTCACACGAGGTCGTCCTCGACGCGGTGCACGAGGCAGCCCGCCGGGCGACCGACTCCCTCCTCGTCTACTACGCCGGACACGGTCTGCCCGGTCCCGACGGCGACGGCCTGCTGCTGGCCCTGCGCGCCTCCGACCCCGAACGCCCTTACTCCTGGCTGGACTACCGGGGCGTGCGCCGCGAGGTGCTGGGCGCGGGACGGAAGGTCAACCGGGCGGTGATCCTGGACTGCTGCTACAGCGGGCAGGCACTGGAGGGCGGGATGAGCGGTCCCGTGACACTGGCGGAGCAGGCGCGCATCTCCGGCACGTACCTGCTCACCTCGACCTCGGCCAACGGCATGGCGCTGGCCCCACCGGGCGAGCCCCACACCGCCTTCACGGGCAGACTGATCCGCCTGCTCGACCGGGGACTTCCCGGTGCCGGACCGCTGCTCTCCGGTCCGGACCTCTACGACCACCTGCTCGGCGAGCTGCGCTCCGGCCTCCTGCCGATCCCCCAGCAGCGGCTGAGCAACACCGGGCGCACCTTCGCCTTCGCCCGCAACCGCCACGGAATGCGCAGCCCGCTCGCCCGGACCGCCCCCGCCTCCCCCGTGCGCGCCGTCCCGGAAGGGCTGCGGGAGATGCTGCGGGCACAGCCGCGGCGGATCGCGGAGCAGGCGGCGCGGTTGCGGGACGAGGCCCCCGCGACGGCCGGGGAGTTGCTGATGCTGGCCGCCGCGACGCGCCCGGCGCAGGAGGCGGCGGCGCTCGTGTGCCTGCTGCGCGGGCAGGGACGTTCCGACGAGGCGTCCTCCGTGCTGGCCACCGTAGGGGCCGGACGGTCGCCCGTCGACCTCGCCGCGTGCGTCCAGGCCCTGCACGCGATGGATGCCGACGACGATGCCGACCGGCTGCTGCGGACGATCGCGGAACGGCGCCTGCCCGAGGACATCGCGGGAACGATCGGGTGCCTGCGCGCGGACGGAGGCGGTGCGGCCGCGGGCACCGGTGTCGGGCCCGGTTCTGGTTCTGGTGCCGGTGCCGGTGCCGGTGCGGACGCCGGTCTGCTCCTGGAGTCGGTCATCCGCCGGCTCCGGACCACCGAGGAGGTCCTGGAGCTGGCCGACGCGCTCTGGTCGGCGCAGCTGGACGACGATGCCCGGCAGGTCCTGCGGGCCCCGTCGGTCTCCTCGCCCCGGGAGACGGTCCGGCTCGCGGAGGCACTCCATGCGTGCGGGCGCGTCGAGGAGGCACTGGCCCTGTACGTCCGGGTGTTCACGGTCTCCTCCCCGGAGCCCTCCGTCCTGGTCGGCATTCTGCGCGTCGCGGAGGAAGCGGGCCGTGCGGCGGAGGCCGACCGGGTCCTGGAGACCGTGGCGCAGGCGACCCCGTCGGTCCAGGGCATCGCCGACGCGTGCGATGCGTTGTGGGCCGCGGGGATGGCGGACCGGGCCGGGCGGACGCTGGCCCTGTCCGTCGGTCGTCTGACCACCGCCGATCTGATGGTGCTCGCGGACCTGCTGCACGCGGGAAGTCACACCGAGGCCGTACTGCAGCTGTTCGGACACGCGGCACCGGACAGGCCCGTTGCGGACACCGCCGTCCTGGTCGCGGCCCTGCGGACGATGGGCCGCCCACTGGACGCGAACCGGCTGTTGCAGGAGGCCGCCGCGCGACCGGCCGAGGACGTGGCCGAACTGCTGGGGAGCCTGGGCGGTGCGGGCTCGGCACGTGACCGGGAGCGCGTGTGGAACGCCGTGCCGGACGCCGTCGTGGACCGCCTGCGGCTGCTGTGCCTCCTGCGCACCGCGCGGCTGCCGTACGAAGACCTGCTGGACTCGATGGTCCGGGTGCTTCCGGAAGCCGAGTACGCCGGGGAGTTGAGCACTCTGCGCGGGCTGAGCGAGGACGAGGCGGCCGACCTGCTCCTGCACGGTCTGGTGCGAACCGCCCCGGAACGGGTGGCGAGGCTGCTGCGGCGCGCTGACGGAGGAGGGCTCGACCTGCTCGACCGGACCGTCCTGCGGGCCCTGCTCGAGGAGACCGGTGATCCGGCAGGAGACTCGGTGGCGGGGGTTGCGGACGGGGTGATCGAGCTGCTCGTGACCGGGAAGGGCCTGACCGTCGACGAGCGGGGCACCGCGATCGCCGCACTGTGCCTGGCGGGGCTGGCGCCACGGGTGGAAGAGTGGCTCGCACAGGCCACCCTGCACATACCGAGAGCGGACACCGTACAGCTGCTGGACCGTTTGCAGGAACGGGGCCTCGCCGCCGCGGCACAGACCGTCGTCCGTGGTGCCGCCTGGATGTACCCCGAGCTGTACCGGGACTTCGTCCTGGCCATCGTGCACGCAGGTCTGCGGGACCTGGCGGTGTACGCCCTGGAGTGCTATCCGCGTCAGTTCGGCCCTGCCGACCGGCAGCTGCTCGCGGAGCGAGTGGGTGTCCCGGTTCCCGGTCCGGCCGACGGTCCGGTTGCCGGGCCGCCACGGCCGGCCCGGTTCCGTGACCGTCTCCGTCGCCGGTGAGGCCGCCCTCCGCCGCGGGCAGGCTTCCGGCGGAGGGTTGAGCGTGGTGCCTCAGGTCGGTGCCTCAGCCGGGTGGTTCAGCCAGGTGGTTCAGCCGGCGTGGACGTGCGGGCGGCGGGACCGGTCGGGTTCGGCCTCGCGGATCACCTCGCGGGTGACGGGGGCGACCTCGCCCTGTCCGAAGAGGAAGAAGCGCAGGAAGTTGGCCATCGGATTCCCCTCGGTCCACTCGAAGTAGATGTGCGGGCGCTGTCCGGTCTCGTCACGGACGTGGAGCATCAGGGCCGCGAGCGCGTTGGGTATGGAGGAGGACTCCAGGGTGAGCACCCGGTACCGGTCGTGCATGACCTCGCCCCTGACCCTCAGGGCGGCTTCGAATTCCGACGGGTCCAGGACGGTGACCTCGACGAACACGAAGTCGTCGCCCGGCGGGACGTCGTTGTCGGCCCGGATCTGGTCGGTCTTCTCCCGGTACTCGGCCCGGTCGCGCTTGTCCGGCTCGTTGGCTATGAAGCGGATGGTCCGGGTGGCGGTGTCCCGGACGAACCGCTCGGCCATGTCGTCGAGTTCGACATGGGTGACGCGCAGTTCGAAGACGCGGGCGAGTCGCGAAAGCAGGGACAGGGCCATGATCCCGGCGATGAAGCAGGCACCGATCTTGACGCCGTCGGGGCGCTCGATCACGTTCACGCCCGTGGTGTAGATGAAGACGGCCGAGATGACACCGAAGGCGACGGTCCAGCCGCGCTCCCGGGCGCGGCGGGCCGCGATGGTCACGGCGACGGCCGCCGAGGTGATCAGGACGAGGACGCCGGTGGCGTACGCGCCGCCCTGCGCGTCGACGTCGGCGTTGAAGATCCAGGTCACCAGGAACGCGATCAGGGTGAACACGATCACCATGGGCCGCAGGGCGCGGGCCCAGTGCGGGGCCATGCCGTAGCGGGGCAGGTAGCGCGGCATCAGGTTGAGCAGGCCGGCCATGGCCGAGGAACCCGCGAACCAGAGGATGAGGATGGTGGAGGCGTCGTAGACGGTGCCGAAGGCGGAGCCGAGGTACTCGTGGGCGAGGTAGGCCAGGGCCCTGCCGTTCGCTTCGCCGCCCGTCTTGAACGCGTCGGCCGGGATCAGCAGGGTGGTGATGAAGCTGGAGCAGATCAGGAACACGCTCATGATCACCGCGGCGGTGGTGAGCAGCTTCTTCGTTCCCCTGATCCGGCCGGCCGGCTCGGCGGGGTCTTCGCCCCGTTCGCCCTGTACGTGGGGCATCACGGCCACGCCGGTCTCGAAGCCGGACAGGCCCAGGGCCAGTTTGGGGAAGACCACCAGGGCGATGGCGATCATCATGAAGGGGTTGCCGTGCTCGGTGGTCAGCGCGGCGGTCCAGTCGGTGACCACGTGCGGTGCGGTGGCCACCTGCCACAGTCCGACCGCGACCACGATCGCGTTCAGGAGGAGGTACGAGGCGACCAGGACCACCGCCAGGCCGATGGCCTCGCCGAACCCCTTGAGGAACACCGCGCCGAGCAGCGCGATCAGGATCAGGGTGATCAGCACCTCGTGCCCGTGCAGGGTGCCGGTCAGGTGGGGGTTCTCCACCAGGTGCGCGGTGGCGTCGGCGGCGGACAGGGTGATGGTGATCAGGAAGTCGGTGGCGGCGAACCCCAGCAGGGTCAGCACGAAGAGCTTGCCCTTCCAGAACGACAGCAGCCGCTCCAGCATGGCGATCGAACCCTCGCCGTGCGGGCTCTCCTGCGCCACCCTCCGGTAGACCGGCAGCGCGCCGAAGAGGGTCAGCAGCACCAGCACGATCGTCGCCACGGGTGACAGCAGCCCGGCCGCGAGAGCCGCGATGCCGGGCTGGTAGCCGAGGGTGGAGAAGTAGTCGAGGCCGGTCAGGCACATCACCCGGTACCAGGGCTGGCCCTGGTGTGCGGTCTCGGGCTGGTGCTGCTGTTTGTGACGGCGGTCGGTCAAGCCTTCCAGCATCCACGCGCGCAGGCGTGGGCTGCGGGCAGGGGTGGCCATCGTGGCGCTCCTGTCGTATGGCACGGATCGGGCCATCGACGTCGACGGCTGAGCCAGGTTACGCAGCCGGAAGGCATGCAATACGCCCATATGGTCGTCCGGCGAAATCCTGACGCGCCCTTAACGCCTCGCCCCGCCCGTGCCCCGCCGGCGCCCCACCAGCGCCCTGCCGGGTGTCGCCGGGCGGCTCAGCCGCCGTCGGTCTCGGAGGCCAGCGGGACCTCTCCCGCGGTCTTGCTGAAGCCGAGGGCCTCGGTGATGCGGCCGTCCGAGACCCGCATGACGTTGACTCCGCTGACCCACTGGTCGGGGCCGTCACCGAAGCGGTAGGTCCACATGATCGTGGCGCGGTCGCCCGCCACGATCACCTCGTGGGGCGTGAACTGCGTGGTGCGGTCCTCGGCGAGCGCACCCCACCACGCCTCACACGCCTCGCGCCCGACGACGCGCTCACCGCGCGGTGCGGGCTGGACGCTCTCCATGACGCAGTCCTCGGCGATCAGATCGGTCAGGAATCCGGCCTCGTGGTCGATGAACGCGCGGTTGAACAGGTCCATGACTTCAGTGGTGGTGCGTACCGACATGACGCCTCCTTGGAAGGGATAGACCGTTCGGTCTACATCTCAATAGATAGACCGGTTGATCTACCGTGTCAAGGGCTGGCACAATCTCGCCATGACCGCATCCGCCAAGCCGGGCCCCCGCGAACGGCTCGTGCTCGCCGCCCAGGAGCTGACGTACGCGCAGGGCGTCGGCGTCGGCGTGGACGCCCTGCTCAAGTCGGCCGGAGTCGCCCGCCGTTCGCTGTACGAGCACTTCGGCGGCAAGGACGGCCTCATCGCCGAGGTACTGCGCCGCAGCACCGCCGAGGACGTGGAGCAGTACCGCGTGACCATGGCCGCCGCCGGGGACGACCCCCGCGACCGGCTCCTCGCGGTCTTCGACCGCCTCGGCACGATCGCCACCGCGCCCGACTTCCACGGCTGCCGCTACCTCGCCGCCGACCTCGCCCTGACGGACCCCTCCCACCCCGGCCACGAGGTCACCCGTGCGTACCGGGACGCCGTCCACGGGCTCTTCGCCGATGAACTCACCGCCTTCGGCCACGCCCGGCCCGCGTTCGCCGCCGACCAGCTGCTCCTCGTCGTCGACGGCCTCCTCGCCGCCGGCGCGACCCGCCCCGGCAGCCGGCCCGGCGCCGCGTCCCGGGAACTGGCCGAGCACATCATCGACTCCGGGCTCGGCCGTCCGCCCGAGTGACACCCTCCCCGGTCGTCCCGGCGAGCGCCTCCGCGAAGGCCGACGCCTGCGCCGAGGACCCCGGGCGGTGCCGGATCAGCCCCAGTGCGGAGTCGGGCAGACCCCGTACCGGGACGAAGGCCAGGGAATCGCGGCCCCGGTGGTACTCGGCCGTGGACCGGCAGAGCAACATGGCGCCCCGGTTCGCCGCGACCAGGCTCAGCCCCTCCTGGAGCGTGTTGACGCCGGGCCCGGCCGGCACCGGCAGACCGCCCGGGGTCAGGCCCGGCGCCTGGGCGCGCCGCCAGTAGTCCGGGGCGGCCCCGCCGATGCCGATGAGCCGGCAGCCGGCGAGCTCCTCGGCGGACAGCGACTCCCGGGCGGCGAACGGGTGCCGCACCGACACGGCGAGGGTCTGCGGCTGCCGCGAGAACACCGGGCCGAGGACGAGGTCGTCCTCGGCCACGGGCAGCAGGACCACCGCGCAGTCCACCTCCTGGCGGCGCAGCGGCCCGAAGGGGTCGGACAGCGGGATCTCCACGATGTCGACGGCGCACTCGGGGTAGCGGTCCCCGAAGCGGGCGATGGCCCGGCCGAGATGGTCGTCCACGGTTCCCTGGAAGCCGATGCGCAGCACCCCGCCCGTGCCGCGGGCGGCGGACCTCGCCTCGTCGACGGTGGCGCACAGGGCGTCGTACGCGGGCCGCAGACCGGCGAGGAAGCTCTCGCCGAGCGGCGTCAGGGCCACGCGGCGGCTGGTGCGTTCGACGAGCGGGGCGCCGATGCGGTGCTCCAGCGACTTCAGCAGCTGGCTCACCCGGCTCTGCGAGACGTACAGCCGCTCCCCCGCCCGGCCGAAGTGCAACTCCCGGGCCAGTACCAGGAACGCCTCCAGTTCGCGTATCTCCAGACCCATGCCGTCCCCTCCGCGCGATCGAGTATCCGAATAACCGAGTGAATCGAGTGATCGAGTGATCGAGTAGCCCAGCTCATCGAAGGATGAGGGATCGGCCGTTGTTCCCGCAGGTCGGGGCGGGTTGGCTGAGGACATGGCACAGATCGAGGAGATTTCGGACACCACCGGCACACCCGGGCAGCAGCCGACGGCGCACGGATGGCCGGCCGTCGCGGCGGTCGCGAGCGCGACGTTCACCGTGGTGACGTCGGAGATGCTGCCGGTGGGCCTGCTGACGCCCATCGGCGACGCGTTGGACGTGACCGGGGGCACCGCCGGACTGACCCTGACCGTCACGGGGCTGGTGGGAGCGGTGTCGGCACCGCTGCTGACCCCGCTGCTCGGGCGGTTCGACCGGCGGACGGTGCTGTGCGCGCTGATGGCGGTGCAGGCCGTGGGCAACCTGCTCGCCGCGTGGTCGGCGGACTTCGCGGTGATGACGGCCGCCCGTGTGCTCGTCGGCATCGGCATGGGCGGTGTCTGGGCGATCGCGGCGGGGCTGGCGGTGCGGCTCGTGCCGCCGGAGTCGGTCGGGCCGGCGACCTCCCTCGTCTTCGGCGGGATCGCGGTGGCATCGGTGCTCGGCGTACCCGCGGGCACGTACGTCGGCGAACTACTCGGCTGGCGGGCGGCGTTCGTCACCGTGGGGGCGCTGGCGCTGCTGGTGCTGATCGCGCTGGCGGTGCTGCTGCCACGGCTCCCCGCCGAGCAGGAGGTACGCCTGGGTGGTGTGCTGCGGCTGTCCGGCAACCCGCGGGTGCGCAGAGGGCTGGCCGTGGTGGCCCTGCTGGTCACCGGCCACTTCGCCGCGTACACCTACGTGCGGCCCGTGCTGGAGGAGGTCTCCGGGGCGAGCGCCGGCATGATCGGCGTCCTGCTGCTGGTGTACGGACTCGCCGGTGTCGCGGGGAACTTCGCCTCCGGCGCGGGCGCCGCCCGTTCGCCGCGCGCCACCCTGCTGCTGATCAGCGCCGTCCTGGCGGTGACGGTCGCACTGGTCCCGCTGCTCGGCGGCTCCGTACCGGCCGCCGGAGTGCTGCTCGCGGTGTGGGGACTGTCGTACGGCGGTGTGTCGGTCAGCACCCAGACCTGGCTGCTGACCTCGGCGCCCGGGGCGCGGGAGGGCGTGTCCGCCCTGTTCGTCGGCGTCTTCAACGGGGCCATCGCCCTGGGATCGCTGCTGGGCGGTCTGGCGGCCGACGGCATCGGCACCACCGCCGCGCTGTGGCTGGGCGCCGGCCTGGCGGCGGCAGCCCTCACGGCGGCCGCGTCCGGCACCTCCCCGGACCGGACCCGGGCGGCCGGCACCCCGGGTGACTGACCGTCACGACCGTTCCGCAGGGCCTGGATCAGCCACGGACGTGAACGACACTCCCAGCTCGTGGCAGTATCGGCTCACGTCGGTACCTGTCGGATTCCAAGAGCATTACTCCCGCCGGGCATTGTCCAGTTCAATCGCCAGTACGGCCATCTCATACAAGTACGTGAAGTATTTTGTTGCATACGCGTCATCACCGATGAGGGGAAGGATTTCCCCCAAGAGTGGAGTGCGCACCTGCAGGACCTGCCGTCGCCAGTCATCCAGCGGCCCCGCCATGGCTGTCGATATGCACCCGGAGAGCATTGAATCCATCATCGCCATGCAATGACCATCGGGCTCACGTCGAGTAAATCCCGGCGGGAACGGCAAGGGTTCGTACTCGGCATACAGCCGTGCCAGCCGGTCCCGTTTCGTTTCCAACATGCCCTCCATTCCGCCCAACGGCTCCGGCATCGAGTGTGCCAGTGACCCAGAGCGCCCCTGCCGCTGTCGGAGCCGGCAGGGACGCCGGTCATGACGCATGGAAACCAGCTCACACCATGACCCGTAACATGCTACTTATACCAGAAGGTCAGGACTTTCCCGTCGGGGCTCAGCCAACCGCCCGGACCGCCGCCCTCAGCCGTACTCGTGTATTTCACGGCAAACCGACCGTCATCCCAACGCTCACCAACCTGGGTATACCCCCGGCCCCCAGGTTTCGACGCGGCCCATTCCCGCGCATCCCGCATGTATTCCTCGGGTGTTTTTCCGTAGGGAACCCCATGCTTTTTATAGTGCACCTCGAAGGTCTCCGCAGTGGTGGAACGAGTTCCACGATCCCAGACTTCGTCAAGCTCCTTGGGGCAGATGTCATTGTGAACCAGTACTGCCGCACGGCCCGCCAGGACGAAGTACGTGTGCAGGTCCGCAACCGTCAGGTTGTACGCCGGCTGGAGCTTCTCCCAATGTGTGACCTGGGCGATCTCCACAGATGAGCCGTCTGCGGTCCGGAGGGCGTCGCCTGCCTCGAGCTTTCCCGCATCGGTCCAGCTCTGCGTCCGGGGAGTCCAGAACGGGTGGTGGTCCGTGGCCGCCAGCGTGCCTCGGCCACTCGGCCCGTCGAGCGTGATCCCCGTGAATTCCCGGTCGTCCGGCGTATAGATCGTCGCATCCACACGACGCGGACCGGAAATACCGGAGAGGGGATCAGCGGCCTGAACCAGGTCGCCGGTCTTCACCTTCTCGATGGGGCGTTTGGATCCGTCTCCCATGAGCACCTGGGTGCCGGCCGGGAAGCTGTGTTTGGGGCTACAGGGGCTCCGCTTGAAGATCTTCCCGATCGCCTCGAACATCGGCTCAAACTTCACGCCGAACTTGTTCGCCCACCTCGCGCTCTTGAAGGGAACCGCGAGCCAGCCGACCACCGGAAGCATCGAGGCACAGGAGAGCAATGCATCCTTCCATACATCCTTCTCACCGATGCCATATTTGCTCGCGAGATTGGACTCGACACCGTAAGCGATGCAGTTGATCGCGTCAGCAGGCTCTCCGAACACGGGAATCAGACCGAGTTCATCCAGCTTGAGGTGAATCCAGTCCTTCTTGCTCATGCCCGGAGGAATCTCATCGCCCGCGAGCGCCTCGAGCCAGAAGAGGATCTTCTCCGATTCCGTTGAGGTGCCGTCGGCCTTGAGTGATTCTTCCTGTGCCGATGTCTGCTGATCCAGACGGTCTTGCAGTTCCTTGGTGTAACGCTCCGTCTGGTAGCGCACCACGGTGCTGCGGTGTACCACGTACGCCTCGAGTGCGCTCTTGCCCGCGTTGACGGCGGACTGACGCGCCTGTTCCGCGGCCTGGAACGCACTCGCGGCGTAGCCCTGGGCCGCGATGTAGCCGGCCTGGGCCGCCGTCGCAGAGTTCGCGGCGTTCCGGGCGCTGTTCTCGGCCTGGGCCGCGGCCTTGCGTGCGGTGGCCGCGGAGGCGACCGCGGCCTTGGCCGAGGTGTTCGCGCGGTCGGCTGCTTCCTTCGCCTTCGCCGCGTGGCCGGCTGCCTGGTTGGCGTAGTCGGCAGCAGTCCGAGCGTGGTCGGCGGCCTGGTCGGAATACCCTTGGGCAGCCGCTGCGGCTTGGGCCGCTCCGTAGGCGGCCTCGTAGGCGCGGGCGGCCGTGGAACCGGCCGTGGCGATGATGCTCTGGATCTGGTCGACATGGGCAGCGTTCAGCTGGTCGCGGCGCTTCGCCTTGTACTGACCCGATTCGATGAAGCCGACCAGGTGGGTGTCGGCGCTGGCGAGGGCCGCTTCGGCCGCTGCCTTGACTTCCGGTCCGCCGCCCTGCGCCTGCTTCGCACCTTCGACGCGGTAGTCCTCGATCCGCGCCTGGTACTGGGTCTTGGTGAGGAAGCGATCGAGGGCCTTGGGGTCGGGGTCGTCGAGCGCCTTCTTCGCAGCTTCCTTGACTCCGTTTCCGCCGGCCTCGCTGATGCGGGCGACCTCGATGCGGTTGTCGGGGGCCGCCACCTGATACTGGCCACTGGTCAGGAAGGCATGGATGTCGACCGTGCTGCCCTTGAGCGCGTTGGCCGCCGCCGTGCGGACGGCCTCGTGGGGAGACTGCTTCGCGATGACGTTGACGGTCTCGCGTTCGTCTTCCTCCCCGGCCTGCTTCCAGCCGGTGCGGGCATAGGCGATGACGGCCTCGTCCTTGCCGCCGAGTGCCACTTCGGCTGCGGCCCGGCTCCAGGGACCGCGGATCTGCAGGGCCGTCAGAGCCATCCTCCGGCCGGCGGCGGCAATCTGCGCGGGCTGCGTTTCGGGCTTGGTGGCCTCGGCCGCGAGCGCGTCGAAGTCCACCTGCAGCTTGGCCGCGTCCTTGTTCAGGCGCTCGATCTCCGCCTTGGCCGCGTCGGCGACGTCCTTCGCATCCCTGGCCTCGTTGACCATCAGGGCCGTACGCGTGGCGATCTCGTCCGCCTCGCCCTTGCGGGTCGTCGTCTGGATGGTCTGGGCCTTCTCGACCGCCGCGCCGGCCGCCTGGGCGGCTTTGAGCGCTTCGTCCGCGTTGATCTTCGCCTGGTGGGCCGCGGCCTGTGCGTCGCCGGCGTGATCGGCAGCCTTACGCGCCGCTTCTGCCGCTCTGCGGGCGTGAGAAGCAGCCGAGCGGGCGGCATCTCGCGCCTCGGTCGCTGCCTGCACGGCGTCCGTCGCGTGGGCCTGCGCCGCCAAGGCGGCACGTTTGGCCTCGTCCGCGTGACGACGCGCCGCAGCAGCCGCAGCCCTGGCCTGCGCGGCGCTCGCACCGGCCTGGGTCATCGCACCGGCGGCTTCGTCCGCGCTCTTCGCTGCGGACTTCATGTCCTCGATCGCGCCCAGGGCGGCGGACAGCGATTTACTGGCCGCGATCGCCGTCTTCACCATCGCGTCAAGCGTGTTGGCGATCTTCTCTGCGTTCTCGGCGGCCTCCAGCGCAGCGGCTGCCGCCTTCTCGTTGACCTTGCCGGAGGCTGCGGCCTTCCACGCATCGCTCGCCTTCTCGGACGCGAGCAGTGCCGCGGCAGAGGCGTTGGCAGCGGCGGTCGCCGCTGTCTGAGCCGCCGCGTTGGCCGCACGGGCGGCGGCGATGGCGGTCCTGGCCGCCGAAGCGGCCCGGCGGCTGGATTCTGCCGCTCGACGGGCCGCGTCCTGCGCCCTGGCCGCGTCGTCCTTCGCGGCCAGCGTTTCGGCAGCGGCCGTTGCGGCCTCCTTCTTCGCCAGCTCGGCCGCGTCCTTGGCCTTCTTGGCGTTCTCCTCGGCACTCTGCCGTGCCTTGTCGGCGGCGGCAGCCGCGTCGGTGGTCTGCTTCGCGAGGTCACTGACGCCGGCGAACTCCTGGTCCTGGGCACGGGCGATGTGCTGCCCGTAGGCGAGGAAATCGCGCACCTCGTCGATGCCCGCGTTCAGGGCAGCGGTCGCGGCCCGCTTGGTGGCGGGGCCCCCTGCTGCCTCGAGCTGCGCGACGCGCACGCGGGCGTCTTCGTCGCGCTGCTTGTACTGGCCCTCGCCGAGGAAGGCCCGGACGTCCTCGATGCTTCCGTTCATCGCGGAGTCGCCGGCCTCGCGCACACCCGCGCCACCGGCTTCGGTGGCACGCGCGGCGGCAACACGCTGGTCGTCCTCCAGTGGCCGCTTCCAGCCGTCCTTCATGAACGCCGCGAGCTGCTCCGGCGTACCCCGCAGGGCCGCGGCCGCGGCTTCACTCACGCCCGGCCCGGCTTCCGTGACGAGCGTGAGCGCGGCTTGGCGCAGGTCCAGTTCCTCCGCCGCCTGCCGGCCTGCGGCCAGGTACTGGCGGATCTGCTCGTCCGTACCGACCAGAGCGGTTCCGGCAGCGGCCCTGACCGCCGGGCCCCCCGACTGCCACTGCTGCAGTACCTGTTGACGGTCCGAGACCGGGGGCACGGGCGGGTCTTCGGCAGCAGCCGGCGCCGCCGATATGAGGGTGGCGAGCAGGGCCATGGGGAGCACACCGCGGGCCGGTCTGCCGGCCACCCGGATTCCCCTTCCCCGGGCCCAACGGCCGTAATGTGGACGCACGAAATCTTTCCCCTCCGTCTGCCGGTACCCGCCGGGGACCGGCCTGGGTGAATCCGGTTGAACCGGCCGTGATTCCGAGTGCCTGCCGGCCGGATCGGTTGATGACCGCGCAGGAACCGTGCCGTTCCCGCGCGGAGCCGCGTAGGACGTGCAGGCACTGCCAGGGCGGTCCTCTGGCACAGCTCCCTCCCCGTCCGAGAGGACCGTACGGGGTAACTTCCGCGAATACAACTGGCATTGATTCTTCAGCAACTGTGGTTGATACGCGGGCCGTCGGCGGTTACCGTCTCCTCGCGGAAGGACACACGAGCGCCGGCATCGAGGGAGGGGCCCACGTGAGTGCAGCGCCGTTCCCGGAGCCGGTCGACCCGGCCTTGCGCACCCCTTTGTCCGGACCGGGCGGGCAGGGCTTGAGAAGGTCATGCGGAGCGAAGTCGAGGGCAGCCTCGCCTTCGTCTCCGTCCTCGGCACAGCCGAGGCGGAAGCATCGCTTCGCGGGGATCCACTGCCGCGCGGTCCGGACTCGCCCGCACATCCCTGGACAGGCCGCGCAAGGCCCCCGAACCGCCGGAAGGCACGGCGACGCGGTCCGCCCGACCCTTCGTACCCACACTCGTGTCCCTGTTCCCCCGGGTTTCCGGCACGGGCTGAAAGTCCCCGCCTCACCCATCTCATGTGGGTGACAAGACGAAAGCGACTCCATGGCATTGCGCACACGCTGGTGGCTGCCCACGGCCACCGCGACCGCGGCGGTCCTCCTCGGTACCGTGACCCCACTGGCCTCGGCCGTCGGCGAGCCTCCTGCCAACGCCGGCGCCCCCTACACCGTCGAGGACGGCGCCTACCCCTACCGCGGTGATGTCCTCGGAGCCACCGGCGCCGACCTGATCGCGGGTGACGGCAACATCACCTTCGCCCCGTGTAGCGGTCCGTACCAGATCAAGGTGTGGGCCCGGAACCTCAACACCAATGAATCCAGAATCTGCTTCAAGGCCAACAACACGGGCTACCTCTCCGTCAACATCCCGCGTGCATACCGGGTCGAGACCATCGACCGGGACATCAAGGCCAGCATCACCATCGACAACGCCACGCAGACCCTCGATGTCCCCGAGGACACCGCGAGAGGGTTCGGCGAGGCCGACCCCGTCAACCCCAGGCAAGCCGTCCTGCTCGAGATGCGCATCACCGGCTCCTCCGGCCCGCGCCAGGCGGGCCAACCCGTCGATGACACTCTGCTCAAGTTCAACGCGAAGCTGAACATCGGCGACGGGAAGCGTTCCTGCTCCGGCGCGCTGGTGGACCCCCACTGGATCCTCACGGCCAAGAGCTGCTTCGCCGACGACCCCGCCCAGAGCAACACGGTCGAGGCAGGAGCCCCCAAGACCAAGACCACGGCGTCGGTGGGCAAGTTCTGGGTCAACTCGGGAAGCGGCTTCCACGCCGACATCACCGAGCTGATGCCCCACTCGGACCGCGACCTGGTCATGGCCCGACTGTCACAGCCCGCCACCGACATCACTCCCGTTGCCGTCGCCTCGGCCGCCCCCGCCTCGGGTCAGGAACTGAACGTCGTCGGCTACGGGCGCACCAAGGACGACTGGGGTCCCGTCGACCGCCACAGCGCCGCCTTCAGCATCGGCACCGCCACCACGACCGGCTTCGACCTCGAAGCCAAGAGCCCCGCCGACGCCACCGTCTGCAAGGGCGATGCCGGCGCTCCGGCGCTGCGGATGGTGAACGGCAAGCCGGAACTGGTGGGCCTGGTGAGCCGCGCGTTCCAGGGCGGCTGCTACGGGACGCCGTCCACGGAGACCCGCACCGGCGCGTTCGGCACGCGGGTCGACGACCTCACCGACTGGGTGCAGCGCGTGCGTGCCCTGTCCCCGGGCTGGCGGACCCAGGCCCTGATCCAGTCGGGCAGCAGCCTCTACCAGGGCATCCGTCTGGCCGACGGTTCCTGGACCGGTTTCAACGACATCCAGGCCGAGGCGGCCGCCGGCAGCATCGGCGGCATCCGCAACTCGGCCGTCGTCGGCATGAACGGCGACAGCCACGTCCTGGCCGTCAGCAACAGCGGCGGACTGTTCCACACCATCCGCAAGCAGGACGGCACCTGGCTCAAGTTCGGTGACGTCTTCGGCGTGGCCGGCACCCTGGGCAACCTGTCCGGCGTCACCGCCACCAATATCGGCTACGACCTGCACGTCGTCGCCGTCGCCGACGGCAAGGCGCTCCACACCGTCCGCAACGCCGCCGGCCAGTGGACGCCGTTCAAGGACATCACCTCCGGCAAGGTCGCCAACGTGACCGCCGCGGCCACCGCCGTCGTCCGCGGCGAGCTGCAGGTCACCACCGTCAGCGGCGGCAAGGCCTACCACACCATCCGCCAGGGCAACGGCAACTGGCTGGCCTGGGGCGACGTCGCCGGAGCCGCCGGAGCCACCGGCCCCATCTCCTCCATCAGCACCACCGGCGCCGGCGACGAGACCCACATCGTCATCGCCACCGACAACGGCACCCGCCAGTACCACGCCGTCCGCAACTTCAACGGCAACTGGACCCCGCTGACCGAGATCAAGAGCATCGTCGGCACCGTCACCGCCAAGTCCGTGGCCACCGCCAACGTCAACGGCGAAGTCCAGGTGGCCCTCACCACCACCGACGGCAAACTCCTCCACACCACCCGCCACACCGACCGCACCTGGACCGCCACCACGACCGTCCCGGTCCAGGGTCTGCCCGCGGCCCCCGGCCACCTCGCCCTCACCGGCACCTGGAACGGCTGACCCCCATCCCGCAAGGGTGCCGGGAGTACGACGGGTGATACCGACTACTCCCTGACTCGAGTGGCGCCGGTCTCCGGGACTCAGCTCCTGGAGACCGGCGCGCTGCCGTCCCGGCACGCAGGCGGCCCCAAGGTGCGCGACCACATTGCACCCCCATGATTCCGGGCATGCGAAAGGCCGCCCTCCCACGGATGAGAGAACGGCCTCCGACCTGCGTTTCCGCATGGTCGGGACGACAGGATTTGAACCTGCGACCCCTTGACCCCCAGTCAAGTGCGCTACCAAGCTGCGCCACGTCCCGATGCCCGCTGACCTGGGGTTTCCCCTGGGTGAACGTGCACCAGAACAATACCGCACTTCGCGGAGTGGTCGCGCGCACGTTTTCCCGGCGGCCGTGGCCGGGCGGGAGGACCGGCGGGTGGCCGGGTGGGGTGGCCGGGCGGGGAGGCCCGGCCGGGCGTGACGCGGGAGGGGCATGCCATCACGTTCCGTGACGTCGGCGGAGGGGTGGTGCGTGTCCCGCCGGGAGCGGGGGGCTTCACCAGGTGCCCCAGTCCTCCCGGCCGTGGATGCGGTCCACCAGTTCCGCCGCGAGTGCCTTGATCGTGGTCAGGCCGCCGGTGCCCCAGCGCCTCGGGACGCCGTCCGCCGCGCACACCGTTCCCAGGACGATCCCCCGCCGGTCGGTCAGCGGTGCGCCGAGGTAGGAGCGGACCCCGTTCTCGTCGACCACCGCGTTCCCCGCGAACCGCGCGAAGTCCCGTACGTCCTCCAGGACCAGCGCGCGCCGCCGCACGACCACGTACGGGCAGTAGCCGTGGTCCCGCGCCAGCACCCGGGCCGGGTACCCGCGCGCCGCGGGCGTCCCCGGGCCGTCCGGGCCGCCGCCGTGGTGCAGGCCGGCGAAGAACTGGCGGTCCTCGCCGAGGAAGTTGACCCCGGCGTGCGGGGCCCCGACGGCGTCCGCGATCCGCCGCGCGAACGCGTCGAGTTCCGGGTCCACCCGCTCCCCCAGCCCCAGTTCTCGCAGCCGCGGGACCCGTGTCCCGGCGTCCCGGTCCACCGGGGTGAGCAGCAGGTGTCCGGTCGACTCGTAATACGTCATATGCCCTGTTCCCCCTGGACGTCGGACAGCAGATGGCCGACGAGGGCCGCCAGGGCCCCCGTGCCGGAGACGGCGAGCCGGGCGTCGCAGCGTACGACCGGCACGCCGGGTGCGAGGCCGACCGCTTCGCGTACCTCCTCGGAGGTGTAGCGGTGGCCGCCCTCGAACTCGTTCACGGCGACGACGAAGGCGATGCCGTGCCGCTCGAAGAAGTCGACCGCCGGGAAGCAGTCGGCCAGGCGCCGGGTGTCGGCGAGCACGACCGCGCCGAGCGCGCCCGCGCACAGCTCTTCCCACAGGAACCAGAAGCGCTCCTGGCCTGGCGTGCCGAACAGGTACAGGACGTGCGGCGGCCGGGTGTCGAGGGTGATCCTGCCGAAGTCCAGCGCCACCGTGGTCGTGGCTTTCGTCTCGACCCCGTCGAGGAAGTCGGTGTGCGCGCCGAGGTCGCTGAGCAGTTCCTCCGTGGACAGCGGCTCGATCTCGCTGACCGCGCCGACGAAGGTGGTCTTGCCCGCCCCGAACCCGCCCGCGACCAGGATCTTCAGGGTCGCCGGGAGGCCGGTGCGGTCCTCACAGCCTTCTGCGCAGACCATCGAGCACCGCCCGCAGGAGGGACTGGTCGTCGGCCGGACTGTTCAGGAACTGCGGCGCCTGCGCCGTCACCGCGCCGGCCTGCACCAGATCGGACAGCAGGACCTTGGCGATCACCGCGGGCAGGCGCAGCTGGGCCGCCACCTCCGCGACCGAGACCGAGGCCGCCCCGGCTCCCGCGCAGAAGCGCAGTGCGAGGGTGTGCTCGGGGCCGAGCGGCGGCCGCGGCCGTACGCCGGTCGCGGTGACCACGGAGAGCAGGTCGAGCGCCACGGCCGGACGGGTGCGGCCGCCGCAGGCCGTGTACGGGCGCATGACCCGGCCCGCCGTGTCGTCGAGCCACGGAGTGTCGCGGCGGGCGGCGCCGGGTGCGTACGCCCTCATCGGCCGGACCGGTCGGGTGTGGTCGGAGCGGGTACGGTCGCGGACGTGACGGACGTCGCCGACGTGGCGGAGGTGCCGACGGGGGCCGGGGCCGGGCGTCGGGGAGCGGCCGCCAGGTAGGGGCGCACGCTCTTGACCAGCATGGCCATCTCGTAGCCGAGTACGCCGGCGTCGGCCTCGCGGTCGGCGAGCACCGCCAGGCAGGTGCCGGCTCCGGCGGCCGAGACGAACACCAGGGCGGAGTCGAGCTCGACCACGACCTGCCGGACCTCGGCGCCGTCGGCGAACCGGGCGCCGGCGCTGCGGCCCAGCGAGTAGAGGCCGGAGGCCAGGGCGGCCATGTGGTCGGCGCTGTCGGCGTCCAGGCCGTGCACGCAGGTGACGAGGCCGTCCGCGGTGAGCAGCACTGCGCTGCGCGTGTACGGCACCCGTTGCACGAGCCCGCTCAGCAGCCAGTCCAGGTCGGACATTCGGCCCGTGGTGGTCGTCGCTTCGCCGGCCATGGGGTGCGCTCCTCGATCGGGGGTGGGTCATGCGGGTCGGGTCAGGGGGTCGGGTCAAGGGTTCTCGGACTGGGCGCGTCCGAAGCCGCGCCGGAACGCGGCCATCAGGTTCGGGTCGTGGACGGGCACCTCGGCCGACGGGGCGGCGTACGCCGCCCGGGGCGGTGGCGCGTCGCGGAGCTGCGGGGCGAGGTGCGCCTGGGCCCGCCGCCGGGGCAGCGGGGGCCGCCCGCCGTCCGGCGGCCCCGCCACCTGTCCCGGCCCCGGCCCGCCCTCTGTCCCCCGCTCCTCGGTGGACGCGGACGCGGCCGCGACCGGGTTCGGCGGGTCGCCGGGCGACCGGCCCTCGGCGGCAGGTGCCTCTGCCCGGGGTGCCTCTGGCTGAGGTGTCTCGGCCGCCCGCTCCCCGGCTGTCCGACCGTCCTCGTACTGCCCGCCACCGGTCCGGACGCCGAGGCCCCGGCCACCGGCGGGCCGGTCGTCCGCTGCCCGGACGTCTGCCGGCCAGGCGTCGGCGGACCGGGCAGCGGCCGACCGGCCGTGCGCAGACCGTGGGCTATCGGAAGGAGCATCCGCAGGCCACGTGTCCGCCGACCATGCCGCTGCGGGCGCGGCGTTGGCCGAACGGGCAGTCGGGGACCGGCCGGCAGAACGGGCATCCCCGGGGCAGCCTCCGGTGGTGGAGCGGATGGTGACGGGCGTGTCGTGCGTCAGGGCGTCCGTCAGCGCGTCCGTCAGGGGGTCGATCGCGGTGCGGGAGGGGGATCCGGATGCGGGGTCCCCGGGCCGGTCCTCCGGGAGCCGTTCATGTGTGGGCCTGGGCGCCGGCACGGCTGCCGGTACGGCGGGGGCGCGGGTGCCCGTCGCAGCCACAGGAGCCACCGGCTCCGGCGGAGTCACGACATCCGCACGAGCCACGGGCACCGCAGGAGCCACGGATACCCCAGGAGCCACCGGCATGGCAGGGGCTGCAGGAGCCACGGGAGCCGCAGGTGCCATCGGCTCCGGCGATGCCATCGGCGGGGCCGGTGGGGGTGTCGCCCGGGTGTGGTCCCGGGGGATGCCTGCGGGGCGCGGCCCCGAGAGCCGTACGGGCTCCAGCGGGGGCAGCGGGTCGCGGGTCAGGCGGGAGCCGTCCGCCGCGGTGTCGGCGGACTCCGCGCCCAGCAGTTCCCGGGGCAGCACCAGGACCGCCAGCACCCCGCCGTAGATGTTGGACTTCAGCTCGACCGCGATGCCGTGCCGCCGGGCCAGGGAGGAGACCACGAACAGCCCGATCCGGCCGTCCGCGAGCAGGTGGCGGACGCTGATCTGGTCGGGGTCGCCGAGCAGCTCGTTCATCCGGTGCTGCTCCTCCGGCGGCATGCCGAGCCCCCGATCCTCCACCTCGACCGCGATGCCCGACGTGACCCGTTCCGCGCGCAGCACCACGTCCGTGTCCGGCGCGGAGAACACCGTCGCGTTCTCGACGAGTTCGGCCAGCAGGTGCACCACGTCCGCGACGGCGTGGCCGCGTACGGTGCCGCCCGCCGGGGGCACCACCTTCACCCGGGTGTACTGCTCCACCTCCGCGACCGCCGAGCGGAGCACCTCGCTCAGGTCGATCGGCCGGGTCCACTGGCGCCGGGAGGCGGCCCCGCCGAGCACCGCCAGGTTCTCGGCGTGCCGCCGGATCCGGGTGGCCAGGTGGTCGACGTGGAACAGCTCCTTGAGCAGGTCGGGGTCCTCGACGGTGTCCTCCAGGCCGTCGAGCAGCGAGATCTCCCGGTGCACCAGCGACTGGAGCCGCCGGGCGAGGTTGACGAAGACCTCCACCTTCTGCTCGCTGTCCGTTCGGTTCTCCGGTCCGGCCAGCCGCAGCAGCACGGCCTGCGCGTGGTCCCGGGCGCCGCGCAACTCCTGTGCCAGCAGCCAGAATTCGTCGGCGCCCGCGGGCGCCTTCCCGGTCGTCGCGGCCTGCGCGGCGCCGGTCCGTACCGGCCGGGCCGGGGCCTCGCCGCGTTCCAGCCGTTCGGCCGTGGTGCGGAGCTCCTGGCGGCCGCGCGTACTGGACCGGCGCAGCACCTCGCAGCGGTCGCGTACGGTCCTGGCCGCGCGCTGGGCCCCGAGCAGCGCGGCCGCGAGCGCGCCGGCCACCAGCAGCCCGCAGCCGGCCAGCACCGGCCACAGCCGGGCGTCCCGGTGGCCGGAACCGCCGCCCAGTTGCAGGGTGAAGATCACCGCGGCGGCACCGCTGAGTCCGGCGGCCAGGGTGGGCAGGACAGCGGCACGGAGCAGCTGGGGCCGTATCTGCCGCCCGGATCCGGTGGCGGCGTGCCTCGACGGGGTGTGGCGTGCGGTGGCTCGGGTTCCGGACATCGTGGTCCTCGGTACGTGGGGCCGGATCCCCGGAGCTGCCCGGGACCCGGTGTTGATCACCGAGTACCCACGCTAGACCGCACGATCCCGCCCCCGACGGTCAGTCGGGGAACTTCACCGGGGTGCTTCCCGCTCCCGAAGGAGCGCTCGTACGGCCGCCCGATTGCGCCGGGAGCGCACGCTCCGGGGCGCCGGACCGGCCTCCCGGCGCCCGGCGCGCACCTGTCCATCGCGGTGTCCCGGACGCCCCCCTTTTCGACACCCCGGCCACTGCCCGGACCCGTCGCGTTCCCGGATGATCGGCTTCCGGTGCGGCCGTTCCATCCCGTACGGGCCGCATCCCGGCGGGCACCCTTCGCCCTTCCTTCGAGTCGGAGTAGACGACCCATGTCCCAGATCCAGGTCCGTGCCGCACGCCCCGAGGACTTCGCGCAGTGGCGCGCCCTCTACCGCGGTTACGCCGACTTCTACGCCGTGGAGCAGAGCGAGGAGGCGGCCGCGCTGGTCTGGTCGTGGGTGCTGGACCCCGGTCACGAGGTCGGCGCCCTGGTCGCCGAGGACGCGGACGGGCGGCTCGTCGGGCTGGCGCACTACCGGCCGTTCGCACGCCCGCTGTCGGCGACGGTCGGCTGTTTCCTCGACGACCTGTTCGTGGCCCCCGACCGCCGCGGTTCGGGCGCCGCCGACCTGCTGCTCGCCGCCCTGCGCGGGATCGCGGCCGAGCGCGGCTGGAGCGTGGTGCGCTGGATCACCGCCGACGACAACCACCGGGCGCGGGCGAAGTACGACCAGGTGGCCACCCGCACGATGTGGGTCACGTACGACATGGCTCCCGGCCTCTGACACGGTACTGATGCACCGCGGTCCGGCGGGCTACACTGCCGGGCGGCGCGACCGGCAGGGGGTGCCCGCACCCGCTGTCGGTGCTGTTGAACGGGGGGTGCACGTACATGAAGCCGCTGGAACCGGGGGATCCCGCCTCGGTGGGCAACGGCCGCTACCACCTGACGCACCGGCTCGGCCAGGGCGGCATGGGCGTGGTGTACCTGGGCCGGTCGCCGTCCGGGCGGGCCGTGGCGGTGAAGGTCGTACGCCCCGAGCTGAGCACCGAACCGGGCTTCCGGCGCCGTTTCGCCGACGAGGTGGCCGCGGCCCGGCTGGTCGGCGGCTTCCACACCGCCCCGGTCGTCGACGCCGACCCCGACGCGGATCCGGCCTGGCTGGTGACGGCCTACGTGCCCGGACCGACGCTGGCCACCGTGCTGGCCCGGGTCCGGGCCCTGCCGGTGGACACGCTGACGGTGCTGGCCGCGGGTCTCGCGGAGGCGCTGGAGGCCATCCACCGGGCCGGCGTGATCCACCGCGACTTCAAACCCGCGAACATCATCATCGCGGAGGACGGGCCGAGGGTCATCGACTTCGGCATCGCGCGGGCGCTGGACGGTACGGCGCTCACGCAGACCGGCTACCAGGTGGGCACCCCGGGCTTCCTCGCCCCCGAGCAGCTCACCGGGGGCACGATCACGCCCGCGGTGGACATGTTCGCCCTCGGGGTGGTGCTCGTCCAGGCGGCGGGCGGTTCGCCCTTCGGGGACGGGCCTTCGGCAGCACGGCACTTCAAGGTGGTCTACGAGGCGGCGGACCTGTCCGCGGTCCCGGGCGAACTGCGCGCGCTCGTCACCGAGTGCCTGTCCAAGGACCCGGCGGGCCGTCCCGGCCCCGGTGACTTCCTGCGCAGGCTGACGGTCCGCCACCCGGAGGGTGACGGCTGGCTGCCGGACGCGGCGACGGAGCTGCTGCCGCGGCACGGCCTCGTACCGGGGCTCGCCCCGGCCACGTCGGCCGGTCCGGCGGCGGGCGCGGCGCCCGGGGCCGGGGCCGGTCCGGCCATCGGTCTGACGGTCGGTCCGGAGGCGGAGCCGGAGGCCGGCGGGGACCCCGCGGCGGCCGCCGCCGGTGCTTCCGAGGGCGGCACCACCCCCATCACCGCGGTCGACCCGGCCCGGTCCGCGGCTCCCGGCGGCCCGGTGGCCGAACCGGCCCCGGCGGCGGAAGCCGCTCCCGTGGCGGGACCGGCCCCGGTGTCGGGACCAGCCCCAGTGGGTGGATCGGTCCCAGTGGGTGGATCTGCCCCAGTGGCGGGATCGGCCCCAGTGGCGGGATCGACCCCGGCGGCGGCCGGCCTTGCCCCGACGCCGCCGGTCGGTTCGGTCCCGGGGGCCGGCTCCGGGTCGGCGCAGGTGACCGAAGCCGGCCGGGCGTCCACGCCCGCCCCTTCGCCGTTGCCGGTGTCCGGGTCCGCCGCCGCGCCGGCCCACCCCGTGCCCGGCCACGACACTCCCGGCCACGACACACCGGGCCAAGACGCCCCCGGCCACCGCACACCCGGATCCGGTGCCGCGACGGCGGACACCCCAGGCCCGTCGGCCACGCCCGTGCTCCCCGTCCCCGTCCGGCCGGGGGCCGAGGGCTCCTCGGGCACGCCCACCGTGACCTCACCGCCCACGCCGGGCACTCCCCTGCCGACCATGCCCCACCCGGGCACCCCACTGCCGACCCTGCCCCTCCCCGGTACGCCGCTCCCCGGGACCGCCGAGAGCCCCGGGCCGGCGGATGAGCGCGCCCGCCGCCGCTCGCGCCGCGCCCTGGTAGTGGGTGCGGTGGCACTCGCGGCGGTGGCGGCCATCGGCATCGCGCTGTGGCAGATCGGTACCCCCGACGGCAAGGACGGCAAGAACGGCAAGGCGAGCGGCAGCGCCGGCCCGGCGCCCTTCCCCACCCAGCCGATGCTGATCCGGCAGGACACCGGCCCCGGCTGGCCGCAGGACTGCAAGGGGGACATAGCTCTGCGCAGCCCGGCGGACGCGGTTCCGATCACGCTGATCAGCGGGAGCACCTGCGACATGCTCCCCCAGTGGTCCCCGGACCGGCGCTCTTTCGCGTTCACCCGCAGCGGCAAGGACGGCTCGTCCGTGTGGATCGCCGATGCCAACGGCACGAAGGCGCGGGAGGTGAACTTCACGTCCGGCGCGGCCGGGCGCGTGGCCTGGTCCCCCGACGGCAAGCGGCTCGCCGTGCTGCGCAAGGCGGGGAACGGCACCCAGCAGCTGTTCCGGGTGGAGGTCGACGGCACCAAGTCGGTGCAGCTGACCACCGGGACCCGCCAGGTCGAGGACCCCGCGTGGTCCCCCGACGGCACGAGGATCGCCGTCTCGGTGGACCTCGGGGACGGCAACTTCCAGATCCACCTGGTGGATCCGTCCCGACCGGGCACACCGCAGCAGGTCACCCGGCTGCCGTACCCCGCCCTCGACGCGGTGTGGTCACCGGACGGCCGTACGTTCGCCTACACCGCCGGCACCTACGGCCAGGGCCTGGACGGCCAGGGGAGCCAGGGCGACATCCGCCTGGTCGGCGCCGACGGCACGGGCGACCGGCCGCTGGTGGCGACCCGCGAGCACGAGATGGACCCGGCCTGGTCGCCGGACGGCCAGTGGCTGGCCTTCGTTCGCGGTCCCTACGAGAAGCCGGTGGTCTGGGCGGTGCGCGCCGACGGCGCGGACGCCCGCGCCCTCACCGCCGAGGGGTCCTCGGAGGGCCACCCGGCCTGGCGCTGAGCGGGTCCCCGGAGCCGCTCGTGCCCGCGGCCACATCGCCGCGGGCACGAGCGGGACGACCGCGGTCCGCCGCGGTCACGACGTCGGTGCGTCACCGCATCGGGACACGAGCGCGCCACCGCGGCGCAACGCGGGCGCGTCACCGCTCCGGCGGACGCTCCTGCCCCGGCTCGGTTCCCAGCTGCCGCTTGAGCTGGTCCTGGGCCGTGTCGACCTGGCTGCTGTACTTGCCCTGGGTCTTCCCGTCCACGAAGTCGCCGGCCTTGTCGATGCCCTGGCTCGCCTGTTCCTCGTGGCCCTTCAGCATCTGCTTGAGCTTGTCCAGCACAGACATCTCTGTCCTCTTTGGTGCCGGGTCGGAGTTCGCTCCCAGGATCGCGGCCCGCCCCGCTTCCCGCATCCGCGGAGCCTTGACCAGCAGGTTCGCAGCTGCAGCGGTGTTGGCGGCGCGTCACCACTCCGGCGCGCCAACAGCCCGCCCACAGCCCGATTTTCGGCCAGATCCGGCCACCCCGGCAGAGCAGCACGGCAGAAGGTCGCGCTCAGCCCCTTGACGCTGATCACCAGCCCTCACATACTGACGGCCAAATCGATTTGGCCAAATCGATTTGGCTCCCCGTCCAGAGCCTGATCGTGGCCGAAACACGAAGGTGCCTACGCCGAACGGAGCTTCCGCGTGTTCACTCAGCGTCAGACCCTTGCCGGTACCGAGCCGACCGACCCCGCACCGGCGGACGAACCCACCCACCCCGTCGACGAGTCCCGGCCGCGCGGCCGGATCCTCCTCTTCGGCATCCAGCACGTCCTCGTCATGGCCGCCACCCCCATCTCGGCGATCTTCCTGATGAGCGCCACCCTCCGCCTCGACCCCGCCCTGACGGTCAAGCTGCTCTCCGCGGCCTTCGTACTGTCCGGCATCGGGTCCCTCATCCAGTCGCTCGGGCCCTGGAAGTTCGGCCCCCGTCTCCCCTTCGTGATGCTCCCGGGCGGCGCCCCGCTCATCCTCTTCATCGCCATCGCCGAGCAGCACGGGCTGCGCACGGCCACCGGAGCGGTGATCCTCACCGCCGCCTTCTACTTCGTCGTCCTGCCGGTCTTCTCGCGGCTGCTCGCCTTCTTCCCGTCCCTCGTCATCGGAACGATGATCGTCATCGTCGGCGTCAACCTGGTGAAGGTCGGGGCCGTCCTCGTCACCGGGCGCCCGGGCCAGCCGGGCTTCGCCGACCCGACGAACCTCATGCTCGGCATGGCCACCATCGGCTTCACGGTGGTCTTCTACCTGCTCTTCACGGGTGTCCTGCGGCAGCTCGCCGTCATGCTCGGACTGCTCGCGGGCACCGCCCTGGCGGCGGTCCTCGGCAGCATCCACACGGCCGGCATCACCGAGGGCGGCCTGCTGAACGTGCCCCAGCCGATGCCCTTCGGCTCCCCCCAGTTCAACCTCCTCGCCGCCGTACCGCTGATGCTCTACAGCCTCGCCTCCATGGCCGAGGCCACCGGCCAGACCGTCATCAACGCCCAGGCCGTGGGCAAGACGATCGACCAGCGCACCGACGTCCCCAAGACCATCCGGGGCGATGCGCTCACCTCCCTCGCAGGCGGCTTCTTCGGACTGCCGCTGATGGTGACGAGCGGCGAGAACATCGGGATCGTCCGCGTCACCGGCGTCCGCAGCCGGTTCGTCACCGCCGCGGCCGGAGTCGTCCTCATCGTCATCGGCTTCCTCGCCCCCGTGGCCCGTGCGATCAGCGTGATCCCGTCCGCGGTCATCGGAGGCACCGCCATGGTCGTCTTCGCCGTGATCACGGTGCTCGGGGTGCAGATGCTCGGCCGGTCGGACCTCGACAAGCACACCAACACGTTCATCAGCGCCGTCGCCCTGGCGCTCGGCCTGCTGCCCATCCTCATCCCCGGCGTGTACGCCGGCTTCTCGCCGAACCTCCGCATCCTCCTCGAAAGCGGCGTCGCCGTGGGCGCGTTCGTCGCGGCGGTGCTCAACATCCTCTTCCACCACGTCAGGCCGGGGATCGCCGCCCGCTTCGCGGCCGGCCCCCGGACGGAAAGCAGCCGATGAACCAGCTCACCCCCGACCTCGTGACCGGTCCCGCCCCCGTGACCGGCCCCGGCCCCGCCGGCGGCTCCGATCCCATGACCGGCCCCGACCCCGTGAGCGGTCCCGGCCGCCTGACCGGCCCCGGCCCGATCCTCCTCGTCCCGGACGCCGTCCTGCTGCCCGAAGGACCCGCCGACGGGTACGCCGTGGTCGTCTCCGACGGCACGTTCGGCTCCGTGGGCCCCGCCGAGGCCATCGCCCGCGCCCATCCCGGCCTCGACGCGGTACGGCTCCCCGGCCACCTCCTGATGCCCGGCTTCGTCGACACCCACCACCACCTGACGCAGAGCTTCGGCGCCGCGCTCGCCTTCGGCGAGCCGTCGGAGATCTTCCGCCGGGTGTGGGAGCCGCTGGAGGGCGCGCTGGACGAGGAATCGGCCTACGTCGCCGCCAAGTTGGCGGCGCTCGAATCCCTGCGGGGAGGGTTCACCACCGTGGCCGACGCCGGCACCCGCGCGCACGTGGACGTCGACCTCGTCGCCTCCGCCGCCCGCGACGCCGGGATCCGCTGCGTCCTCGGCCGGGTCTGCGCCGACGCCGGGAACGAGGACGAGGGGCCCGCCGCCCTCACCGCCGCGGAGCAGCACCTCGCCCGGTACGAGGGCGACCCGCTCGTCCATCCCTCCCTCGCCGTCCCGACGCCCGAATCGGCCACCGCCCACACCCTGGCGCACACCGCCCGGCTCGCGGCCGAGGCCGGGGCCACCGTACAGATCCACGTCAACGAACACCTGGCCGGAGTCGAACGCTCCCTGCTGCGGCACGGCCTGCGCCCGCTCGAATACCTGCACCACGTCGGCGCCCTCGGCCCCCAGCTGGTCGCCGCCCACGCCACCCTGCTCACCCCCCGCGAGCTCACCCTGCTCGCCGACACCGGGACCGCGGTCGGCTACAACCCCGTCGCCAGCGCCTGGAAGGGCAACGCCGTCGCCCCCGCCGCCACCATGGCCGAGCGCGGCATCCGCTTCGGACTCGGCACCGACGGCACCCGCGGCGACGGCTTCCGGCTCGCCGACGCCGCCGAGTTCGCCCAGCGGCTCGCGTACGGCCTGGCCAGCGGCGACTCCTCCTGCGGCGCCGGGTGGACCTGGCTGGGCCGCGCCACCCGGGGCGGCGCCGAGGCCCTCGGGCTCGGCACCCTGACCGGAGCCGTCGCCGAGGGCCTGGCCGCCGATTTCCTCCTGGTCGACGTGTCCGGCCCGGAACTCGCGCTCTCCTGGGACCTGCCGTGGGAGCTGGTACGGCGCGGCAACCGCGACCAGATCACCGCCGTGTTCACCGCCGGCCGGCTCCGCCTGTGGCGGGGCCTCCCCACGGACTGGGACGGCCCGGCGCTGGTCCGGCGGGCGGCCGGCCTGGCCCGCGCCACCGTGGCCAGGGCGGGGGTCACCCGCGTGCACCCCACCTCCACCGCGGCGCGTGAGCGGAGCGCGGCGCGATGACCACCGAGACCCTGGCCGTGCTCGCCGTCACGGTCACCGCCGCCGCGTTCGTCCAGGGCAGCAGTGGGCTCGGCTTCGCGCTGATCGTCGCCCCCGTGGCCGGGATCCTCGATCCCGGCCTGCTCCCGGTGTTCGTGCTCGCCTCGATGATCCCCCTCAACGTGTACGTGGCCTGGCGCGAACGCGCCTCGCTCGACCTGCGGGGAGCCTCCTGGATCACCGGCGCGCGGCTCGCGGCCACCCCCGGCGGCCTGGCACTGCTCCTGCTGATCCCCGACCGTGCGATCGGCCTGTTCACCGGCGCCGCCACCGTCCTCGCGGCGGTCGTGAGCCTGGCCGCGCCGGCGTTCGCCCCCGGACGGGCCGCCTATCTCGGAGCGGGCGCGGTCACCGGACTGACGGAGACCGCGACCGGCGTCGGCGGCCCGCCGCTCGCCCTGGTGTACCAGCACCGGCCGCCCGCCGAACTGCGCGCGACCGTGGCCGTCTGCTTCCTCATCGGCGAAATCGCCTCGCTGGGGCTGCTGTTCGCGACGGGCGAGGGCCGGGCGGAGGACCTGGGGTGGGCCGCCCTGCTGGTGCCGGCCATCGCCGCCGGCGCCTGGGCCAGCCGTCTGGTGCACCACCGGATCGACGCGCGCCGGATGCGGCTGTTCGTGCTCGGCTTCGCGCTGGTCTCCGGGCTGGGACTCATCCTGGGGATGTGACCCGCACCGAGGAGGCGCGCACGACCAGCCTCGGTTCGGGCGGCGTGGCCACCGCCGCCGTGTCCACGTCCCCGCGCAGCCGTCCCAGCAGCAGCTCCACCGCGTCGGCGGCCGCCCGGTCGAGGTGGAGGTCGACGGCGGTGAGCGGCGGCTCGCAGGTCCGGGCCCGCAGCCCGTCGTAGCGGGTGGCGACCAGCACGTCGTCCGGTACCGTCCGCCCGCTGTCCCGGATCGCGGCCACGGCGCCCACCGCGAACGTGTCCACCAGGGCGCACACGGCGTCGACACCGGGGTGTGCGGCGAGCAGGGCGGCGCAGCACTCGTACCCGGCCTGTTCGCCCCCTGCCTCGGGGGCCGTGGCCACGACCGGCTCCCAGCCGTGCTCCGCGGCGAGGCGTTCGTAGGCGGCGCGCGCGTCGACCGACGAGTGCCGTGCGCCGGATCCGATGATCAGCGCGGGTCGCCGCGCGCCCTGTTCGAGCAGGTGGCGCAGGAGGAGTTCGGCGACGGGTCCGCCCCGCAGGTCGACGTACGGGGCTTCCTCGTCGGGCGAGACGGGCCGGCCGAGGGCCACGTAGGGCAGTCCGCGCTCCCTGAGGTCGGCCGCTGCCGCGTCGGCCACGTCCGGTTCGACGACGATCGCCCCGTCGATGTCCACGGAGTGCAGCCCCGAACCGGACTTCACGGGCGGGACGAGCACGAGGGCGTATTCGTGGAGCAGGGCGCTCTCGGCGGCAGCGGCGGCGATCTCCATGTAGAACCCGAGCCGGGACGCGCCTCCGGCCACCGCGAAGGGCATGGAGGAGGCCAGCGCGATGGCCTTGGCCTGGCCGCGCCGCAGCCGCTGCGCGCGCAGGTTGGGCCGGTAACCGAGTTCGGCCGCCACCTGCTTGATGCGCTCGCGCGTCCGGGGGTCGACCTTGCCCAGTCCGTTGAGGGCGTGCGAGACGGTCGTGCGCGACACGCCGGCGGCTTGGGCGACGTCGGCGATCGTCGGCGGCTTGGGGCCGGGACCGGAAGCGGGCATCGGCGCGGCTGCTCCTCACGGGTGGGGGGACGGGATCGTCCGTCCTCATCTTCGCGGTGACCCCCTCATCTTCGCCGATCACGGCGCGTGGGTGACCGGCGGTCGGCGATCTGCGGTCGGTGACCGGCGGTTGGTGACCGGCGGCCGGCGATCGCCGGCCGAACACAGGGCGATGCCCGGGGAGCCGCCCTCCCCTCGCGGGGCGGCTTCCCGGGCAGGCACCGCGGCGGCGCGGACCGGCGCCGTTCGACCGCTGTGGAACGAGACGGGCCCGCGATGAACGTGGAGACCCCGCGACCCCGGCCGACGGGCTCGGGGAGCCGACCCCGCGGTCGCTGGACTGAAGTTATCCTTAATTCGGCGACCCTTCAAGTCGCTCGATTCAGGGTGACCCTAAGTTCATCGTCCGCCAGCACAGGAGATGCCCCCATGTCGCACCGCCGCTTCGACGGAGGTCTCGTACGTCGGGCCAGGAGGATCGCGGACCTCACCCAGGCGGAGCTGGCGGCACGGCTGGGGGTCTCGGAAGCGGCCGCCGCCAACTGGGAGGCGGCGCGTTCCCGGCCCGGGCCGGAGAAGCTCCCGGCGATCGCCCGGGAACTCGGCGTGGACCTGGACGAGTTGTTCCCCCGCGACGGCCTGCGGGACCTGGGCGACGTGCGCTGCGATGCCGGGCTCTCCCAGAAGGAGGCCGCGAAGGCGCTGGGCACCAGGAGCGAGAGCGCCGTGCGCAAGGCGGAGAGCGGCAAGCGGCGGCTGGCCGATGCGTACGTACCCGGGCTGGCCGAGGTGTACGGGGTCACCGTCGCGGCACTCCTCGCCGCCCAGGAGCGGTCGTTCGGGCACGCGGTGGCCGAACCGGGCGCCCCCCGGTCCGAGCCGGCCCCGACCCCGACCCCGCCCGAGGGCGGGCGGCCGGCCGGCACCGCGATGGGCATCGCCGAGCGGATCGCCTTCCTCATCGAACGGAGCGACCCGGGCCGTGACACCTCGGACGCGGCCCTGGCCCTGCGCGGGAACACACGGATCGGGCGCCCGGTGCTGACGGCCGGGCTGGTCGCCGAGCTCCGCTCGGGGGCGCGGACCGGCGCTTCGGAGGAGGAGTTCGAGGCCCTGACCCTGGCCCTGGACGCGCCCCCGCTGTTCCTCTCCGGCGAGGACGAGGAAGTCGACCGGATCGTCAGCGCGGCCCGGCTGCTGACGAGCGGCTTCACCGGCATGGCGGCGCGCGGGGACGGCGGGCGGCTGACCCCCCAACTGCTCGACTTCATCAACGAGACGGTGGCCAGGATCCAGTCCGGCCTGCCCACGGGGCAGGAGAACGGCACACGGCCCGAACGGGACCGGTGACCGGGCTTCGCGAGACCGGCACAGGATCCGAACCGGACCGGCGACCCGGCTTCGCGAGACCGGTACGGGGTCCGGGCGGGACCGGCGACCCGGCTTCGCAGGACCGGTACGGGGTCCGGACGGGACCGGCGACCCGGCTTCGCAAGACCGGTACAGGGTCCGGGCGGGACCGGTGACAGGTCCGGGCTCGACCGGGCACGGCTTCCGGCCGGAGGGTGAGCGGCGGCGCACACCGCCCGCCGCGGCCGGACCGGCAGCCGGCTCCCCCGCCCGTCAGGCCGGTTGGCTCTCCTCCGCGAGCAGGGTGACCACCTCGTAGTGGGTGACCTCGGCGTACGCGGCGGCGATGCGCAGCAGCCAGGCGCCCTCGTCCGCCAGGCTCTGGCCCCTGCCCGCCGGGAATTCGGCGGGCGGGCCGGCGGGGCCGCCCGCGGCGGTCAGCGCGGCCCGGATCCACAGCGCCTGCGCGCGGGCCTCCGTGCCGTGCACGTCCCGCCCCTCCCGCCCTTCCCCCGCATCCAGCCGCCCCTGCTGCCCCTCCTGCTCCTCCCGCCCCGGTCCGCCCTCGCGGCCGGCCATTGCCAGGGCCCGCGCGTAAAGGCCCTCGGGGGCGCGGCGGCGCAGCTCCAGGATCGCGTCCCTGATCTCCGTGATGTAGCGGCCCAGGCGGAACTCGGGGGTCATCGTCCGGGAGAGGACGTCGCGAGCCGTGTTCAGGGGTACGGCGGCACGGCTGCCGGGAAGGAGGCGGCTGGGCGGTACGGCGACCAGGTCCGGGGCGGCCAGCGCCAGGTCGCGCCACATCCGGTGGAGCTTCACGGTCTTGCGGAGGGTGCGGTAGCGGTTGCCCGCCGCCTGCGTCACGGGCAGGACCACGCCGGTCCCCCAGAGGAGGAAGCAGCAGTCGAGGACGACCTCGGTGAAGGCCTCCTGCGCCGCCGCATGGCCGGCGGAGACGGGGTGGAGACCGGCGAGCACGCTGTAGACCAGGCGGATCGCGGCGTAGAGGGCACCGAGGACCATGCCGGCCGTCATCATCCACAGGCCGCCTCGCAGGGCGGGGCCACGGGCCTCCCGGGCCTTGCTGCCCCACTGGTAGGCGCACAGGGCTATGAGCGAACCCGAGAAGAGGTAGAAGAGGCCCATGTAGAGGGCCACGGCGGGTTCGCCGGTGTGGCGGTCCAGGAACTCGGGTGCCGTCGGCTCGGCGGTCCGTCTCAGTCCGAGGAGGAAGACGGCGGCCATGACGGCCGAGGTGACCGCGCTGATGGCGATGATGTGGCGGTGTGCGGCCGCAGTGACGCGGATGCGCCGGCCGGCGGGGGCGCCCGAACGGAGGGCGGCCGCGTCGATCGCCGTGACGTAGCGCAGCAGCGCGGTCATGGCGGCGATGACGAGGACGTGCTTGAGCAGGGTGGCGAGGTCGTGTACGCCGACCCGCTCCACCAGCTGCCGTCCGGGGTCGGTGCGCAGCAGCCAGGCCAGGGACATGGCGGTGAGCGTGCCCCACAGGGACCGTTCCCGGGTCCGGCCCCGGAGGGCGGCCGGGGCGCGCCACAGCGCCTGAAGCATCAGCAGGGCGACGATGACGTAGGTGAGGGCGTGGGTCACGGGCTGGTCCGGTTGGGGTAGGTGAGGGAATCGGAGAGGGCCAGCAGCACGGCGTCGCCGGACTCCTGGGCGCTGTGGGTGTAGGCGCGCTGCTGGATGACGTCGGCCACGGTCTCGGCCCGGGCTTCGGTGTGGGTTCCGTAGCGGCGGCGGGCCGCGGCCTGCCCGCGGCTGACGAGCCGTCCGATCAGGGCCGCGGGGAAGTCGCCCAGGAGTTCCGCCATTTCCTCCCGGGTGACGCCGTCCGCGTCGTCGCACCACAGGTGGGCCAGCTCGTGCAGGATGATCTTCTCCTGGTGCCACTTGCTGGTGCTGTGCGGGTAGAAGATCAGGTCGAGCCGGAGCTCCTCCTGTTTGAGCCACAGGCCGCACGGGGACGACCCGCCGAGCAGCTGGTCGGGCAGGGGGACGAGGTGGATCTGCCGGTCCCGCTCGGCGGCCACGTTGTCGATCAGCCCGCCGAGGCTGAAGGGGTGCGGCAGCGGCATGCCGGAGACGATCCGCTGCGCTTCCCGGCGTACCGCTCGATGGCCCGGAACGGCGCGGTCACTCCTGCGGAGTCTCCATCGCATCTTCTGTCGCGCCCCTCGGGATTGCTGCCGGCCGTGACGGATCTCCGTGGCGGGGCCTCCGTGACGGGGCCTCCTGGCGGGGCCTTCGTGACGGGACCGCCGGTGCCGCGGCCGGCCGGGACAGCGGTCACGCGCCCCCAAGGCCGGAACCGCCCTCCGCACCCGCCGGTTCGCGGGCACCGGTCGGCCGATCGGCCGGTCGGCCGCCCCCGGCAGTCGTACAAGATCCTTACCCGGACGCAGCATAACGGCCCGGCTACCACCGGAGGCCCCGGAGGCCGCCGGGCGCCGCTGCCGGCCGACGGTCACCGGCGGCCGCCCCGGGCCGCGGACTGGGGCAGGTGGCGGGTGAATCTTCGCCTAGGATTCATGCAAGCCGCGGGGTTGCGGCTCGTCGCCGTGCGCGGCGGCCCGGCGGCCGGTCACACCGGCCGGGCGGGGAGAGTGCCCCGCGTCAGGTCCTCTCTCCTGATGGGGACCGCATGACGCCGATCACGAAAGATCCCGGGGAATCGCGAGACCGCCGGCGTGCGTCTCGGTGGTACGGGGCGCCCGGACCAGCCGCCCACGAACAGAACGCCCCCGGGGAGAAGTGAGGTATGTCAGTGATCTGCGTCGGTGGCATGATCGGGATCGGCAAGACCAGCGTGGCCGAACTGCTCGCCAAGGAGCTGGGCAGCCAGGTCTTCTACGAGAGCGTGGAGGACAACCCGATCCTTCCGCTCTTCTACACGGCGAGCCCCGAAGAGATCCAGGCGAAGCGCTACCCCTTCCTGCTCCAGCTGTACTTCCTGCAGACGCGGTTCGCCGCGATCAAGGAGGCGTACAAGCAGGACGACAACGTCCTCGACCGGTCCATATACGAGGACTGGTACTTCGCCAAGGTCAACCACGACCTGGGCCGGATCAGCTCCCTCGAGATGCAGGTGTACGACGGCCTGCTGAACGAGATGATGCGCGAGATCGACGGCCTGCCGTACCGCAAGGCCCCCGATCTCATGGTCTACCTCAAGGCGGACTTCGAGACGGTGCTGCACCGCATCGGGCTGCGGGGACGCGGATTCGAGCAGGACGAGAGCCTCGTCGACTACTACCGGACGCTGTGGTCCGGCTACGACGACTGGGTGCACAAGCACTACTCGGCCAGCGATGTCCTCGTGATCGACATGAGCAGCACGGACGTGGTGAACGACCCCGAGGACGCCGCCCGCGTGGTCCGCGAGGTCAGGGAAGCCCTGTCCCAGGTCACCCGCCGGGCCTGACCCTCCCCCTGGGGGCCCGGCCCACGGCCGGACCCTGCGAGCCCGGTACCGACGCTTTCAGGGCTACGGCTCGATCAGGCCGACGCGGATGGCGTAGCGGGTGAGTTCGAGGCGGTCGCGCAGTCCGAGCTTCTGGAGCAGGTTGGCGCGGTGGCGCTCGACGGTCTTGGGGCTGATGACGAGGAGGTCGCCGATCTCCTTGGAGCTGTGGCCCTCGGCGACGAGTTTGAGGATCTCCTCTTCCCGTTCCGTGATGGGGCGCTCCGGGAGCGGGCCGCCGGTGCGGGCGCGGTCGAGGTAGGTGCGGATGAGGGCGGTCTCCGCGCCGGGGTAGATGAAGGGTTCGTCGCGCAGGGCGGCCCGGCAGGCTTCGACGAGGTCGCGGTCGGCGACGGACTTCAGGACGTACCCGCAGGCTCCGGCGCGCAGGGCTTCGAAGAAGTACTGCTCGTTGTCGTACATGGTGAGCATCAGGATCCGCAGGCCGGGACGGAGGCGGGTCAGTTCGCGGGCGGCCTGCAGCCCGGTCCGGCGGGGCATGGCGATGTCGAGGACGGCGAGGTCGATGTCGAGGGAGCGGGCCCGGCTGACGGCTTCGGCTCCGTCGGCGGCCTCGGCGACCACGGTCAGGTCGGGTTCGGCGTCGAGGATGAGGCGTACGCCGCGGCGGACGAGGGTGTGGTCGTCGGCGAGCAGAATGCGGGCGGGCCCGGCCTGCGGCTGGGTCATCGGGTGGCCTTTGCGGTGTCGGTGATGTCGAGTCGTACCTGGGTGCCGCCGTGCGGGCCGGCGTCGACGAGGAGTTCGGCACCGATGAGCAGCGCCCGCTCGCGCATGCCCCGGATGCCCGCGCCCTCGGGTGCGTCCCCGATGCCGTGCCCGTTGTCGCGGACCAGCAGCCCGACACCGCCGCGGGGCAGGGGGCGCAGGTGGACCTCGACGCGGGTGGCGCCCGAGTGACGGGCGGCATTGGTCAGTCCCTCCTGCGCGACGCGGTAGAGCACGAGTTCGGCGGCCGGGTCCAGGTGGGGCAGGCCGGGAGTGATGTGGGCGGTGACGCCGAGGCGCGGGGTGGTGAACTCGCCGGCCAGGGAACGCAGTGCGCTGTGCAGGCCGAGTTCCTCCAGGACGCCGGGGCGCAGGCGGCGGGCGATGCGGCGGATCTCGTCCAGGCTGGCGCGGGTGGTCTCCTGGGCCTGGTGCAGGTCGGTGCGGACCGGTTCGGGGGCGCGGTCGGCGGCGTGCTTGAGCTGGAGCAGGACGGCCGTGAGGGTCTGGCCGATCTCGTCGTGGAGCTCTTGGGCGATGCGCTTGCGCTCGGCCTCCAGCGCGGTGAGGACCCGGCCGCTGCTGGTGGCCCGCTCGGCTTCGAGCCGGTCCAGCATGGCGTTGAAGGTCCGGGTGAGTGCGGCGACTTCCCCGTCCCCGGTGACGGCCGGGCGGGTGCCCGGTTTGAGGAGGTCGGCCGTGGCCATGGCCCGGTTCAGCCGGGCGAGCGGGGCCAGGCCGACCCTGAGCAGGACCGCGTTGACGACCAGCATCGCGGCCAGCCCCCCGAGCAGCACGAGCGCCTCCCCGAACAGGACCGGCGTGGACACGGTCACCGGGCCCAGCAGCAGGGCCACCGCGAGGACCAGGACGCCTGCGTTCAGGAGGAAGATCCGCCAGTACAACGACATGGCCACGCGCCTTTCCGGCCGGTCCCCCCGGCATCCGCCACGGCCGCCCGGCCTCCTTGCCTCCAGGTGCTGTGACCTGCAGCGGAACCCACTTCCCCGCCCCATCCTCACGCCGGTGAGGGCCGCTGTCCATCCGTGCCGGCACCCATATTGCGGACCTGCGGAAAGTGGCACGATGGCCCCGCCGAGCGGCCGTCTCCTGCCCGGGACCGCATGCGCGCCGCGAGGGCACCACGTACGAACGAACACGAGGGGGGACAGCTGTGCCTGCTCCACGGATGAGCACGACACCACTGCCCGGCATCGGGGTCCGGTACGACCTCACCACCCGCGAACGCCGGCACCTGTCCGTGATCGCACACCGGGACGGAACGCGGACGGTGAACGTCTACCGGGGCGACGACCCCGACGCCTGCGCCCAGTCGCTGCACCTGACCGGAGCGGAGACCACCTCCCTGATCGACGCGCTGATGCCCGCCCACCACAGCCCGAACCTCCTGCACACCACCGATCTGGGACTGGTGGCCGAGCGGATCGAGCTGTCCGCCCACGCGTACTGGAACGGCCGGGTGCTGGGCGAGACGCGGATGCGGACCGAGACCGGCGTGTCGATCGTGGCCGTGCTGCGCCGCTCGGAGGCCCGTCCGGCCCCCGGGCCGGAGTTCCGGCTCGCCGGCGGGGACACCCTCATCGTGATCGGCACCCGTGAGGGCGTCGACGCCGCCGCCGCGATACTCGGACGGGAGTGACCCGCCTGTGCACTCCGCCCTCTTCCTGATCGAGTTCGGTGCGATCATCCTCGGCCTGGGTCTGCTGGGCCGGGTCGCCGGACGCCTGAAGTTCTCCCCCATCCCCCTCTACCTCCTGGCCGGTCTCGCCTTCGGCACGGGCGGACTCCTTCCGCTGCCCGCGAGTGAGGAGTTCGTCGCGATCGGCGCCGAGATCGGCGTCATCCTCCTGCTGCTGATGCTCGGCCTGGAGTACACGGCCAGCGACCTGGTCTCCAACCTGAAGACCCAGTACCCGGCCGGGCTGGTCGACTTCACCCTGAACGCCGTACCCGGCGCCGCGGCCGCGTTCCTGATGGGCTGGGGGCCGGTCGCCGCCGTGGTCCTGGCAGGGGTCACCTGGATCTCGTCCTCCGGCGTCATCGCCAAGGTCATGGGCGACCTCGGCCGGGTCGGGAACCGCGAGACCCCGGTCATCCTGTCCATCCTGGTCCTCGAAGACCTCGCCATGGCGGTCTATCTGCCGATCATCACCGCCCTCCTGGCCGGCGTCGGCCTCGCCGCCGGCAGCGCGACCCTGGCCATCGCCCTCGGCGTCGCCGGAGCGGTCCTGTTCGTCGCGGTCCGCTACGGCCGTCACATCTCCCGCTTCGTCTCCAGCGACGACCCCGAGAAGCTCCTCCTCGTGGTCCTCGGGCTGACCCTGCTGGTCGCGGGCATCGCCCAGCAGCTCCAGGTCTCCGCCGCGGTCGGTGCCTTCCTCGTCGGCATCGCCCTCTCCGGCGAGGTCGCCGAGGGCACGCACACCCTGCTCAGCCCGCTGCGGGACCTGTTCGCCGCCGTGTTCTTCGTCTTCTTCGGCCTGCACACCGACCCCGCGAGCATCCCGCCCGTCCTGCTGCCCGCACTCGCGCTCGCCGTGGTCACGGCGGGTACGAAGATCGCCACCGGGTACTGGGCCGCGAAACGGGCCGGGATCGGGGTCAAGGGGCGCTGGCGTGCCGGTGGCACGCTGGTGGCCCGCGGTGAGTTCTCCATCGTCATCGCCGGTCTCGCCGTCACCGCCGGCATCGAGCCCGCCATGGGCCCGCTCGCCACCGCGTACGTGCTGATCCTCGTGGTGATCGGGCCGCTCACGGCCCGCTACACCGAGCCCGTGGCCGCCTGGGTCGGCAGCCGCCGCGTCGCCCGTTCGGCGCCGCTCCCGCCCGCGGAGCCGGCCCGGCCCGGCTCCCCGGAGGACCTGAGCGACCAGGACCGGGATCCGGCCGGCCGCGCGTGACGCCCGGGACCTGCGTCGGCGCAGGCGGCGCCGGCGGGTGGTGTCGAAGAGGTTCACCGCGAGCGCGGCCGTGATCAGGCCGCTCGCCAGCAGGAGCCCGTGGGGCAGCACCACCCCGCCGACCACCGCGGTCAGAGCCAGGGTCATGGCCAGCCAGGCCCGGCCGCGACGGTGCTCGCGGAGCCGGCGGGGGCCGCGCGGTCGGCGGGATCGGCCGGGTCGGACCTCGCTCCGGCCGCGGGCGGGGCGGGGTCCGCCGTGCCATGGCGCGGCCCCGCGGCCGGCGATCCGCCCGTCGTCGGATTCCGTCATGGGCCTTCCCTCCTTTCGCCGGTCAGGCGAGTGCGAAGTAGCGCAGCCACACGTACGCCCCGGCCAGCACGGTGGTGACGGCGGTGACGATCAGCCCGTAGCGGCTGAACTGCCAGAAGGAGATGTGGTGTCCGGCCCGGTCGGCGATGCCGACGGCGACGACGTTCGCGGAGGAGGCGATGACCGTGGCGTTGCCGGCCAGGTCCGCGCCCAGCGCGAAGGACCACCACAGCACCCGGGTCTGCTCGCCCCCTCCGGAGGCGGCGACGATCTCGGAGACGACCGGACCGGTCGAGGCGACGAAGGGGATGTTGTCGATGACCGCGGACGGCACGATCGATCCGAACAGCAGGGCCATGGAGGCGGCGAAGAGGTTGCCGTCCAGCACCCGGGCGGCCGCCTGGCCGAGGTCGGTGAGGATCCCCGTCCGGACCATGGCGCCGACCATCACGAACAGGCCCGCGAAGAACGCCAGCGTCTCCCACTCGACGTCGGCCGCGACCTTGCGCGCGCCCAGCCGGGACGCGGCGAGCAGGACGAGGCCGCCGGAGACCGCCACGACCGACGGCTCCAGGTGCAGGGTCGTGTGCAGGACGAAGCAGGCCATCACGATCACGACGACGATGCCGCTGACGGCCAGCAGTCGGGCATCGGTGATCGCGTCCCGCTCGCGCATGGCCATGACGTGCTCGGCGCGCTCGGGGTCGCAGGAGAACGCACCGCGGAACAGCCGGCGGGCCAGCACCGCGAACACCACGATCAGTGCCGTGGTGATGGGTGCCATGTGGAGCAGGAAGTCGTTGAAGGACAGTCCGGCGCGGGAGCCGATCATGATGTTCGGCGGGTCGCCGATCAGGGTCGCGGCGCCGCCGATGTTGCAGGCCATCACCTCGGCGATCAGGTACGGCACGACCGGGACGCCGAGCTTGGCGCAGACCGCGATGGTCACGGGGGCGATCAGCATCACGGTGGTGACGTTGTCCAGCCACGCGGACAGGAACGCGGTGGCGAAGATCAGCATCACCATCAGCCGGTACGGGCGTCCGTGCGACCGCTTGGCGGCCCAGATCGCGAAGAACTCGAACAGTCCGGTGCGCTTGAGGACGGCGACGATCAGCATCATGCCCAGGAGCAGGAAGATCACGTTCCAGTCGATGCCGGCCGCGTGGGAGAAGAAGGCGTCCTCCGCGCTCGTCGCCCCGATCAGCAGCATGACGACCGCGCCGCCCAGGGCGGCGGCGACCCGGTGGACCTTCTCCGTGGCGATCAGCACGTAGACGGTTCCGAACACCGCCACCGCCAGCCACGCGGTGGCACTCATGGCGGAGCCGCCCGGCCGTGGCCCGGGTTGCCGGGGCCCGGGCTGCCGGGGCTGCCGGGTCCGGGGTTACGGAGGGACGTGGGCGGGGTCGTCATCGGCGCGGCTCCGTTCACAGGTGCTGCCGCGAGCACCCGTGTCCCACGTGGGCCGCCCCGAACCAGGGGTGCTCCAGGCCCCCACCCTCACCCGGCACCCCGGCCCGGCGCATCGGGGCCGACACCCATCTTCCATCCCCTCGGGGCCGGCCGGCCCCCCGTGTGGGTGGCCACCCGCCGGGCACTGCGGGTCGCCCGCTCCCCGGCCGGCGACCGGGTCCCGGGCGACAGCCGGGTCAGCTGCACCTGCCGCTGCCGCTGTAGCAGGGCACGTACTCGGGGCCCGGCCGCGACGGCGGTTCCGGGTGGGCGCGGTCCCAGTCGTGCTGCGCGAGCACGAGCAGCGCGGTCACGCCCAGTGCGGCCAGCAGCTGGAGCACCACCGACCAGCGCGCGCGGAACAGTGCCGCGACCCCGGCCAGGCCGAGGACGACGACCAGGTGGTACGAGAGCCAGCCGAGCTCCGCGAGCTCCGCCGCCTCGATCCGGTCCGCCTGCCCCTGTGCGGCCCAGATGTCCATGCCGGTGCCGAAGCCGTGGAGCACGGCCACGGCGACCTCGACGAGCAGGAGGAGGATGCCGAAGGCGACGTCCGCGCCCGTGGACTTCCGCCGGGACCACGGCCGCCAGGGCGGCCGTGGCGGTGCGAGCGGTGCAGGTGATGCGTCGGTCATGACCCCACCCTGACGGTCCCTCACCGGTGCCGCATGAGTACGCGTACTCAGCCCCTGCCGGACGGGGCGCGCCGGAACCGCTGCGGAGCCGAGCCCTTCCGCCGGCCGATTCGTCCCCCCAGGACCCCGATGGGCCGCACCGCGCGGCGCTGCTCGGCCCGGGCCGGCCGTTCGGGGTCCGCCGGGTCGGGCCCCTCGCCCATGGCGGAAAGGTGCACCGCGGGAACGGGGCGCGCAGGGGTGATCGGTAAGGTGTGGGCTCCTGGCTCCCGGCACACCCGGTGCGAGGGTCAACCGAGTGCGGTGGAGGGGTCCTTGAGCACGTCACGAGCCGGTGTCGTTCCCGTCGCGGCGGAGGTGTGCGTGATCGGCGCGGGGCTGTCCGGCCTGGCCGCCGCGCACGCCCTGGCGGCCCGCGGGATCGGCTTCGTCTGTCTGGAGCGGTCGGCGGACGTCGGCGGCATCTGGCGGCAGCCGGGGGCCGGCGAGCCGGGTCCGGCGTACCTGTCGCTGCACCTCAACAGCGCCCGGCAGCTGACCGGTTACGAGGACTTCCCCATGCCGGACGACCTGCCCCTGTACCCCGGGCACCGCGATGTCGCCGCGTACCTGCGGTCGTTCGCGGAGCGGACGGGGTTGCTGGCGCACGTCGAGCCGGGCACCGAGGTGCTCTCCGTACGGCGGGAGGCCGACGGCTCATGGGCGGTCACCAGCCGGGACGCCCGGGGTGGGGTGTCCGAGCGGCGCTTCGGGCACGTCGTGGTCGCCTCGGGGCACCACACGGAGCCGGCGATGCCCGCCGAACTCCCGCCGGGCGCGGACTCCTTCGCCGGAACGATCCTTCACTCGGTGGACTACCGCGACGGCAGCGATTTCGCCGGCCGGCGCGTGGTCGTCGTGGGCATGGGGGCCTCCGGCGTGGACATCGCCACGGACCTGTCGCGGCACGCCGCGCGGACCGTGCTCTCCGTCCGCCGGGCGCTGCACATCGTGCCCAAGCAGCTGTTCGGCATGTCCGTGGACCTGATCGCCGACGCGCCGTGGTTCCACGCGATGTCCCTCGCCGAGCGGCGGACGTTCATCGAGCAGGCGCTGTACGTGGCACGCGGGAGGCAGTCCGACTACGGGCTGCCCGAGCCCGACCACCCCGTCTTCTCCTCGGCCGTGACCATCTCCGACGAGATCCTCAGCCGGATCCGGCACGGCGCGGTGCTCCCGAAGCCCGTGATCGCCTCGCTGGACGGCAACCTGGTGCGCTTCGCGGACGGGACCTCCACGGAGGCGGACGCGATCGTCTACTGCACCGGGTTCCGCATGGCCTTCCCCTTCCTGCCCGCCGGAGTCCCGACGGCAGGACGCGAGGAGGCGGTCGAGCTGTACCGGCGCGTGGTGGCTCCGGGCCTGCCCGGCCTGTACTTCGTGGGGCTGATCCGGCCCGCCGGCTCGATCACCCGCCTGGTGGAGGCCCAGTCCCGGTGGGTGGCACGGCTCGTCGACGGTCACGCGGCCCTGCCCGCCGCGGACGTCATGCGCAAGGAGATCGAGGTGTACCTGAGCGGGATCGAGGAGCGCTACGGCCTGGCCACCGGAACGTCCGTCCGGGTGGACGTCGGCTCCTACCTGCGGGAACTGGCCGAGCTGTAGGGCCCGTCGGCCGGCGGCCTGACCGCGTACGCCTCCGAGGAGAGGTACGCGGTCACCCGGGGCGGCCGGTCCTGCTGGTGGGCCAGCCCGAGGTAGGCGATGAGCCCGACGCCGTCCTCCGGCCGCCGGGAGGTGAGGGCGGCCACCGACCGCACGAGCGGGGCCGGGTCCATGCCGTGGCGGGCGAGCACGGCCGTGGCGCGGTCCAGGGCCTCGCCGTCGTGCCGGGCGTAGTCACGGACCGGGACGTAGAGCGTGAAGCCGCTGGGCCGGTCGGCGGCGGTGTCGGTGAACGCGTGGCAGGACTGCACGGGGCGGCGGCACAGCCGGGCCTCCGGTCCGTCCTCCGCGTCACCCCGGGTCTGCCCGGCCGCTGCCCGGAAGAAGTCCCTGATCGCCTTGCGGCCGGGGCCGCCGTCCGCGCGGGAAAGCCGGGCCGCCTCCTTGGCCGAGAGGTCGTGGTGGGCGAGGTAGACCTTGGCCCGGGGCCGCTCCCAGTCGCCGAGGTCCAGGGCGAAGAAGAGGGGGCGGTCGCCCTCGGGAAGCACGTCTAAGGCCTTGCGGTGGCCGAGCCGGCTCAGGGCGGTCCGTACGGTGGCGGCAGCGTGCTCGGGGCCGGAGGCCGCGGGGTTCAGGTACACCTTGACACGGGGGACCCCGCCGGGCACCAGCTCCAGCGCGCACCACAGGGCGAGCGGGCCCTGCGGGGAGTCCGGGAAGAACAGGTCCTCCAGCTCGTCCAGGCGCCGGGTGCCGAACCCGTGGCGGCGGGCCAGTGCCCGGACGGACGCCAGCCCGGCGCGGCCGTTGGCGGCGAGGCTCCCGGCGCCGAACCCGGGTTCCAGGAGCACCCGCAGGGTGGGATCGGCTCCGGGGACGAACGCGAGGGAGAACTCCACCGGCGTGTGGTCGTCGGAGAGGAAGGAGGGCTCCGGGGGCGGTAGGTGGAGGGACCGGCCGGCAGCGGGCCCGAGTACGGCGAGCAGGGTCCGCGCGTACTCGGCCGAGTCGGCGCCGGAGAGTCCCGCGGCCTCGCACAGCCGCAGCGCCTGCCGTGCCGCGTGGTCGCCGAGGGTGGTGCCGTCGGCCCGCCGCGGGGGGCCGGTGAGGGAGGCGGCCGCCGTGCCGCCCGGCCCGGGGCGGGCGGCCCGCGTCGACACCCGCCTCGCGGGGCGGGCGTCGACGCGTCTCGGCTCGCCGGGGTACTTCAGAACTGTGGCGTCGGCGGATATGTGGTCCACGACACCTCCTTCATCTGCTCAGCTTCACGGGTAACGCGAGGCTGAATACCCCAAGGGCGAAACGTTCATGCGGCGGTTCCGCTTCCGGCTCGTGCGGGACCCGTCAGCCGGTGAGCCAGTTGAGGAACTGGCTCCACCTGCCGACGCGTTCGCGCTTGCCCGCCGGGTCGGCCGGACCGCCGGCCGCCGGGCTCCCGGGATTCCCCTGCGGGGCGGGGTGGAGGCCCTTGCGGAGGGGGGTGAACCGGGCCGGCAGGGTGGCCAGGCCCCGGTTGAAGGGGCCGGGACGCCAGATGAGGCTGTCCTCGGGCACGGCGAGTTCGACGTCGGGGAGCCGGTTGAAGAGGCTCTCGATCGCCGTCAGGCTGATCTGCCGGGCGGGCTCCTTGGACGGACAGGCGTGCGGGCCGGCGCTCCAGGCCAGGTGGGCCCGGCTGCTGCCGGCCTCGCGGGCGGCCGTGAGGTCCGGCCCGGTGTTGGCGGCCGCGAAGCTGACCAGCACGAGTTCCCCGGCACGCAGCACCTGTCCGCCGAACTCCGTGTCGGCGGCCGGGTAGTGGGGCGCCAGGTTCTGCATCGGCGGGTTCTCCCACAGCGTGTCGTCGAGGGCCTCGTCGATCAGGCCGCCCTTGTGGGCGTACGCGTCGTGGGTCAGCAGCCGGTGCAGGGTGTTGCCGATGAGGTTGCGCAGCGGCTCGTTGCCGGCCACCAGCAGCAGCGCGAGCTGGTGGACCATCTCCTCGTCGTTGAGGGCGGCCTGGTGCTGCATCAGCCAGGAGGCGACGTCGTCGCCCGGCCGTGCGCGCTTGAGCGCCACCAGTTCACCTACGGCCCCGAACAGCACCTCGACCGCGCGCTCGGCGTTGATGCCGTCGAACATGCCGGAGATGCCGAACAGCACGCGGTCGCCGATGTCGGCGGGGCAGCCGAACAGCTCGTTGAACACGAACAGCGGCAGCTGCTTGGCGTAGTCGCCCAGCAGGTCGGCCGAACCCCGCGGACCGAACTGGGAGATGAGGTATTCGGAGGCCCGCCCGGTGATCCGGGTCAGCCGGCGCTGGTCCACCCGCGCCATGCTGTCGGTGACCGCCTGGCGCAGCCGCAGGTGCTCGGCGCCGTCGCTGAACATGCAGTTGGGCCGGTAGGCCAGCACAGGCACGACCGGGTTGTCCGGGCTGATCCGGCCCTCGTTCAGGTCCCGCCAGCGTCGCGCGTCCTTGCGGAAGGTGCCGGAGTCCTGGAGCAGGTGGAGCGCGGCCGAGTAGTCGGTGACCAGGGTGGCCTCCACCCCCGGCGCGAGCTCCACGGGTGCGGTGGGGCCGTAGTGGCGCAGGTAGGCGTAGTACGCCTGCGGGTCGGCCGCGAACCCCGGTCCGTGCAGCGGTACCCGGCCGCCGGACTCGTGTGCGGGGCAGCCCGGTGGGGGCACGGGGGCGGTGGGTCGAGTGTCCATGTCTTTCCTAGTGAGCGCGGTCCAGCAAGTAGCGGACGAGGGTGATCAGTGCCGCTGCGGACGACCCCTGGTCGCGCGCGTCGCAGGCGACGACGGGGGTGTCGTCGAGCAGGTCGAGCGCCTCGCGCAGCGCCCGCACCTCCCGGTCCTGCGAGCCGTCGAAGTGGTTGACGGCGATCGCGTAGTCCAGGCCGTACTGCTCGATCAGGTCGATCACCGCGAAGGAGTCCGCCAGCCGTTCGGGGTCCACCAGCACCAGCGCGCCGAGCGCGCCGCGCGCCATGTCCTCCCACATCTGGACGAAGCGCTGCTGGCCGGGGGTGCCGAAGAGGTACAGCACCAGGCGGTCGCTGAGGGTCAGCCGGCCGAAGTCCATGGCCACCGTGGTGGTGGTCTTGGTGCGGACGCCCTTGAGGTCGTCGAAGGACTCGCCGGCGCGGGTCATCGTCTCCTCGGTGGACAGCGGAGGGATCTCCGAGATCGCACCGATGAAGGTGGTCTTGCCCACGGCGAAGTGACCGACGACGAGGATCTTCACGGCGGTCTGCGTCGCCCCGCCGCGGACGTACGCGCGTTCATCCAAACTTGGCGCGGAGCCCATCCAGTACCTCCTCGAGCAGGTGTCGGTCCGTGAGCGGGGCACGCTGCACGGGCGGTCGGGTGATCAGGTAGCCGCGCTCGGTGAGGGCGGACAGCAGGATCCGCACCACGCCCATGGGCAGACGGGTGTGCCCCGCGATCTCGGCCACCGAGAGGAATCCCGCGGTGCACAGGTCGAGCAGGTTCTGTTCCTCGGGCGACAGCTGGGTCGGCCGCTGCTGCTCGTCCCCGGTCGCGGTGACCAGGGTGATCAGGGAGAGCTGTGCCTCGTCGGGCAGGCCCCGGCCCTTGGTGATGACGTACGGGCGCACTAAATCCGCGGCGGCGGGCCCGAATTCGTCGAAGCCGGTCATGATCCGGCGCCCGCGTTCTCGCGCGGCGGTGACATCAGGGCCTTGCCGAGCTGCCCGACGAGCTGCTGCATCCGGAAGGTGATGTCCTGCATGTCCACGTCCGGGGAGGCGGAGACGCCGAGGTAGGCGCCCTCGCCGGCGGAGATCAGGAAGACCCAGCCGCCGTCGAACTCGACCAGTGTCTGCCGCCATTGCAGCGGGCCCTCGTCGATGAAGAACCCGAGCGTGCGGCTGAGCGACTGGACCCCGCTCATCGCCGCGGCCACCGTGTCGGCGCTGTCCTTGCCGAAGTCCTTCGTCCGGGCCATCAGCAGTCCGTCGGCGGAGACCAGGACCGCGTGCAACGCCCCGGGAATCTCCAGGGCGCTGTCAAGCATCCATGACAGATCGTTGTTCACGAGACCTCATGTCCTTCGTTGCTCGCATCACGTGTGCCGCCCGCACGGTCCCCCGGGTCCGGGAGTGCGGTGCGGCCGGACAGCGTCCCCCGCTGGAACGCCCCCATGATCGCCGCGGTGTCCCGGCCGGACCGTGCGGCGGCGGGCGCGGCCGGCGCGTTACCGGGCACGATGGCGATCGGCCGCTTGCGGGTGCGCTTGGGCAGTCCGTCGATGGTGGTGGCGGTGGTCACGGCGGGTACGGGCCCCCGGGGGTCGGCCGGGGCGACGGCCACGGGACCGACGGCGTCCGGGACCGGCTTCTCCGGCATGGCGGTGAGCAGGTCGTGGGGCAGCAGGACGACGGCGCGCACGCCTCCGTACGGCGAGCTGGAGTCCACGGACACCTCGAAGCCGAAGCGCTCGCAGAGCACGCCGATCACCGCGAAGCCGAACTGCGGGGGGCTGCCCAGTCCGGAGACCCCGGTGACCCGCTCGGTCGACAGGAGCTTCTCGGCCTTGGCCCGCTCCTCGTCGTTCATGCCGACGCCTGCGTCGTCGACGACGATGCAGATGCCCTTGGGCACCGTACGGATGTTGATCTCGACGACGGTGCTGGGGCTGGAGTAGCTCGTGGCGTTGTCCAGCAGCTCGGCCAGGGCCAGCGCCAGGGGTTCGACGGCCCGGCTGGTGATGCCGAAGTCGACCTGGGAGAGGATCTCCACCCGCCGGTAGTGGCGGATCCGGCCCTGCGCGCTGCGGACCACGTCGTAGACGGACGCGACGTCGCGCTGCCGGCCCAGCCAGCCGTCGCACAGCACGGCGATGGACTGGGCGCGCCGCCCGAACTGGGAGTTGGTGTGGTCGATCTCCAGGAGGTCCTGGAGGATTACCGACTCGCCGTACTTGTCCTGGAGTTTGGAGATGACCGACTGCTGCTCGGCGGCCAGGCCCTGGAGTGTCCGCATGGCGGACTTCAGCACCGATTTCGTTGCGTCCTGGGCCTGTTCCTTCTCGGATTCGACGGACGCGGCGAAGCCGTTTTCCAACACGGCGTAATGCGTTTTGATTTCGTCGATTTCGGCGCGCAGCGACCGCGCGCCCCTGCGCTGGCGGACGATCACGGTACCCGCGCCGAGAACTGCGGCCACGAGGGCCCAGAGCACCGGGTTCTGCATGTACTGCGTCATAAGACTCTCTTCAGACGACCGAATCCACCGCACCGCAAGTGCGATGATCGTATCACTAAGCGTGATAGTCGAACGACCGTCAACATCCCGCCGGGCAACGGAGATTGACTGGATTTCGCTGTTTGATGGAGAGTCAGAAAAGCACCTGAAAGCCTCTCATATCAGGGTTCGCATACGACATGACGAGGTGTCCGATTGAGGCCGTCTACGGCTTTGGTCAGCCGTCAGGCCGATACGTGCGCGCCGGTGCCGGTCCGTGCCGTTCGCCGGGACGGACACCGGATGTGCCTCGCGCCGTCCCCGGGCCCGGCCGTCCGGCGACCCGGGTCCACGGCCGGGGCGGGGGGTGCGCCGGGGAAAGGCGGCAGGCCCACCGGCCGGGGGCGGCCGCAGCCCGGCGCGGAGCGGTGGCGGTCCCCTGCGGTGCGGGGCATCGCCCCGGGCACCGGATGGGCGTCGGCCTTGCGCTCAAAGCACCGCCGGTCACCTCGGGCGTTCATCTCCGGGACACCGGCTCGCCACGGTCCGCGAGGCGGCCGAAGGCCCCGTGGCGGAGTTCCCGGGCCGCGGCGGGGGCGAGGCCTCCGCAGCCACGGTTGGCGGAGTCACGACGTACCGCACCGCCCCGCCACGGGCGGGACCGGCTGTCGTACCGGGACGGCGGAAGCCGGGCCGGCCCCCCGCCGGATCGGTGGTCACCGGCCCCGCGGGGGCCGCGCGCCGAGCGCCCGGGCGCGGGCCCCCGGGCGAGCGGCCGCCGGCTCCGCCTGCGCGGCCCGTGTCAGCGCTCTCCCGCGAGGTCCAGGTCGCCGGCTCGGGGCCCGCTCGGCGCGGCGCCTTCGGCGTCCTGCCCGGTCGCGGTCCGCCAGGGGCGGGCGATCTGCCGGGACACCGGGCGCCACCAGCGGTCCGTCGGGAGCTCGCCGGCCGGCTCGAAGGGCCGGCCGGGCTGCGGGAGCGCGACCCGCTGACCGGCCGCCTCGGCCGCGTCCGCGGTCCACTCGCCCGGTTCCGCCCAGGGGTGGAAGGCCAGGTTGAAGGTGCCCCAGTGGATCGGCAGCAGGACCCCGTGCGGGGTGCCGCCCTGGAGGTCGAGGTGGGCCCGGACGCCTTCCTCCGGGGTCATGTGGATGTCCGGCCAGTACTCGCTGTACGCGCCGATCTGGATCATGGTGGCGTCGAACGGGCCGTGTTCGGCCCCGATGTCCTCGAAGCCGGGGAAGTAGCCGGTGTCCCCGCTGTGGTAGATGCGGTGCTCGTCGCCCGCGACCACCCAGGAGGCCCACAGGGTGTGCTGCTGGTTGCGCAGGCCGCGGCCGCAGAAGTGGCGGGCCGGGGTCGCGGTGAGCGCCAGCCCGGCGATCTTGGTGGTCTCGTTCCAGTCGAGCTCGCGGATCCGGTCGGCGGACACGCCCCAGTGCTCCAGGTGGGCGCCGACCCCGAGCGGGGCGGCGAAGACCGTGTCCGTGCCGGCCAGAGCCTTGATCGTCGGCAGGTCCAGGTGGTCGTAGTGGTCGTGGGAGATCACCACGGCGTCCACCGGGCCCAGCGCGGCCAGCGGGACCGGCACCGGATGCAGTCGTTTCGGCCCGGCGAAGGGGAAGGGCGAGCACCGCTCCCCCCAGACCGGGTCGAACAGCACCCGCCGGCCGTCGATCTCGGCGAGCACGCCGGAGTGCCCCATCCAGGTCAGCCGCAGGCCGGTGGCCGGCGGCTTCGCCAGGTCGGCCAGGGTGGTCGGGTGGACCGGGATGCTCTCACGGGGAGCCCGCCGGATCCGGCTCTCCCTCTGGAAATAGACCCTGGCGAATTCCAGCATGGAGCCGGAGGGCCGGGTCCGGGCCCCGACCGGGTTCTGAAAGACGCCGTCGGCGAAGTTCGGGGAGCGGCGGATCCGCTCCAGCCGTGCGCCGGACGGATCCGCGCCGAAGGCTTCGGGCCGCATGTCACGAAGCCGCGGACGCGGGGGACGGGAGCCGGTCAAGGCGCCTCCTGGGACGGTGGGCAGGTGGGGCGGTCGGGCCGTACGTTCCTTCCGTACGTCCCCGACGTTCAACGTACGCACTGCGCGTTCGACGTACGTACTCTGCCCTTCCCAACGCACACCCACCCCGGAGGATTCCGCCGGCGGCCCCCGTGCCCCAGGTCACAGGGGCAGCAGGTCGGGCCGCTTGGGTTCCACGTGGTCCCCGGAGGATTCGCCGCGCAGCCGGCGCCCGATCCAGGGCACCAGGTGCTCGCGCGCCCAGTGGATGTTGTCGCGGGTGACCTCCGCCGAGCCGCGCGGCGCCGTGGGCGGCCACGGCTGGTCGGGGTCGGCCGGGACCTCCAGGCCGAGCACCTGGGCGGCGCGCAGGGCGACCCGGGTGTGGCCCTCGGGGGAAAGGTGCAGCCGGTCCTCGTCCCAGGCGCGGCGGTCCTGGACGGACTTCAGCGACCAGAGGTCGAGCACCGGGCAGCCGTAGCGGTCCGCGATGGAGCGGACGTGCGCGGTGTACGTCGCCACCTTGCCGCGCAGGTGCCGGAGCACGGGCATCTCGCGGGTGTCGAAACCGGTGGTGATCATGACCAGGCCGACGGAGGAGGTGAGGTCGGCCACGGCCGCCTCGAACCGCTCGGCCACGTCGTCCGGGTCGCTGCCCGGCCGGATGATGTCGTTGCCGCCGGCACAGAAGCTGACCAGGTCGGGCGCGAGCTCCTTGGCCCGCGGCACCTGCTCCGCCACGATCTGGTCCAGCAGCCGCCCCCGTACGGCGAGGTTGGCGTAGCGGAAGTCGTGCTCGTCGCGTCGGTCGGCCAGGAGTACGGCGAGCCGGTCGGCCCAGCCGACGAAGGTGTCCCCCGGTCCGGGGTCCCCCACACCCTCCGTGAAGCTGTCCCCGAGCGCCGCGTACGAGCCAATGGTCTGAAATGTCGAGTTCGTCGAATCGTCGCCTGCCACGCCGACTTATTTTTCCCCGACACCTGTGACCTACGCGACCGTAGCCAGGGGTTGACGGGCCGTGATCTTTGCCACCCGAACCGGTGGAATACGTTCCGGCGCGTGACCGGGGCCGGGAATCCCCCTCGGAATCCCGGCCCGGGTCATCGGCGACTTCCGGCCGTCGGCGGCTTCCGTCAGACGGAGACGCCCTTGGAGCGGAGGTAGGCCAGCGGGTCGATGTCCGAGCCGTAGTTCGGCGTGGTGCGGATCTCGAAGTGCAGGTGCGGGCCGGTGGAGTTGCCGGTGGACCCGACCTTGCCGACCTCCTGGCCCGCGGTGACGGTCTGGCCGGCCGAGACGGACAGCTGGGACATGTGGCCGTACTGCGAGTAGTGCCCGTCGGCGTGCCGGATGATGACCTCGTTGCCGTACGAGCCGGCCCAGCCGGCCGAGACCACGGTGCCCGGGCCGACCGCCTTGACGCTGGTGCCGAAGGTCGCGCCGAAGTCGACACCGGTGTGGGTACCGCTGGCCCACATGCTGCCGCTCGCCTTGTAGGGGGTGTTGATGCCGGCGATGACCGGGGCCACGAAGCCGGCGGCGCTCGCCGGGGCGGCGGCCTGCGGAGCGGGAGCGGCCTGCAGGGCCGGCCCGGACGCCTCCTGTGCGGACGCCGCCTGCGGGGCTTCCGCCTGCGGGACCGGGGCGGCCTCCTCGGAAAGGTCCTGCTCGGGGGCGGCCTCCTCTGCAGGGGCTTCCGCCGGGGCCTCCGCCGGGGCCTCGGCCTGCCCGGCGCCGGCGTCGCCCAGGGCGAGCCGCAGGCCGGGGTGGATCAGCGACGGGTTGGAGCCGACGGCCTCGCGGTTGTCTGCGTAGAGCCGGTGCCATCCGCCCGGGATGTCCCGGTCCTGGGCGATCTGCGACAGGCAGTCGCCGGGCTCGACGGTGTAGACGGAGGGCGCCTGCCGGAGCGAGGCCGGCACCGCCGCGACGGCCGCGGCCGGGGCCTGCGCGGGGAGTTCCGCGGTGGTCCGTGCGGCGGGGAGCTCGACCGCGTTCGCGGCCGCGGCACCCAGCAGCGGGAGCGCGAGGGCCGCACCGCCCGTGCCGGCGGCGACGAAACCGCGCGATATCCGACGGGACTTGGGACGGCGGTGCTTACCCTTTCCGGGCATGGCGCATTCCTCTCCGTTGCCTGCGAGGTGAGCTGTCGGGTTCGGACTGGAGATGTCCGGCCGTGGATCACGGCTTAACCCCGAGCCGTCCGGGATCGAAGATCCGGGAACGGCGGCAAACCTGGTTCCCCCGCTCCTGCCTTACGCGTGAATGGTCGGGTGCGGATTACCGGGCGGCGGCAGGATTAGGCGGTCCACCCGGATCGGGGCCGACCGTAATGCAGTTCGGGCACACGGAACAAGCCAAGGAATTCCCTCAATGAATCACCGCGGTAATTGATCAGCGGAATTCCGGTCACCCTGCGTCCGTTCGGGAGTCACAACACCCTTGCGGAGTGGGGAATTGGAGTTCCGCGGGCAGGCACTCAACGTCACCGTATGATCCTGCTCACGAGGCACCACCTACGCGGAGGAGTTCGTGTGACCCAGCAGATACCCGACACTTCGTCCACTGAGCCCGAACTGTCCGGAGTGCGTAACTTCCGTGACGTGGGCGGCCTGTCGACCTCCGACGGACGGAAGGTCAGATCGGGAGTTCTGTTCCGAAGCGGACATCTTGCGCATGCCACCGAAACCGATACAGAGTTTCTCGGCTCGCTCGAACTCCACACGATCTTCGACTTCCGCAACGCAGCGGACCGCGCGCTGGAGGGCCCCGACGTCGAACTGCCGGGTGTCCGCAACGTCAACATTCCCCTTTCCGACCCGGCGGACGGCAAGGAGTTCTGGAAGATGGTCCGCGACGGCGACCTCGCCCAGCTCCGCGCCCTGCTGGGCGAGGGCCGGGCCGCCGAACGCATGGCCCGCTCGTACCGGCAGTCGGTCCTGGCCAGGACCGCCGAGCACAGCCGGGTGGTGCACGCCCTGGCCTCGGACAGCGTGTCGGCGCTGCTGCACTGCGCGGCCGGGAAGGACCGGGCGGGGGTGTCCATCGCCGTGATCCTGCTCGCGCTGGGCGTCGGGCGCGAGGCGATCCTGGCGGACTACCTGGAGTCCAACGCCCCGCACCGCCGCTACCGGATCCGGCGCAGCGGCGACACCCCGGAGACCCGCCCGCCCGAGGTGACGGAGCTCCTCGCCCCGCTGTTCGACGCCCGCGCCGAGTACCTCACGGCCGCCTTCGACACCATCGACGGGACCTGGGGCGGCGTGGACGGCTACCTCGCCGAGGGCCTCGGGCTGACGCCCTCGACCCTCGACACCCTGCGGACCCGGCTGCTCGTCTGACGCACCCGCCCGGCAGCACCGAACGGTACCGCCGTCCGGCGCCGCAGCCCGGCAGCACCGTCCGGCACGCCGGAGCAGGCCGCCGTCACCGGTTGGCGACGGCCTGCTTCACCAGCGTCCGGCCGAACTCCCACATCAGCCCGCCGCCCCCGTGCGCCTCGTCCATGACGTCGCGGAACGCCGTGACGAACCGGTCCACGTCCCGCTCGTCCACGATCAGCGGCGGAATGAGCTTGATGACCTCCAGGTGGTCCCCGGAGACCTGGGTGAGGATCCGGTGCTTCCGCAGCAGCGGAACCACCACCATCTGGGCGAACAGCCCCTTCCGGGCGGCCTGCAGCATCGTCCACCGGCTGCGCAGCCCGAGCGAGGACGGACGCCCGAACTCGATGCCGATCATCAGGCCGCGCCCGCGGACCTCGTGCAGCAGCTCGTACTCGTCCACCATCGCGGCGAGCCGGCCGCGCAGCAGGTCGCCCGTCCTGCGGGCGTGCTCCACGATCCCCTCGTCCTCCATGACCGAGAGCACCGCGAGGCCCGCCGCCATCGCCTGCGCGTTGGACCCGAAGCTGGCCGAGTGGACGAGTACCCGGTCCATGGACGAGTAGACCTTCCGGAAGATCCACTCCCGGCCGAGGGTGGCGCCGACCGGCACGTAGCCACCCGAGAGCGCCTTGGCCACGCACACCAGATCCGGCTCCACGCCCTTTTCGTTCTGGTACGCGTAGAAATCGCCGGTACGTCCGAGCCCGGTCTGCACCTCGTCCGCGATGAGCAGGGCCTTGTGCCGGTGCAGCAGTTCCTGGGCCGCGAGCAGGAAGCCGGGCGGTGCCGCGTGCACCCCCTTGCCCTGGACCGGCTCCACCACGAAGGCCGCCACGTCGCCCTTGCGCAGCTCGCGCTCCAGCGCGGCCAGGTCCCCCAGGGTGATCCTCGTGTCGGGCAGCAGCGGGGCGAAACCGTCCCGGAAGCCGCTCTCCCCGTTGACCGAGAGCGAGCCGGCGGTCAGCCCGTGGAAGGCGTGGTCGCAGTAGAGCACCCTGGGCCGGCCGGTGGCGTACCGGGCGAACTTCAGTGCCGTCTCCACCGCCTCCGTCCCGCTGTTCCCGAAGAACACCCGCTCCAGGTGCGGGCTGTGGGAGAGCAGCTTCTCGGCGAGCAGCCCGGGCAGCGGCTGGCAGTCGAAGCGGGTGAGGTCGGCGAGCTGGGCGTCGAGTACGTCGTGCAGGGCGCGCCGGACCACCGGGTGGTGCCGGCCCAGACCCATCACCCCGAACCCGGCCAGCATGTCCAGGTAGTCGTTCCCCTCCTCGTCCCAGAAGTGGGCGCCCTCGGCCCGTACGTAGACCTTGTCGAAGCCGATGGTCCGGAGCATCCGGGGCAGTTGGTGGTTCAGGTGCCTGTCGTGCAGTTCGTACCGTTCCGCACCCCGTTCGGCCAGCAGGGCGCGGAGGTCGAACCCCGGCCCACCGGTCACCGCTTCTCCCGGTTCCCCGCGACGCTCTCACGGGCGGCGCGCAGGGATTCCTTCAGGGATCCCATGGTGGCGAGGACCGCGGTCGGCTCGTACCCGCAGTGCGCCATGCAATTCGCGCAGCGCGGGTCCTTTCCGCGGCCGTACGCCTCCCAGTCGGTGTCCTCGACGAGTTCCCGGTACGTCGGCACATAGCCGTCGCTCATCAGATAGCAGGGGCGCTGCCAGCCGAAGAGGGAGTAATTCGGGATGGCCCAGGCCGTGCACGGGAAATCGGCCTTGCCCTCCAGGAAGTCCAGGAACAGCGGGGAGTGGTTGAGGCGCCAGCGGCGCCGGTTGCCGCCCGCGAATGCCTTGCGGAACAGGTCGCGGGTCTGTTCGACACCGAGGAAGTGTTCCTGGTCGGGGGCCTTTTCGTAGGCATAGGCGGGCGAGATCATCATTTCGTCGACCCGGAGGTCGTCATTGAGGTAGTTGAGGACCTCGATGACCGTCTGGGGGGTGTCGGTGTTGAAGAAGGTCGAGTTGGTGGTGACGCGGAACCCGCGCCGCTTGGCCTCCTTGATGGCCGCCACCGCCTCGTCGAAGACGCCCTCCTTGGCGACCGACTCGTCGTGCCGCTCGCGCAGGCCGTCGATGTGCACGGCGAAGGCGAAATAGGGCGAGGGGGTGAAGTCCCCGAGCTTCTTGCGCAGCAGCAGGGCGTTGGTGCACAGGAAGACGTACTTCCGGCGGGCCACCAACTGGCGCACGATCTCGTGGATCTGCGGGTGCATCAGCGGCTCGCCGCCGGCGATGGACACCATCGGCGCGCCGGACTCCAGGACTGCGCCGACCGCCTGGGCGACCGGCATGCGCTGCTTGAGCACCCCGGCGGGGTGCTGGATCTTGCCGCATCCCTCGCACTTCAGGTTGCAGGCGTAGAGCGGCTCCAGTTCGACGATCAGAGGGAACTTGTCGCGCTTGCGGAGCTTCTGTTCGAAGAGATAGGTCCCGACCCTGATGGACTGTCGCAGCGGCATGGCCATCTGGCTCACCTCCTGGGGAGCAGCAACGAACGGTGCCAGTCGAAAAAAGCGGGCAGTACGGCACGGAGAACACGGAAGGCCGATATTCCACCGCGCACCGTGCCGATTCGGACGAGTTCGTGCTCGGGGGCGTCCACGATCACCCGGACGGCCGCGACGACCTGCCTCCCGGCGGGGCCGGCCGTCCGGTCTGCCGGGCCGTGCACCGCCGTCCAGAGGGTGGCCGCGGACTCCATGTCCACGGCGACGGCGCCGGTGGCCCGGAGCTCCGCGCGTTCGTGGCCGCGTACGACGTGGTCGGAACCGGTGAGCACCCCCGTGTGCACGGTCCGGCCCGGAACCGCCCGGGCCAGTGCGTCGGCGAGCAGCGCCGTGCCGTCGCAGCGCACGGTGCCGCGCGGGTCGCGGGTCTCCTCGGCGACCACCAGGTCGCCCGGGTGCATTCCGGGGGCGAGCCCGGCGCAGAAACCGGTGGCGACCACGAACGCCCCGGCCATGCCCGGCTCGGCCAGGGCCCGGGTGACGGCCTGTTCGGCGGCACGCGGCCCCATCCCGGTGCGCAGGACCCGCACCGGACCGGAGGCACCGGCCCGGTCGGCGCGTCCCAGCGCCAGGCGCTCGATGCCGAGCGCGCAGGCGACGAGCAGGGGTGCGGCGGCCGGGTCCGGGGGCCCGTCGCCCGCCGGCCCGTCGCCGGTCGGGCCGTCGCCGGTCGGCCCGTCGCCGGTCGGGCCTTCACCCGCCGGCCCCTGCCCCTGGTCCGTGTGCCCGGTCACCGCGGCCGCCGCACCGGCTCTGCCGGAGGCCCCGGCGGCCCGGCCGGCCGCGCCGCGGGCGTCCCACAGGGGGGCCATCACGCCTCCCCCGCGGGGCCGAAGGGTTCACCGTGCAGGTAGCGGCCCAGCGCGGTGAGCGGGAACACCTGCCGGTAGAGGTGGTAGTTGATGGAGAAGTCCCAGGGGAAGCCGGTGCCGGTGAAGTGCGGCTCGTCCCAGGAGCCGTCCTCCTGCTGGGTGTCGACCAGGTACCCGATGCCGCGTTCCACGGCCTTGCCGTCCCGTTCCCCCGCCGCCAGCAGGGCGAGCAGCGCCCACGCGGTCTGCGAGGGCGTGGAGTCGCCGCGCCCGGCCCACCGCTCCGGGTCCCGGTAGGACCGCTGGTCCTCGCCCCAGCCGCCGTCGTCGTTCTGTACGGACTCCAGCCAGGCCACGGCGTGCCGTACCGCCGGGTGCGAGCCGGGGATCCCCGCCGCGGTCAGGGCCGGCACCACCGACCCGGTGCCGTACACGTAGTTGGTGCCCCAGCGCCCGAACCAGGCGCCGCCCGGCTCCTGTTCGGCGAGCAGCCACTCGATGCCGCGCCAGGTGCGCGAGTCGCCCGCCCGGCCCTCCACCGCGAGCATCTCCACCACGTGTGCGGTGACGTCCGCCGACGGGGGGTCGATGACCTCGCCGAAGTCGCAGAACGGAAGCCGGTTGGGGAGCGGACTGGTGTTGTCCGCGTCGAAGGCGCCCCAGGCGCCGTTGCCCGACTGCATGCCCAGGCTCCAGGAGACGCCCCGGGCGATCGCGGCCTCCATCCTGACCGGGTCCGGGTGCTTGACCCGGCGCAGGGCGAGCACGACCTCGGCGGTGTCGTCGATGTCCGGGTAGTTGTCGTTGTGGAACTCGAAGGCCCAGCCACCGGGAGCGAGCCGCGGCCGGCGCACCGCCCAGTCACCGGTCCTGGTGATCTCCTCGCCGAGCATCCAGTCCGCGGCCCGGACCAGGGCGGGGTGGTCGGCGGGCAGACCCGCGTCGGCGAGCGCGATCGCGGCCAGGCAGGTGTCCCACACCGGGGACTGGCACGCTTCGATCATCCGGGCGCCGTCCTCGCGCCAGACCGCGAACCGGTCGAGGGACTCCAGGCCGGCCCGCATGACCGGGTGCCGCAGGTCGTAGCCGAGGAGGCTCAGGGCGATCACCGAGTACACGGCGGGCGGCTGGATGCCGCCCCAGCAGCCGTCGTTCTCCTGCCGCTCGATGATCCAGCGGGCGGCGGAGCGCATGGCCGCCCCGCGCAGCCGGCGCGGGGCCACCTTGCGGTAGAGGTGCAGCGCCTTGTCCATCCGCTGGAACACGCCGTCCCAGCTGGCGGCGGGGGCCAGGGGCCGGGCCGGGTACGGGTCGCGCGCGTCGGTGTGCAGCTCGTCGAGGGCGAAGGGGGCGGGGCGGACCGGCCGGTGGGCGGAGACGATGGTCAGGGGCACGATGGTCTGCCGCGCCCAGCAGCCGAAGTCGTAGATGTTCAGTGGCGCCCAGCGCGGCAGGAACACCAGCTCGGGCGGGAGTTCGGGCAGGTGGTCCCAGCTCCACCAGCCGAAGAGGGCGAGCCAGATCCGGGTGAAGACCCGGGCGGAGGCGATGCCGCCGCGGGCCCGGATCCAGGCCGACGCGCGGACCATGTGCGGGGCGTCGGGCGGGTCCCCGGCCAGGCGCAGCGCGACGTACGCCTCGATGGTGGCGTTGAGGTCGGACGGTCCGCCGTGGAAGGTGGCCCAGGTGCCGTCCTCGCCCTGCTCGCCCCGGATGAACAGGGCGGCGGCCCGGGTGGTCGGCTCGTCCCGGATGCCGAGGAACTGCCGCAGCAGGAGGTCCTCGGCGTCCATGGTGACGTTGGTCTGCAGGTCGCCCTTCCACCATCCTGCCGGGTCCTGGCGGGCGAGGAGGTGCGCCGTGGCCCGGCCGACGGCGGCGTCCACGGGGCTCCGGTCGGCGGCCCGGCCGCTGTCCGGCCCTCCGGGTCCGGGCCCGGCCACGGAGCCGGGCCCCGGGCCGCCGCCGCCGGGCGGGACGGGCCGGGGCCGGCCGGACCCGGCCGTGGCGTTCCCGGCCGTGGCCTTCCCGCCCGTGGCCTTCCCGCCCGTGGCGTTTCCGGCAGTGGTGTGTCCGGCCGTGGTGTTTCCGCTGGTCGGATCCCCGCCGGGGTTGGCGGGGCCGTCCGTCGTCGCTGTCATGGCTTCCCCTTCGTGCAGTGTCCTCTGCTGTGCTGGGGTATGCCGTCGGCCGGCGCGCTACGGGCTGCCGGCGCCGGCCGGCGACTCGCGGGTCATATGCCCGTACGGGTGGTGCTCACTTCTTGCGGACGACCACGAAGTCGGCCAGCTCCACGAGCTGTTCGCGGACCTGCTGCGGCATGTCCACTTCCTCCAGGGCCCGGACGGCCACGGCGTGCTGGCGGCGTGCCTCGTCGGCGGTCCAGCTGCGGCCGCCGGCCTGCTCGATCAGGGCGGCGCGGTGGGCGAACTCGGCCTCCGAGAAGTTCTCGAAGTCGCTGCTCTTGGCGTCCTCGGCGAGCAGCCGCGCGAGCTCCTCCGATGCCTCGCCGCCGGCCGCGAGGGCGGCGACCACCGGCAGGGACTTCTTCCGCTGGCGCAGGTCGCTCCAGGTCTGCTTGCCGGTGGACTCCGGGTCGCCCCAGATGCCGAGCAGGTCGTCGACGGCCTGGAAGGCGAGGCCGAGGTGGTAGCCGTACTCCTCCAGCTTGTCGGCCGTACGGTCGTCGGCGCCGCCGAGGACCGCGCCGATGGAGACCGCGCAGGCGAGCAGCGCGCCGGTCTTGTTGCCCTCCATCTCCAGGCATTCCTCGACGCTGACGCGCTCGCGGTGCTCGTAGGAGATGTCCTGGGCCTGGCCGTCGATGAGCTTGCGGCTGGCGATGGTCAGCCGGTGGGCGGCGCGGGCGCCCTCGGTGGTGCCGAGCTCCAGCAGCACCTCGTTGGCCAGGGCGAACAGGGCGTCGCCGACCAGGATGGCCTGGGCGGGGCCGTGCACCTTCCAGACGGTGTCGCGGTGCCGGCGCTGCTCGTCGCCGTCCATCAGGTCGTCGTGCAGCAGCGAGAAGTTGTGCACGAGCTCGACGGCGACGGCGCCGGGGACGCCGGTCTCGGGCGAGGCGCCCGCGGCCTCCGCGGAGAGCAGGGCGAGCGCGGGCCGGACGGCCTTGCCGCCGTCCCCGTCGGCGGGGTTGCCCTGGGCGTCGATCCACCCGAAGTGGTAGGCGGCGACGGTGTTCATGGGCGGTGCGAGCCGGTCGACGACCGCGCGGAGCACCGGGGTGGAGAGCGCACGTCCGCGCTCCAGCAGCGCGAGCGTGTCCGCCTTCTCGACGTTGCCCGTGTGGTTCCCCGGGTTCACTGGCTCTCCTCTTGTTGCTGTTGGTGCTGTGGTGGTGCCGGTCGCGCCGTTGCTTCCGTTGCTTCTGCTGGTACCGGTGGTACCGGTGAGGGTCATGCCGCCTCCTGGAGTCGGTTCACACGGGGGCGGCCGAGCACGGCGAGAGCGGCATGCGCCGCGCCGAGACCGCTCCGGACGGCGCTCTCCATGGTCGCGGGCCAGCCGGTCGCCGTCCACGATCCCGCGAGGTAGAGGCCGGGCGCGTCGGTGCGGGCCGCGGGCCGCAGCCGGCCGACGCCGGGAGTCGGGGCGAACGTCGCCGTCCGCTCCCGGGTGACGAAGAAATCGCGGACCTTGGCGCCGCGCGCGGCCGGGAGCAGCCGCTCCAGTTCGGGCAGGTACTTGCGGCGCAGCAGCTGGACGGGCTCGTCGATGTCGGCCTGAGCGGCGGACTGGGACAGCGCGAGGTACTGGCCGCCGTCGGTGAGGCCGGAGGCGTCGGTGCGGTCGAAGACCCACTGCACCGGGGAGCCGAGCGCCGCGAAGAAGGGCTGCCGGAGGACCTTGCGGTCGTATACGACGTGCACGTTGAGGATGGGCGCGGTGCCGATGTCGAGCAGCTTGTCCCGGTCTTCGAGGGCGCCGTGCGGCAGCAGGCCGTGTGCCTCGCGCTGCGGCACGGCCAGGACCACGGTCCCGGCGGTCAGGCTCTCGTCCTCCGTGCCGACCTGCCAGTTCCCGTCCTCGGTGCGGGTGAGGCCGGTGACCCGGGCGCGCAGTTCGGTGCGGACGCCGGCCGCGTCCAGGGCCTTGCGTGCCAGGGTGTCGTGAAGGTCGCCGAGCGGGACGGTGGCCCAGCCGAGGTCGGCCGCGCCGGGCTCGGACAGCAGGCCGGTCTTGAACACCATGGCGGCCAGCCCGAGCGAGGAGTCCCCGGCGGGGGCGTTGAGGGTGGCGATGCCGACGAGGTCCCACAGGGCCTCGACGGTACGCGCCGACTGGCCGTGGCGGCCGAGCCAGGTCGCGAAGTCCACGCCGTCCAGGGCCGGGTCGGCGGGGTCGAGGCGGCGCAGGGCGAGCGCGGCCCGGCCGACGGACGCGCGCTCGGCGAGGGACAGGTGGGGGTAGCGGGCCAGGGAGCCCGCCAGGTGCAGCGGCACCGGCAGTGCGGCGCGGCGCAGCCGGCCCAGCCGGGGCCCTCCGGGACGTGCCACGTCCAGGACGGGCACGTCGAGGCGGTCCTGCAGCGGTGCGAGGGCGGTGCCCCCGATCCGGTCCAGGAACCAGCGGTAGGCGGTGCAGCAGCGCATGTAGACGTGCTGTCCGTTGTCGACGGTCAGGTCGCCGCGTTTGAAGGAGAAGGCGAGGCCGCCCAGCCGCGGGCGTCCTTCGAGCAGGGTGACGCGCAGCCCGGCACCGGCGAGTTCGAGCGCCGCGGTGACCCCGGCGAGGCCGCCGCCGACGACGACGGCGCGGTCGTCGTTCACGCGGCCTCCCCGTCCTGGTGGTGTGCGGTGGTCACAGCGGCCGCCTCCTGGCGCTCTGGCGGGAGACGGTGCGCGCGTCGAGGCCGGACAGGCCGCGCACGGCGACGTAGGCCTTCTCCCGGACCGGGAGCGAGACGCGGCCGCGCAGGACGGCGTACGGTTCGCGCTCGATGCGGTCGAGGAGCCGGCGGTAGATGCCGGCCATCGCGGCCACGCAGGCGCCGCTGCGCCGGTCGAGCATGGGCAGCAGCCGGTAGCCCTCGGTGAACAGGGCCCGGGCGCGCCGCACTTCGTGGTGGACCAGGCCGGGGAAGTCCGAACCGGCCGGGGCGCGGCCGGAGTCGAAGCCCTCGGCGCAGCCGAACTTGTCGAGGTCCTCGGCGGGCAGGTAGGTGCGGCCGTTGCCGGCGTCCTCGCGGACGTCCCGCAGGATGTTGGTGAGCTGCAGGGCCAGGCCGAGGGTGTCGGCGTACTCGGAGGCGCGGGCGGCGTCGCGCGCGCCGGGCGCGGTGCCGAAGACGCCGAGCGAGAGCCGGCCGATGGCGCCGGCCACGCAGCGGCAGTAGACCTTGAGCTCGTCCCAGGTCTCGTAGTGGGTGCCGCGCACGTCCATGAGGACGCCGTCGATCAGTTCGTCGAGGCCGCCGAGGGGGATGGGGAAGCGCCCGGCGGCGTGCGCGAGGGCGACCGCGACGGGGTCGGTGTCGTCCTCCTCGACGAGGCCGTCGCGGATCCGCCCGAGCAGGGCGCGGGTGTCCTCCAGCCGGGCCAGCTTCGCCTCGGCCGGCAGCGTGCCGTCGCCGATGTCGTCGACGCGCCGGGAGAAGGCGTACAGCGCCGACATCGCCTGCCGCTTGTCGGCCGGCAGCAGCCGGATGCCGTACGCGAAGTTGCGTGCCTGGGAGCCGGTGACGGCCTCGCAGTAGCTGTAGGCGGCGGCTACCGGTGCGGACGGGTGCGTGCCCTCCACGGTGGGGGTCACCTCTTTCTCGGCGCTGGGCGCAGTACGGCGGCCACCTCGCGGAGCAGGCCGGTCTTGGTGGGCTTGGGCGGGCCGGGGAGGACGTCGAACCCGGCGTCGGAGATCGCGCGGAGTGCGGCGCGCCCGCCCCCGGCGAAGCCCGCGAGGAGCAGCCGGAGCCTGCCGTGCACGCTGGCCACGAGGGGGACGCCGGCGTCCAGCAGGTGCCGGGCGCGTTCGGCCTCGTAGGCGATCAGGGAGCGGACGGAGGCGCCGGCGGTGGGGGCCGCCAGGTCGGCCTCGGAGACGCGGAAGCGCCGCATGTCCTCGGCGGGCAGATAGATGCGGTCGCGGCCGAGGTCTTCGGCGACGTCCTGGAGGTGTTCGACGATCTGCAGGGCGGTGCAGATCTCGTCGGAGCGGCGGATCCGCTCGGGGGTGGCCGTCCCGGTGACGGAGAGCACCAGGCGGCCGACCGGGTTGGCGGACAGCTCGCAGTACGCGGCGAGCTCGTCGTACGTCGTGTAGCGCGTCACCCGCTGGTCCTGCCGGTTGGCTTCGATCAGGCGGAGGAACGGTTCGGGGGTGAGGCGGTGGGTGCGGACGACGGGCTGCAGGGCGGCCAGCAGGGGGTGGCCCGGGGTGCCGTCGAAGACGCGCCGGAGGTCGGCCTCGAAGGCGTCGAGCATCGCGAGCCGGTCCCCGTCCGCGGCCGGGTCCAGGCCGAGGAGGGCGGCGTCCGCCCCGCCGGGGGCGAGGTCGCCGTCGCCGATGTCGTCGACCAGGCGGGCGAAGCCGTAGACGGCCATGAGGCTGGTCCGCCAGGCGCGCGGGAGGAAGGCGGGGGCGACGGGGAAGTTCTCGGCCGCGGCCTTGTCGAGGGTGGCGTGCGCGACGTGTGCGACGTGTCCGGTGCGGCCGGCGGGCACGGTGGGTGCCGCGGGCTCGGTCGCCGGTGTGGCGTGCGGGGTGGCGTCGGGCCGGATGCCGGGCCCCGGGGTCACCGCCCGCCGCCCGGGGCGGGGACGGCCGGTCCGCCCGGTGTCCGGAGGTCTCCCGTAGCCATTGCCGTCACATCTCCCGTTCTACACGCCATCCCAATACATCCCATTTCGGACACGCCGCCCGCAATCCAGGACCGGTCCAGCTTACGTTGTACAACGCCGGGCCGAGCTCCCGGGGGCTCGCGTCGTCTCGGGATGTCGCACCCGTCGCCCGCCGCGCACGCCCGCGCACCGCGGCCCGCCACGCGCCGCCCGCCGTCCGCACCCGCCGCGCACCGTCCGCCTTCCGCTCCCCACCGCACGACGAGGCCCCCGACGCACACGGTGCGTCGGGGGCCCGCCGTGAGAGCCAGGCCGGGGTGCCGTCCCCTAGCGGCCGGTCTCCTTCTCGTAGGCGCGCACGACCTCTTCGGTCGGGCCGTCCATCAGGAGCTCGCCCTTCTCCAGCCACAGCACGCGGTCGCAGGTGTCGCGGATCGACTTGTTGCTGTGGCTGACCAGGAACACGGTGCCGGCTTCCTTGCGCAGTTCGCGGATCCGCTCCTCGGAGCGGATCTGGAACTTGCGGTCACCGGTGGCCAGCGCCTCGTCGATCATCAGCACGTCGTGGTTCTTGGCGGCCGCGATGGAGAACCTCAGGCGCGCCGCCATGCCGGAGGAGTAGGTGCGCATCGGGAGGGAGATGAAGTCGCCCTTCTCGTTGATGCCCGAGAAGTCGACGATCTCCTGGTACCGGCCGCGGACCTCCTCGCGGGACATGCCCATGGCCAGGCCGCCGAGCATCACGTTGCGCTCACCGGTGAGGTCGTTCATCAGCGCGGCGTTCACACCGAGCAGCGAGGGCTGCCCGTCGGTGTAGACACTGCCCGACTCGGTCGGCAGCAGGCCGGCGATGGCCCGCAGCAGGGTCGACTTGCCGGAGCCGTTGCTGCCGATGAGGCCGATGGCCTCGCCCCGGTAGGCGGTGAAGGTGACGCCGCGGACGGCGTGCACCCGGCGCACACCGGGCTGCTCGCCCTTGCGCCGGAGTATCCGGCTCATCGCCGACGTGGCACTGCCCTTGCCACCGCCACCGGCGTTGACCCGGTAGACGATGTGCACGTCGTCGGCGATGACCGTGGGGATGAGTCCCTGGGAAATGTCAGCCACGGCCGTACCGCTCCTCTGCCTTCCAGAAGTAGATGAATCCGCCGATGCCGATCACCACGGCCCAGCCGACGGCGAAGGCCCAGACGTGCGGCGGCAGGTTGTTCGCGCCGTAGTCGTCGATCAGCGAGAACCGGATGAGGTCCATGTAGATCGACGCCGGGTTCCAGAGCAGCACGTCGCTGATCCAGGCCGGCTTGTCCTTGAGGTACGCCGCGATCGGGAACATCACGCCGGAGGCGTACATCCAGGTGCGCGTGATGAACGGCATCAGCTGCGCCAGGTCGGGGGTCTTCGCGCCCATCCGCGCGAAGACCATCGCCAGGCCGGTGTTGAAGACGAACTGCAGGGCCAGCGTCGGGACCACCAGCAGCCAGGACGCCTTCGGGTAGTTGCCGAAGGCGATCGCGATGACGAACACGACGACCATCGAGTACATCAGCTGCTGGAGCTGCTGCAGCGAGAACGAGATGGGCAGGGTGGCCCGGGGGAAGTGCAGGGCCCGGACCAGGCCCAGGTTGCCGGAGATCGCCCGGACACCGGCCATCAGCGAGCTCTGGGTGAAGGTGAAGACGAAGATGCCCATCATCAGGAACGGGATGTACGTGTCCTTGGGCATCTCCTTGCCCGCGCCGAGGATCACGCCGAAGATCAGCCAGTACACGACCGCGTTCAGCAGCGGCGTCGCCACCTGCCAGACCTGGCCGAGCTTGGCCTGGCTGTACTGGGCCATCAGCTTGGCCCGCGAGAAGGCCAGGATGAAGTGGCGCCGGCCCCAGATCTGCCGCACGTACTCGGCAAGCCCGGGCCGGGCCCCGCTCACCGAGAGCCCGTACTTGGCAGCGAGCTGCGAGGGGGTCAGCCCCGCATCGGCGGACGGCGGCGTGCTCGTGGCGAGGGCGCCGTCGTGGGTTGTGTCACTCACAAGTTGAAACTTTCGTCTTCAAGATGCGGCAGGTGTGGGCGTCGGGCTCAGGGCACCGGGTTCCGGGTACGACGTGCCATGGTCCCGGAGTGACCATGGTCGCAGAGCCGCCCCGCGTCAGACGACGGGCGGTCGTCCCAGCCGGGTCAGCAGCCATACGGTGCGCCACCTGATCGGCTTCCGGGGCCCCGAGGGAGTCTGCCACCCCTCCTTGAATCCCGCGAACCACGCGGACAGGGCGGGCTTGGACGGACGGCGGGCCAGGGTGAGCAGCACCCACACCCCGAGGTAGACGGGGACCAGCGCCAGGGGCAGGTTCCGCCGGGCCAGCCACACCCGGTTCCGGGCCACCAGCCGGTGGTACTGGGCGTGCCGGGAGGGCGACGTGGCCGGGTGCAGCAGCACCATGTCGGCCCGGTAGTCCACCATCCAGCCCGCGTCCAGGGCCCGCCAGGCCAGGTCCGTCTCCTCGTGGGCGTAGAAGAAGTCGTCGGGCAGGCCGCCGATCTCCTGGAACACCTTGGTGCGGACGATGTTGGCGCCGCCCAGGAAGGTGGTCACCCGCGAGGAGCGCATCGGGTCGGAGGAGCCCAGCCGCGGCACGTGCCGGCGCTGGGTGGTGCCGGTCTCCGGATCGGCGATCCGGAAGCTGATGATCCCGAGCCGCGGGTCCTCGGTGAGCGCCTGCCGGCACAGCTCCGCGGTGTCGGTGCGCTCCAGCAGGCCGTCGTCGTCGAGGAACATCAGGGCGTCCACGTCGCGGCCGCCGGGGCCGAACGCCTCGATGCCCTTGTTGCGGCCGCCGGGGATGCCGAGGTTCTCGGGGAGCTCGACGGTGCGGACCCCGTCCGGCAGCCCCTCCACCTTCACGCCCTGGCAGACCACGACCACCTCGACGGGGTCGCCGTCCTGCCGGGCCACCGAGTCCAGGAGTGCCTTGAGCTCGTCGGGCCGGGTCCCCATGGTGATGATCACCGCGCCGATGCGCAGCGGGGCGGTCACCGCAGCCTGCTGGAGGCGAGGACGGACACCAGGTGCAGCACGGTCTGCAGCATCGCGATGGCGGCCAGCACGGCGACGCCGAGCCGGGACCAGTAGAGGTCGCCCTGGACCTGGTCCAGCACGGCCAGCACCACGATCAGCAGGGACGCCTCGATGCCGAGGATCAGCCGGTGGAACTTGAGCGCGGCGGCGGCCCTGCGGGCGAGCGCCACACCGGAGGAGCGGGGCTCGGCGGCGGCCTCCTGGACCGGGGCCATCCCGGCCTGGTGGCGGGCGACGCCGACCAGGTCGGTCTCGGCCTTGATCAGGATCGCGCCGAGGGCGGCCAGGGTGCCCAGGAAGGCCCACAGCCAGTCGATCCGGCCGCCGCCCCACAGGTCCGCGGCGCGCAGGCCGAAGCCGACCAGGACGGCCGCGTCGCACAGGTAGGCGCCGACCCGGTCCAGGTAGACCCCGGACAGCGAGTACTGCTTCTTCCAGCGGGCGAGCTCACCGTCGACGCAGTCGAGCAGCAGGTAGAGCTGGACGAAGACGACGCCCAGGACGGCGCCCCAGATCCCGGGGATCAGCAGGGCCGGGGCGGCCAGCACGCCGCACAGCGTCATCAGGTACGTCAGCTGGTTCGGCGTGACCGAGGTGTTCGCCAGCAGTCGGGTGATGCGCAGGGAGACCTCGCGCATGTACAGGCGGCCGCCCCAGTGCTCTCCGCTGCGCCGGTCCTTCACGCCCGCCGGATGGACGACCGGGCGGAGCTCAGCTACGGATGGTTTTGGCATAGTCGGCGTACGCGTCCCTGATGTCGGCTTCGGACAGGTTGAGGTGCTCCAGGACGGTGAACCGTCCCGGGCGGGTCTGCGGGGCGTATTCGACGGCCGCGACGAACTCGTCCACGCTGAACCCGATCTCCTCGGGCAGCACGGGCAGTCCGTGCCGGCGCAGCACCTCCACGAAGAGCCCGGACTGGTCCCGGGCCCCGCGCAGGTGCATCGCGAAGGCGGCGCCGAGGCCCACCTGCTCGCCGTGGAGCGCGGAGCGTCCCGGGTAGAGCAGGTCGAAGGCGTGGCTGATCTCGTGGCAGGCGCCGGACGAGGGCCGGGTGTCCCCGCTGATCGACATGGCGATGCCGGAGAGGACCAGGGCTTCGGAGAGCACCGTGAGGAACTCGTCGTCGCCGCAGCCGCCGGGGTGGCGCAGCACGGACTCGCCGGCGCTGCGGGCCATGGCGGCGGCCAGGCCGTCCACGGCCTCGCCGGTGATCTTGTGGGAGAGCTCCCAGTCGGCGATCGCCGAGATGTTGGAGATCGCGTCCCCGATGCCGGCCCGGATGAAGCGGGAGGGGGCCTCCCGGATCACGTCGAGGTCGATCACCATGGCGATCGGGGTGGGGACTCCGTAGGAACCGCGCCCGTTGTCGTTGTCCAGGATGGACACCGGGGAGCAGATCCCGTCGTGCGAGAGGTTGGTGGCGATCGCCACCATCGGCAGCCCGACCCGCGCCGCGGCGTACTTCGCCACGTCGATGATCTTGCCGCCGCCCAGACCCACCACGGCGTCGTAGCGGCGGCCCTTTATGTCGTCGGCGAGCTTGACCGCCGAGTCGATGGTGCCGTCGGCGACCGGGAACCAGTCGGCGTACGGCAGGGCCGGGGCCAGCCGGGCGCGGAGCGCCCGGCCGGAACCGCCGCTGATCGCGATCGCCAGCTTGCCGGAGGCGGAGATCCGCTGGTCGGCGAGGATGCCGTCCAGCTTCTCCATCGCCCCGTTGCTGATGTCGACGACGACCGGGGAGGGAATGAGCCTCGTCAGTACTGGCATGCGATCGTCCGGCCCTTGGCGAGGTCGTCGTGGTTGTCGATCTCGACCCACTTGACGTCGCCGATGGGGGCCACGTCGACGGTGAAGCCGCGGTTGACCAGCTCCTGGTACCCGTCCTCGTAGTAGAGGTCGGGGTCGCGCTCGAAGGTCGCCTTCAGGGCGTCCGCCAGCTCCTCGGCGGCCTCCGGCTCGATCAGGGTGACGCCGATGTACTCGCCGGTCGCGTCGGCCGGGTCCATGAGCTTGGTGATCCGGCGCACGCCGGCCTCGGAACCGCTGCCGTCGGCCGTGATGACCTTCATCTCCTCGTCGGCCAGCTGCTTGACCGTGTCGAGGGCGAGGATGATCTTCTGGCCGTTGCCGCGGGCGGCGAGCAGCGTCTTCTCGACGGAGACCGGGTGGACGGTGTCGCCGTTGGCGAGGATCACACCCTGCTTGAGCACCTCACGGGCGCACCACAGGGAGTAGGCGTTGTTCCACTCCTCGGCCTTGTCGTTGTCGATCAGCGTGAGCTTGAGGCCGTACTTGGCCTCCAGCGCGGCCTTGCGCTCGTACACGGCCTCCTTGCGGTAGCCGACGACGATCGCGGCCTCGGTGAGACCGACCTCGGCGAAGTTGCCCAGGGTGAGGTCGAGGACCGTGAGGCTCTCCTCGTCCCCTTCGGGGCCGACGGGCACGAGGGCCTTGGGCAGGGTGTCGGTGTACGGACGCAGACGGCGTCCGGCACCGGCAGCGAGGACAAGGCCGATCATGCTGGTTCTCCTTCGTCATGTACGGCGGGTGCTCCGGAGGACACCCAGAAGCGGATGCTCTCCACGAGCACCACGAGGGCCACGAACACGGCGAGGGCCGTGAGCGCGACCGGGAAGTCCGCGCGCGCCAGGACGACGGACAGGACCACGGCCACCAGGACCCGGCCTTCGTGACCGCCGGTGATCCGCACCAGCCAGTGCGGGGGCGCGCCGGTGCCGCCGCGGATGCGGTACACCGTGTCGTAGTGATGGTAGGCGACGGCCGCCACCAGCCCGAAAGCCGCCGGAAGGGCTCCGTTCACGTCCGCCTTGACCGCCAGGACCAGCATCGTGGTGTATTCGGCGGCCCGGAACAGCGGCGGGATCAGCCAGTCGAGGGCGCCCTTGAGGGGGCGGGCCACGGCCTCTCCGGCCGCGACGGCGTAGAGCACGGCGACGGCGATCAGCACCGGGTCGCCGAAGGGCCGGGACAGGGCCAGGCCGATCATGGCGACGGCGGCGACACCGGCGACGAGCACCGAGGTCGCGGCGGGCTTGCGGGCCTTCAGCAGACGCCGCGGGAGCTCGGCCAGCGGGCCGGAGTCGGTGAGGTCGTAGAGGGCCTGAGCGGCCCGGTCGGTGCGCCGCGCCTTGCGGGTCAGCGAGCGGAGCACGCGCCCGGCGGTGGTGTAGAGCGCGCCGAAGGCGCAGCCGACCAGCAGGGCGTAGAAGACGATCCGCGGGGTGGTCGCCGCGGTGAGCACCGCGATCATGGCCCAGCGCTCGCCGATCGGCAGGATGATCATGCGGCGGGCCCAGACCGTCCAGCCGACGCTGTCGAGGCGGTCGGAGAGGGCCGCGGTGGGGCTCGTGTTGGCGGTGGCGTCGTGGTTGGCCTCGTTGAAGGCGAAGTCCACCACGTGCCGGCAGGTCATCAGGATCATTGCGCCGAGCGCGAGCGCCCAGACGTCGTCGCCGTTGCGGGCGGCGCCCAGCGCCAGACCGGCGTAGAAGGAGTACTCCTTGGCCCGGTCGAAGGTGGCGTCCAGCCAGGCGCCCAGCGTCGAGTACTGCAGGGAGTAGCGGGCGAGCTGCCCGTCGGTGCAGTCCAGGACGAAGGAGACGAGCAGCAGCAGGCCGGCCGCCACGTAGCCCCAGCGGTCGCCGGTGGCCGCGCAGCCCGCCGCGATCAGCGCGGTGAGCAGCGAGGCGGTGGTGACCTGGTTGGGGGTCAGGCCGCGGCGCGCGCACCAGCGGGCGATGTAGCGCGAGTACGGGCTGATGAAGAAGGTGGTGAAGAACCCGTCGCGGGACTTCACGGCGGAGCGCAGCCGGACCGCCTCGTCGTCCACCGCGGCGACCGCCGCGGCGGCGTCGGCGCGCTCGGCCGGGGTCGCGGGCACGGTGGCGACCAGGCTGCCGAGCTCGGGCCGCTGCACCGCGGTGCCGTCCGCCTCCAGGACGTCGGCCAGCCGGCCGGCGTACGGGCCGTCCTCGGCGGGGGCGGCGGCGGGGACGGTGACACGGCTCACGGCCCGGGTGAGGGCGGCGCGGGCGGCGGGCTGCACGGAGAGCGCGCCGGGGACGGCGCAGGCGTCGAAGCGCGGGTCGGTGAGGGCCAGCCGCAGCGCGTGCAGGTGTCCGACGAAGGCGCTGTCCACCACGGCCACCCGCCGGCCGGCGGGTACGGCGGCCAGGGCGGCGGCGGCTTCGGCCGGGTCGGCGACCGCGACCGTCTCGAAGCCGAGGGTGCGGAGGTCGCCTTCGAGCGGTGATCCGGGGACCGGGGGACCGGTGAGGATGGCGGTCGGCGACGAACTCACTCCTTGGAACGGGCGCCTCCTGGGGCGCAGCACGTCGGCAGAGGCTATCGGATGAATGGAAGCCGGGGTTCACCCCCTGTTCACACCCCAACCGTCCGCCGCTTGATCATCATTGATGATCCGGGCTCCGGGCCACAAACCGGCCGAATGTTAGGGTGGGCGCAGACGCGTACGAGCCACGTAAACGCGTCCAAGGCCGACACGGGCGCGCGAGCGTGCCCGAACGATCCGGAAAAGAGGTGGGGTTGATGACCGTCGCAGTGATCGCTGCCGTGTGCGGCGAGATCCGGCACATCCCCGACTTCCTCCGGGCGTCCGGCCGGGCCTGACCGGGAACGGTTCCCCACCGCCCCTCCCGCATCCGCCCCGTCGGCCGGAGCCCCCGTTCAAGGGTTCACGTTGACCGACCACAACTCTCTTCAGGATCTTCACGATCCGCACGCCTCCCGTGAGGCGTTCTTCACGCTGCACCGCGACCTGCCCCGGCAGGGCCCCGGTTCCGACACGACCACCCGCGCTCTGCTCTCCCTGGCCGGGCCGCTCCCGGAGCGGCCCCGGATCCTGGACCTCGGCTGCGGCCCCGGCCGCAGCGCCCTGCTGCTCGCCGCCGAGGCGGGCGGCGCCGGCCTCGCCGAGGTGACCGCCGTCGACCCGGACGCGGGGTTCCTCGACGAGCTCCGGACAACCGCCGAATCCCGCGGCCTGGCCGACCGGGTCCGTCCCGTCCGCGCCGGCCTGGGGGCGCCCCCCTTCCCCGACGGGTCCTTCGACCTGGTCTGGGCGGAGGGCTCCGCCTCCGCGATCGGCTTCGACACCGCGCTGGCCGCATGGCGGCGGCTGCTCGCCCCCGGCGGCACCCTGGTGCTGACCGCGTGCGAGTGGACCGTGGCCACGCCCTCCGCCGCCGTCCGCGCGCTCCGGGACCGGCACCACTCCCTGCGCACCGGCGCCGGGAACCTGGCTGCCGCCCAGGCGGCCGGGTACCGGGTGCTCGGGGTGGTCCCCCAGCCCGCCTCCGACCGGGACGAGTACCACCGCCCGCCGGCCGCCCGCGCCGCCGCGGCGGGCCCCGGTGCTCCCGGGACGGCGGCCGCTCTGTCCGCCACCCGCGAGGAGATCGCCGTACCGGAGCGGCACGGCCACGAGTACGGGTACACCGGCTACGTGCTGCGCCCCGCCACCGCCGGGACGGGTGCGGCGGCCCGGTCCTGGCCGGCCCGGCCGGAGACCCCGGCCGACACCGGCGCCGTACGGGCGGTCAACCTGGCCGCCTTCGGCTCGCCGCTGGAGGCGGACCTGGTGGACGCGCTGCGCGCCGACCCGTCCTGGCTGCCCGGGCTGTCGTTCGTGGCCGAGGGCCCGGACGGCACGGTCGCGGCGCACGCCCTGCTGACCCGCTGCACGGTCGACGGGGTGCCGGCGCTGGCGCTGGCCCCGGTGGCCGCCGACCCGGCGGTGCAGCGCTCGGGGGCGGGCAGTTCCGTCGTACGGGCGCTGCTGGAGGCGGCGCGGGAACGCGGCGAGGGGCTGGTGCTGGTGCTCGGCCACCCGGAGTACTACCCGAGGTTCGGTTTCGTGCCGGCCTCGCGGTACGGGATCCGGGCGCCCTTCGAGGTGCCGGACGAGGCGCTGATGGCGCTGGTCCTGGACGGCTCCGCGGCCGTCCCGGCGGGCACGATCGCGTATCCGGCGCCGTTCGGCGTCTGATCCCGGCCTGATCCGCAAGGCCCCGTCGGCCGCCCGTCCGCCGCCCGTCCGTGCCGCATAGCATGCGGCGGGCGGCGGACATGCGCGGATGGACGAAGTGCGGACAAGCCCCTTTTGTGCGGCAGACTGAAGGCCGTATTCCGAAGCGAAGGATGGTTATGCCGATCACACCAGCCACCGCCGCGCATCCCGCGTCCAACGGCACCGCCCCGCAGGAACCGATCATGCTCGAACTGGTCGACGAGGCAGGCAACACCATCGGCACCGCGGAGAAGCTCGCCGCACACCAGGCTCCCGGGCAGCTGCACCGCGCCTTCTCGGTCTTCCTCTTCGACGAGCAGGGGCGGCTGCTGCTCCAGCAGCGCGCCCTGGGGAAGTACCACTCCCCCGGCGTCTGGTCGAACACCTGCTGCGGGCACCCCTACCCCGGGGAGTCCCCGTTCGCCGCCGCGGCCCGGCGGACGTACGAGGAGCTGGGGCTGTCGCCCTCGCTGCTGGCGGAGGCGGGCACGGTCCGCTACAACCACCCGGACCCGGCGTCGGGCCTGGTGGAGCAGGAGTTCAACCACCTTTTCGTGGGACTCGCGCAGGCCGTGGTGCGGCCCGACCCGGAGGAAGTCGGCGACACCGTCTTCGTCACGGCGGACGAGCTCGCCAAGCGGCACGCGGAGCAGCCGTTCTCGGCCTGGTTCATGACCGTGCTGGACGCGGCCCGGCCGGCGATCCGTGAGCTGACCGGGGACGCCGCGGGCTGGTAGGACGCGGGCCGGCAGCGGTTCGCCGTGAGCCGGACGCCGGGTGCGGACGGGGCCGGACACCGGGTGCGGACGGGGCCGTGGCCGTACGCCGGTCAGCGCGGGGCGGGGACCAGCGGCAGGGCCGCCCAGATCACCTTGCCGCCGCCGGCCGTGTGCTCGACGTCGCAGACCCCGCCGGCCTCCCGGGTGGTCTCCCGCACCAGCAGCAGGCCCCGGCCGCCGGTCTGGCCGAAATCCGCCTCCAGGGCCTTGGGCCGGTACGGGTGGTTGTCCTCGACGGCCACCCGTACCCATTCCCGGCCGATGGCCACCTCGACCGCGACCTCGGGCGAGAGCAGGGCCGCGTGCCGCACCGAGTTGGTGACCAGCTCGGAGACGATCAGCAGCAGGGTGTAGACCAGGTCCCGGTCGGCCGGGACGCCCTGCCGGCCCAACAGGTCGCGGACGGCCCGACGGGCCTGCGGAACGGATTCTTCAACCGCTGGGGCGGTGAACCTCCACACGCCTTCGTACCGGGCCGGCGGCGCCGAACCGCTGACGTCCGCGTCCATCTTCCGGCCCCCGTCTTCGCGCTCGATCGTCTCCACGCGTCAAGGGTGGGGAATGCGCTGGTCCGGACCGGACCGCTGACCACAACTCGGCGTCATTCGGGCACTTTCTGACCGCTGGTTTATGACAGCGTCAGTTGTTGGACCGATCCTGATCTTCCGTCGGACGCATTCCGGCCCCGGCCGCGGTGGCCCGCCCATCGCCCGCGGACCCCGCGGGGGCCGTCTCCGCCTCGCTGACCAGGCCCAGGATGCGCCGCGCCCCGATGCCCAGGGTGACGAGGGCCAGTCCGTCGAAGAGCAGGGCGAGCGAGAAGAACGCGCCGACCACGTAGAGGCTGCTGCCGGGCCACTCCCACAGGATCAGGAGGCCGAGCAGCACACCGAAGGCGCCCTGCGCCAGCGTCAGCCCGAGATCGGGGCCCCGCACGACCACGGCGCCGGCCAGCCGGAACAGCCCGCCGATCAGGAAGAACAGCGCGGCGAACATGGTGAGCGCCTCGGCGCTCGCCTCGGGGCGGGCCAGGATCACCAGACCGGCCGCGATGTTGATCGCGGCGATGATGACGGCGAGCCAGAAGGAGTTGGTCCTGCGGGACTGGAACGCCTGCAGCAGCCCGACCGCACCACCGATCAGCAGCAGCCAGCCGAAGAGGAACATGGTGGTCAGGGTGGCGAGGCCGACGTAGACGAGGCCGACCAGACCGGCCAGCACGAGGACCACGCCGAGCACGGCCAGCCATCCGTACCGGCGGCTGAGCTTGTCCCTGCCCTGCTTCCCGGGCCCGCCGTTTCCGCCGGTCGGCTCCGTTCCACCGGTCCGGTCTGCGCTCATGGGCGTGCACCTCCAGCACCCCCACCGGCATCCCCCGGACGATCCCTTTGATCATAGGATTCGCGGCATGGACGCGCAGCTGCTGACCTCCGTCGCCGACGGGGTCGCCACGGTCACCATCTCCCACCCGGCCCGGCGCAACGCCATGACCGCGGCCATGTGGCGGGCGCTGCCGGAGGTGCTGGACGGGTTCGCCGGTGACCCGGCCGTCCGGGTGGTGGTGCTGACCGGGGCCGGGGGCACCTTCTGCGCGGGGGCCGACATCACCTCGCTGACCGGCGACGAGGACCCCAAGCCGCTGGCGCTCGCCGCGGAGGAGGCCCTGGCGGCGTTCCCCAAGCCGACGCTGGCCGCCGTACGCGGGCACTGCGTGGGCGGCGGCACCCAGCTGGCCGCGGCCTGCGACCTGCGGTTCGCGGCGGAGGGGGCGCTGTTCGGGGTGACCCCGGCCCGGCTCGGCATCGTCTACCCGTCGGCCTCGACCCGGCGGCTGGCCCGGCTGGTGGGCCCGGCCGCCGCCAAGTACCTGCTGTTCTCGGCGGAACTGATCGACGCGGAGCGGGCGCTGCGGACCGGCCTGGTGGACGAGGTGCACCCCGCCGACGGACTGGACGGGCGGGTCGCGGAGTTCGCCGCGGTGCTGGCCTCGCGCTCGCTGCTCACCCAGGCGGCGGCGAAGGAGTTCGCGGACGGCCGCACGGACCGGGACGCGTACTGGGCGGCGCAGATGGAGGGGAGCGGCGACCACGCCGAGGGGGTCGCCGCGTTCCTGGAGCGCCGGGCCCCGGTCTTCACCTGGGCCGGGGACACGGCACCCGGTCCGGGGCCTACTCGAGGATGAAACGGCTCTTGGCCCGCCACTCCTCCACGAGGTCGGCCGGGGCCTTCTGCGGCGAGCCCGCGTCGTAGGGCGGCTGCGGGTCGTACTCGGTGAGCAGCTGCACGCTCTGGGCGGCGCGTTCCCCGGCGATCCGCCCGACCAGGGTGAGCCCCATGTCGATGCCGGAGGAGACGCCGGCGGCGGTGACGTACTTGCCGTCGGTCACGACCCGCTCCCCCGTCGGCTCGGCCCCGTACTTCCGCAGCTGCTCCAGGGCCAGCCAGTGGCTGGTCGCCCGGCGGCCCTCCAGGAGCCCGGCCGCGGCCAGCAGCAGGGAGCCGGTGCAGACGGATGTGGTCCAGGTGGAGGTCACGTCCACCGTGCGCAGCCAGTCCAACAGGACGGCGTTCCCCATGAGGTCGCTCTGCCCGGGGCCTCCGGGCACGACGAGGACGTCGGGGCGGGTGACCTCGTCCAGCCCCTTGTCGGCGACCATCGCGAGCGCACCGGAGTCGTTGCGCACGGGCCCGGGGCGCTCGGCGACGAACACGGTCTCGGCGCCGGGGATGCGACCGAGGGTGTCGAAGGGGCCGATGGCGTCGAGCGAGGTGAAGCGGTCGTAGAGCAGGATGGCGATCTGCATGGTCTCCTCCAGGGTTGTGGGCTTGTGCTCGGTGAGTGGGACGGGTGCCCGGTGGGCAGGGCGGTGCCCGGTGAGCGGGACGGTGGCGCGTGCCGGTGAGTGACGTGTACTCGGTGGGTGGCGCTTACCCGGTGGCCCGGGTCAGGTGCTTTCCGGGCCGAACCTGCGGCGGTACTCGGCCGGGGGCTGGCCCAGGGTGCGGACGAAGGCCCGTCGCAGCGCCTCGGGGGTGCCGTAGCCGGAGGTCCGCGCGACCTGCGCCACGCCCTCCCGGGTCTCCTCCAGCAGCCGGCGCGCGTGCTCGACCCGCACCCGCTCGACGTACCGGCCCGGGGTGACTCCGGTCTCCTCCTGGAAGGCTCGGGCGAAGTGGCGCGGCGAGAGCCGTGCCCTGGCGGCCAGCGCCTCCACGCTGAGGTCCGCCCCGGGGTGCTCGGCTATCCACTGCTGGACGTCCCGCAGCGGTTCGCGGCGTGCGGTCTGCGCCGACAGCTGGGCGCTGAACTGCGCCTGGTTGCCCGGCCGGCGCAGGAACACCACCAGGTGCCGGGCGATGGTCAGGGCGACGTCCCGGCCGAAGTCCTCCTCCACCAGGGCGAGCGCCAGGTCGATGCCGGCCGTGACCCCGGCGCTGGTGCACACCTTGCCGTCCCGGACGAAGATGGGGTCCGGCTCGACCGTGACCGCGGGGTGGTCCCGGGCCATCCGCTCGCACGCGGCCCAGTGGGTGGTGGCCCGGTGGCCGTCGAGCAGCCCGGCCTCGGCGAGCAGCATCCCGCCGGTGCAGACGGACACGAGCCGGCCCGCACGACCCCCGTGCGTGCGGAGCCAGCCGGTCAGCGCGGGTGCGCCGTCGCCCGTGCACTCCCCTCCGGGCACCAGCAGGACGGTGCCCTCCCCCACCTCCCCTGCCGGTACGTCCTCCAGGGCGCCGTCCGGGACGAGGCACAGCCCGCTGTTGGTGCGGACCGGTCCGCCGCCCGGCGAGACCGTACGGATGCGGTAGCCGCCGTCCGTCTGCGGGAACCGGGCGACCCCCGCGAAGACCTCCACCGGTCCGGTGACGTCCAGGCTCTGCACCCCGTCGTAGAGGAGGACCAGCACGTTTCGCAGCGACATGACTCCATCCTGTGGGGCCCTCCCGGTGTCTGCAATGACGGGCATCCCACCTTTCCTGCCATACGCGGCCCGGCCGGGGTGCCGGAACCGCCTAGGATCGTCAGATCATGACTGCAACCCTCGTCGCCAAGGACCTCGCCGCCGGTCACGGTGAGCGCTCCCTCTTCTCCGGGCTCGACCTCGTCGTCGCCCCCGGGGACGTCATCGGCCTGGTCGGCGTCAACGGCGCCGGGAAGTCCACCCTGCTCCGGCTGCTGGCCGGCCTGGACACCCCCGAGCAGGGGGAGCTCCGGCTGTCCCCGCCGACCGCCGCCGTCGGCCACCTGCCGCAGGAGCCGGAGCGCCGTCCCGGCGAGACGGTCCGCGAGTTCCTGGCCCGGCGGACCGGTGTCTCGGCCGCCCAGGCGGACCTGGACTCGGCCACGCAGGGCCTGGTGGACGGGGTGGCGGGGGCCGACGACGCGTACGCGGTGGCGCTCGACCGCTGGCTGAACCTGGGCGGCGCGGACCTGGACGACCGGGCGCAGGAGACCGCCGACGAGCTCGGCCTCGCCGTGAGCCTCGACCTGCCGATGACCGCGCTCTCCGGCGGGCAGGCCGCCCGCGCCGGACTCGCCTCCCTGCTCCTCTCCCGGTACGACGTCTTCCTGCTCGACGAGCCCACCAACGACCTGGACCTGGACGGCCTGGACCGGCTGGAGCGGTTCGTGAAGGGGCTTCGCGCGGGCACCGTGGTCATCAGCCACGACCGCGAGTTCCTCGCCCGCACGGTCACCAAGGTCCTCGAACTCGACCTGGCCCAGCAGCAGGTGAACCTCTTCGGCGGCGGCTACGAGTCGTACCTGGAGGAGCGGGCGACCGCGCGCCGGCACGCCCGTGAGGAGTACGAGGAGTACGCCGACAAGCGCTCGGCCCTGGAAGGCCGCGCCCAGATGCAGCGGAACTGGATGGACAAGGGCGTCCGCAACGCCCGCCGCAAGAGCACCGACAACGACAAGATCGGCCGGAAGCTCCGCTCGGAGGCGAGCGAGAAGCAGGCCGCCAAGGCGCGGCAGACCCAGCGGGCCATCGAACGCCTGGAAGTGGTCGACGAGCCCCGCAAGGAGTGGGAGCTGCGCATGGAGATCGCTGCGGCGCCGCGCTCCGGCTCGGTGGTGGCCACCCTGCGGGATGCCGAAGTGCTGCGCGGGGGCTTCCGGTTCGGCCCGGTGAGCCTGCAGATCGACTGGGCGGACCGGGTCGCGATCACCGGGGCCAACGGCTCGGGCAAGTCCACCCTGCTGGCCGCCCTGCTGGGCCGGCTCGAACTGGACTCCGGGTCGGCCGTCCTCGGCTCGGGCGTGCTGGTGGGCGAAGTCGACCAGGCCCGCGGCCTGTTCCTCGGCGAGGAATCCCTCCTGGACGCGTTCTGCGCGGCCGTCCCGGACACCGAGCCGGCCGATGTCCGCACCCTGCTGGCCAAGTTCGGCCTGAAGGCCGCGCACGTCCTCCGTCCGGCCGCCACCCTCTCCCCGGGCGAACGCACCCGCGCCGCCCTGGCCCTGCTCCAGGGCCGCGGCGTGAACCTGCTGGTCCTCGACGAGCCCACCAACCACCTCGACCTGCCGGCGATCGAGCAGCTGGAATCGGCCCTGGAGTCCTACGAGGGCACCCTGCTGCTGGTCACCCACGACCGCCGCATGCTCGACACCCTCCACACCACCCGCCGCCTGGCCGTCGCGGACGGCAAGGTCACCGAGCTGTAGCGGGTTGCCACCCATTGCTCCGCCTGTATGACGAATGACGTGTTCGAGCTGCGCGTCCCTGCCTGCGGCTGGCTGCCGGGCCACACTCCCCTCGGGTTCGCCCCGGCCGATCGGGGCGAGGAGTGAGGAGCAGACATGAGTCCTGAGTCCGGGCAGAGATCACGGCTGGGCCCGCTGCCGCGTCGCGGCAGATGGATGGCCGGGGGAGCGATCACCTCGCTGGCGCTGGTCCTGGCGAGCGCCGTGGCCGGTCCTGCCGTGGCGGTCGGGGCCGGCACGCACGGCCGGACGGCCGTGGCGGCCCCCTTGGAGGGCGGCGGCGACCGGTGCGAGGACGGGCGGGGCAAAAGGCCCCAGTCCCCCCGGGAGGGCGTGCGGGGCGGCGGCGACAAGGACAAGTGCCGGGTGGGACCGGCGGGTCCGACCGGACCTACCGGCCCTGCCGGGACGGCGGGACCCACCGGACCCACGGGGCCGACCGGGGCCGCAGGGCCCACGGGACCCGAGGGGCAGGCCGGACCCACAGGAGCCACCGGACAGGCCGGACCCACAGGAGCCACGGGACAGGCCGGACCGACAGGAGCCACGGGGCCCGCGGGATCCGGGGGTCAGCCAGGACCCACGGGCCCTACCGGTCCGGCAGGTCAGCCCGGCTCCACGGGGCCGACAGGTCCGGCCGGGGACTCGGTGCACGTCGGCGCGTCCGTCTTCTCCTCCACGGACCAGGTGATCCCGAGCGGCGTCGAGACCCAGGTCCTGTTCGACACCGCCCAGTACGACACCGACGCGATCTTCGATCCCACGACATCGAGCCTGGTCATCAAGACTCCCGGGCGCTACCTCCTCCAGGGGAGGCTGTTCTGGGCCTTCGATCCCGCCGAGGGGAGTGCCTTCACTCTCAACCTCAAGCGCGGCACCGGCTACCTCGCCTTTGACAATCAGCACCCGAGCGCAAGCGGGTTCTCGCAGGACGTATCCCTGATCGTCCGGCTGAGCGCGGGCGACGTCATCACCCTCACGGCGTCCCAGAACACCGGAACGGACGCCGCCTCGTTCGCGCTCGCGGGAGTGCCGTTCCTCCAGGCCGAGTTGCTCGCCCCTTGACCTCTGCTCCTCCCGTCCCCGGACCGCTCCGGGGGCGGGGCCGCATCAGTCCGCCACGTCCTGCGCCCGGTGCGCCGGGGCCGACGCCGGCGGACGGCGGTCGCGGGCCATCCTGCGGGCGACGAAGCCGCGCGGGAGGTGGCGGGCGGCCAGGGCGTACGCCTTGTAGCGCCTGCCGGTGATGCTCAGCGGGCGGCGCAGGGCCAGGTCCTTCAGGGCGCGGGCGACCACCGCGTCGGCGTCCAGCCAGACGGAGTCGGGGAGCGCGCTGACGTCCATGCCGGCGCGCTCCTGGAACTCGGTCCGGGTGAAGCCCGGAACGACGGCCAGGACCCGGACGCCGTACGGGGCCAGGTCGACGCGGAGGGATTCGCTGAAGGCCGTGATCCACGCCTTGGCCGCGCCGTAGGTGCCGGTGGGGAGGAGGCCGGCGACCGAGGAGACGTTCAGGACGGCGCCCCGGCGGCGCTCGCGCAGGCCGGGGACGAGCGTGTGGGTGAGCTTCAGCGGGACCTTGACCAGCAGGTCGAGCATCCGCTCCTCGTCCTCGACCGGGCTGTACGGGAACGGGGCGGGGAGCCCGAAGCCGGCGTTGTTGACCAGGACGTCGACCGGGCGGTCCGGGTCGGCGAGGCGGGCGGCGACCGTGGCGCACTGTGCGGGGTCGAGCAGGTCGGCGGTCAGGACCTCGGAGGCGGTGCCGTGGGCGGCGGCCAGTTCCCCGGCGAGGTCCTCCAGCCGGCCGGTGTCCCGGGCGACCAGGATCAGGTCGCATCCCTTCGCGGCGAAGCCGCGGGCGAAGGCGGCACCGAGTCCGGCGCTGGCGCCGGTGATCAGAACGGTGGTCAAGGCAGCGTCACTTCCTGGCGTGGGCCCGTCCGCCGGACGGCGGACGGGCATACGCCATGACTACCGATCTTGGTCCCCCGGAGCAAAGGAGTTCCGGGGGCGGGGGCCCGATCCGGCCATCCGTCAGCCGCGCTTGCGGTCCCCGCCGCCGGTCAGACCGGCCCGCCGGAGGGCGTCGGCCATCGCGCTGTTCACCGGGGCCGGGGCGGTGTCCCGGGACCGGCCGCCGCCGTTGCCGCCGCCGTTCCCCTTGCCGCCGCTGCCGCCGCCGTTGCCGCGCTGCTGCGGCGGGCGGCCGCCGCCACCGCGACGGGCCTGGCCCTGGCCTTGGCCCTGCCCCTGGCCCTCGGGGCGCGACTGCCGGTCCTGGCGGTCCTGGCGCGGCTTCTGCCCGCCGCCGGTGCCCGTGCCGTCCGCCTCGTCGTCCAGCCGGAGCGTGAGCGAGATCCGCTTGCGCGGGATGTCGACGTCCATCACCTTCACCCGGACGATGTCGCCGGGCTTGACCACGTCCCGCGGGTCCTTGACGAAGGTCTTCGACATGGCCGACACGTGCACCAGGCCGTCCTGGTGGACGCCGATGTCGACGAAGGCGCCGAACGCGGCCACGTTGGTGACCACGCCCTCCAGGATCATCCCGGCGGCCAGGTCGCCGATCTTCTCCACGCCCTCCTTGAAGGTGGCCGTCTTGAACGCGGGGCGCGGGTCGCGGCCCGGCTTCTCCAGCTCGCGCAGGATGTCGCTGACGGTCGGCAGACCGAAGGAGTCCGTGACGAAGTCCTCGGGGCGCAGCGAGCGCAGCACCGCCGTGTTGCCGATCAGCGCGGCGACCTCGCCGCCCGACTTCTTCCCCATGGCCCGGACCAGCGGGTACGCCTCCGGGTGCACGCTGGATCCGTCCAGCGGGTCGTCGCCGCCGCGGATCCGGAGGAAGCCGGCGCACTGCTCGTACGCCTTGGGGCCGAGCCGGGCCACGTCCTTGAGGGACTTGCGGCTGCGGAACGGGCCGTTGGTGTCGCGGTGCGCCACGATGTTCTCGGCGAGTCCGCCGCTGATGCCGGAGACGCGCGCGAGCAGCGGCGCGGAGGCGGTGTTGACGTCGACGCCCACGCCGTTGACGCAGTCCTCGACCACGGCGTCGAGGGAGCGGGACAGCTTCACCTCGGACAGGTCGTGCTGGTACTGGCCGACACCGATCGACTTGGGGTCGATCTTGACCAGTTCGGCGAGCGGGTCCTGGAGCCGGCGGGCGATGGAGACGGCGCCGCGCAGGGACACGTCCAGTCCGGGGAGTTCCTGGGAGGCGAAGGCGGAGGCCGAGTACACGGAGGCGCCGGCCTCCGAGACCATCACCTTGGTGAGCCCCAGCTCCGGGTGCCGGGCGATCAGGTCGGCGGCCAGCTTGTCGGTCTCGCGGGAGGCCGTGCCGTTGCCGATCGCCACCAGCTCCACGGCGTGCTCCTTGGCGAGCCGGGCGAGGGTGGCCAGGGACGCGTCCCACTTGTTGGCGGGCACGTGCGGGTAGATCGTGTCGGTGGCCACCACCTTGCCGGTGGCGTCGACCACGGCGACCTTGACGCCGGTACGGAAGCCGGGGTCGAGGCCGAGGGTGGCGCGGGTGCCGGCGGGGGCGGCCAGCAGCAGGTCGCGCAGGTTGGCGGCGAAGACCCGGACCGCTTCGTCCTCGGCGGCCTGGCGGAGCCGCATCCGCAGGTCGATGCCCAGGTGCACCTGGATCTTCGTGCGCCAGGCCCAGCGGACCGTGTCGGCGAGCCACTTGTCGCCGGGCCGGCCTCGCCCGGCGACGCCGAAGCGGTGGGCGATCATGCCCTCGTAGCCGGACGGGCCGGGGACGGCTGCCGCTTCGGGCTCCTCCGGCTCCAGCGTCAGGTCGAGCACGTCCTCCTTCTCGCCGCGCAGCATGGCGAGCACCCGGTGCGAGGGGAGGGCGGTGAAGGGCTCGGCGAAGTCGAAGTAGTCGGCGAACTTGGCGCCGGCCTCCTCCTTGCCCTCGCGGACCTTCGCGGCGAGCCGGCCGCGGCCCCACATGCGTTCGCGGAGCTCGCCGATCAGGTCGGCGTCCTCGCCGAACCGCTCGGTGAGGATGGCGCGGGCGCCTTCGAGGGCGGCGGCCGGGTCGGCGACCCCCTTGTCGGCGTCGACGAACGCGGCCGCCGCGGCCACCGGCTCCACGGACGGGTCGGCGAGCAGTCCGTCGGCGAGCGGCTCCAGGCCGGCCTCGCGGGCGATCTGCGCCTTGGTGCGCCGCTTGGGCTTGAAGGGGAGGTAGATGTCCTCCAGCCGCGCCTTGGTGTCGGCCGCGTTGATCCGGGCCTCCAGCTCGGCGTCGAGCTTGCCCTGCTCCCGTACGGAGTCCAGGATCGACGCGCGCCGGTCCTCCAGCTCGCGCAGGTAACGCAGCCGCTCCTCGAGGGTGCGCAGCTGGGCGTCGTCGAGCATCTCGGTCGCTTCCTTGCGGTAGCGCGCGATGAACGGAACGGTGGAGCCGCCGTCGAGCAGCTCGACGGCGGCCTTGACCTGCCGCTCCCGTACGCCGAGTTCCTCGGCGATCCTGCCTTCGATGGACGTGGTCACGTCTCGGTCCCGCCTTCGTCTGTGCCTGAGGCCGTCAATTGTGGCAGGTGGCACCGACGGACGGGGGACGCCCCGCCCCCGGGTGGGTCGGGCCCGGTCAGACCCTGCCGGACGGGGGTCGGGGCTTGGCGGTCGGGGGCCGGGCCCAGCCGGACGGGTGCCGGGCCTTGCCGGACGGGGGCCGGACCTAGCCGAACAGGTCGGCGGGGTAGGCGCCGGCGGTGAACGCGGCCATCACGAAGGCGCCGCCGAGTTCGCCCAGGCGTTCCAGGCCGGCCGCGCCGAGGTGCGCGTACGGGGCGGCGTCGAGCCGGTCGGTCTGCACCTCCAGCTCCTCGCGGAGCTCCTTGCCGGCCACGGTCAGTCCGCCGGACTCGTCGAGGACGCCGCGCTCGCGCAGCCGGCCGACCGCGGCCTCGATGTCCTCCTGCTCCCAGCCCCGGGTGGCCTTGACCCACTTGAGGGAGAAGCCCTTGCCGGTGGCGCTGTGGCTGACCAGGGCCTCCAGCGGGTCGAGCCCGACGGTGAGCAGGGCGGTGAGGTGGCCGTCGCCGCGGTGCTCGCGGAGCAGGGTGGTGGCGTGCCAGAGCCTCAGGTGGGCTTCCTCGGGCACGGGCAGGTCGGCGTGGGCGGAGTAGAGGACGCGGCCGTGCCGGGTGCAGCCCTCGGCGGCCCGCAGGGCGAGTTCGGCGGCCTCGGCCATCTCGGCGGAGGCGAGGGCCTCGGGGCCGAGCAGCCGCCGCAGGGTGGCGTCGGCCGCGCTCAGGCGGGCGGCGAGGACCTGTGCGGGAGTGGCGGTGTCCCAGACGGCCGGAAGGTGCTGGGCCATGAGGTCGTAGCGGTAGTTGTAGAAGGCCGCGGCGACGGTGCCGGCGCCGACCGCGCCCATGGCCGCGGAGCGGGAGGCCAGGTTCTGCGCGAGGCGGTCGGTGATGCCGAGGTCGCCGAACGCGGTGACGGCGTCCGGCGAGAAGTAGACGGTGGAGTGCATCGGGTTGATGGCACCGTGCCAGACACGGCGGGCGGCTCGCGGATCAACAGTCATGGGCGCAGGTTACCGACTGCTTAGTCGGCCGTGAAGCCCCGCCCGACACAAGCGGGTTGAAGCGTCCCGGCAGCGCGGGACGCACCACGCGCCCGGGTGTCACTCCCCCCAGTCCCAGCAGTCGAAGTAGGCGGTGCTCCCGTCCCTCCTGGCCTGCATCACGGCCTCCAGCCGGGCGAAGTCGCGCGGGGGCATCAGCGGGCTCCAGTCCTCCTGCGGCAGCGCCCGCACCTCGTCGTGTTCCTCCGGGTTCAGCACGATGCCCCGCAGCTGCCTGCCGGTGAGCCGGCCGCCGTCGAACACGAACCCGACGGTGCTCAGCGGCCAGGTCTTCCCCGGCAGGCCGAACACCGCGGCCAGCAGCCGCCGCGGCCCCTCGTACACGATGCCGGTCTCCTCGCGGCACTCGCGCAATGCGGTCTCCCAGGGCCGCTCCCCCGGGTCCATGCAGCCGCCCGGCCGCTGCCAGGGATGGGTCTCCGAGTACACCGCCCTGAGCTGGACCGGCCGTTCGTACTCGTCGGTGAAGAACATGCACCCGAAGGCGGACGCCTTCGGCAGCGTCTCGGCGAACTCCTCCGGCGGCAGCCAGGTTCCGGCCGTCCCGCCCGGCGGCTTCTTGATCGTCATGCCCGGACCAACGAGCACCACCGGCTCGGGACACCCCACCGGGCCGCGGAACGACCCTGCGGAGATGCCCGGAAGGACCTGTGTGCCCACTGGGACGGGTGTTCAATCACGACCGCAGCATCCCGGACATTTCTGGCGCGTGGCAGTCGTGTGACAGCTGCGGCCATGGACATGACCTGGGGCGCGGGCGGTGAATACGGTCGAACGGAACAGCGCCCCCTACCCCTTGGAGCTCTTCGTGCACCGCAAAGTCATCGCCCCGAGCGTGCTCGCCGCCTCCCTTCTGCTGGTGATCCCGGCGTCGGCGGCGAGTGCCGGTCCGGGCGCGCCGGGACTCGGCGACACCTACTACCCGGCCAGCGGCAACGGCGGATACGACGTGTCGCACTACGACCTCCGGCTGAAGTACGAGCCGAAGACGGACCTGTTGGAGGGGACCGCCACCCTGCTGGCCACCGCCAAGCAGGACCTGTCCCGCTTCAACCTGGACTTCGGGCTCAAGGTGAGCGAGGTCCGGGTCAACGGCGCCAAGGCGAAGTTCGCCGCCTCCGGGTCGCACGAGCTGGAGGTGACCCCGGCGACACCGCTCGCCAAGGACAGGCCGGTGACGGTCGTGGTGAAGTACGCCGGGAAGCCCTCGGAGCTGAAGGTGGACGGCTGGACCGCCTGGCACCGCACGCCGGACGGCGGGGTGGCCGCGCAGGAGCCGGATTCCGCCGTCTGGTGGTTCCCCAGCAACGACCACCCGCTCGACAAGGCCACCTTCGACGTCTCGGTCAGCGTCCCGGACGGCACCCAGGCGATCAGCAACGGTGTGCTGCAGTCGCAGAGTTCGAAGCTGGGCTGGACCCGCTACAACTGGCGGTCCAACAAGCCCCAGGCCACGTACCTGGCCACGCTCGCCATCGGCAAGTTCGACATCACCACCGACAAGACGGCGAACGGCCTGCCGATCCTCAACGCCTACAGCAAGGACCTGGGCGACAACGACGGCGCGGCGCGCGCCAGCATCGAGCGGACCGGTGAGGTCGCGGAGTGGCTGGAGGGCGTGTTCGGGCCGTACCCGTTCAACGCGCTGGGCGGCTACGTACCCAACGTGACCAGCGGCTACGCGCTGGAGACGCAGACCCGGCCGTTCTACAGCCCGCGCCAGTTCGCGAACGGTGCGAACGTGTCGGTGGTCGTCCACGAGCTCGCCCACCAGTGGTACGGCGACAGCGTGTCGGTGGACAACTGGAAGGACATCTGGGTCAACGAGGGCTTCGCCCGCTACAGCCAGTGGCTGTGGTCGGAGAAGGAGGGCGAGGGCACCGCGCAGGAGCTCGCCGACTGGGTGTACGCCAGCCGCCCGGCCGAGGACCCGTTCTGGCAGGTCAAGCCGGGTGACCCGGGGGCGGACAAGCAGTTCGACCTGGCCGTGTACGACCGGGGCGCGGTCGCCCTGCAGGCGCTGCGGAACGAGGTCGGGGACCAGAAGTTCTTCGCGATCCTCAAGGGCTGGCCGACCGAGCGGAAGTACGGGAACGCCAAGGTGGCCGACTTCGTGCGGTACGCGGAGTCGATCTCCGGCAAGAAGCTCGGCGCGCTGTTCGACACCTGGCTGTACACCGCGGGCAAGCCGGCCGCCGGCCCGGTCGCGAAGGGCGCCAAGACGCCGAAGGCCGCCGGGACGCCCGCGGGGCGCTCGAACGCGGCCCTGGCCCGGCCCGCCGCCGAGCCCAAGTCGTGGAAGAAGATCGCCGCGACGAACACCGTGCACGACCACGACGGCCACGCCGGCCCGGCCGGCCGTGACGGGCACGGCCACTGACCGTACGGGCAGGTACGGAGGTGGTGCGCCGCCACCCGCCCCTCAGCGGGCGGTGGCGGCGCGCCACCGCGCACGGGCCTCGCGGGCGAGCGGCAGGTACCGCCACCGTTCCGGCAGCAGCGGTACGAGGTGCCGTACGGCGAAGCTGAACCGGCGGAGCCGGCGCTCCTGGGCGTCCGTCCATTCCAGGCCGATGGCGGCCCGTGCCTCGGGCGGCATGTAGCCGACGGTGACGAAGGCGCGGAAGCGCAGGAACAGTGCGCGCAGCAGGGGCCAGGCCAGGCGGGTCAGCACCCGCAGCGGCAGCGGCCCGCCCGTGGGGCGCGGCAGGGGGACGTCGGTGGCGAGGAGTTCCCGCGCCACCTTGGTGTTCTCGATCTCCTCCGCGAGCATCCGCCGGTAGTAGGGCCCGAACTCCTCGATGGTCTGCGGCATGTCCCGGTCGCGGATGCCGAGGATGCGGCCGACCTGGAGCCATTCGCGGTAGAGCTGCCGTTCCTGGGCCGGGGTGAAGGGGCGGTAGAGGTAGCGGGCGGCGTGCGCGTACACGGGGTAGCCGGTGGCGTGCACCCAGGAGTAGCAGGCCGGGTCGAGCGAGTGGTAGCGGCGGCCGCGGGTGTCGGTGCCCTGGATGTCCTTGTGCAGCCGGCGGACCCGGCGGCCCTCCTCGGCCGCCCCCTCGCCGCCGTACACCCAGAGCTGGACGGACCGGATCGAGCGTTCCCCGCGCCCCCACGGGTCGGTGCGGAAGACCGAGTACTCGTCGACCCCGGCGCCGATCGCCGGGTGCGCCACCTGCATGGTGAAGGCCGCGGGGAGCATGAGCAGCTGCCGGACGTCACCGGAGAGCGTCCAGAGCACGCCGCCCGGCGGTGGCGGCTCGGGGTCCTTCCGGCCGGGTCCGGGATTCCCCTCGCGACCGTCTCCCATGCGTGCCCTCCCCCGTTCGATCTTCACTCCTCCAGTATGGCCATGGCGCGTCAAGATTCCCGGTGCACGGGTGTTACCCGGAGGTAACTGCGGCTGCTTTGATGGCGCGGTCGATCTTCCCCACAGGAATGATGGAGACCGCATGCCGCTCACCGAGCAGTTCCGCAACCGGGCCGCCGCCACGGCCGTCGCGGCCGTCGCCACCGCCGCCCTGGCCGCCGGCACCACCCCGGCCGCCGCAGAGCCCGCCGCGACCCCGGACCTCAGCGTCCTCACGTACAACGTCTTCCTGATGAGCAAGAACCTGTACCCGAACTGGGGCCAGGACCACCGGGCCGCGGAGATACCGAAGACCTCCTTCTACCAGGGCCACGACGTGGTCGTCCTCCAGGAGGCGTTCGACAACTCCGCCTCCGACGCGCTGAAGGCGAACTCGGCCGCGCAGTACCCGTACCAGACGCCGGTGGTCGGCCGGAGCAAGAACGGCTGGGACGCCACCGGGGGCGCGTACTCCGCCACCACCCCCGAGGACGGCGGGGTGACGATCCTCAGCAAGTGGCCGATCGTCCGCAAGGAGCAGTACGTCTACAAGGACGCGTGCGGCGCGGACTGGTGGTCCAACAAGGGCTTCGCGTACGTGGTGCTGAACGTCAACGGCGCCAGGGTCCACGTGGTCGGCACCCACGCCCAGTCCACCGACCCGGGCTGCGGCGCCGGCGAGGCGGCCCAGATGCGCAGCCGCCAGTTCAAGAACATCGACGCCTTCCTCGACGCCAAGAACATCCCGGCGAACGAGCAGGTCATCGTCGCGGGCGACATGAACGTCGACTCCCGCACACCGGAGTACGGCACCATGCTCGCGGACGCGGGCCTGGCCGCCGCGGACTCCCGCACCGGCCACACCTACTCGTTCGACACCGCGGACAACTCCATCGCGAAGGACCGCTACCCCACGGACCCCCGCGAGGACCTGGACTACGTGCTGCACCGCGCCGGCCACGCCCGCCCGGCCGGCTGGGAGAACACCGTGGTCAAGGAGCAGTCGGCCCCCTGGACGGTCTCCAGCTGGGGCAAGTCCTACACGTACTCGAACCTCAGCGACCACTACCCGGTGATCGGCCGCTGATCCGACGCCGCCGTGCGCGGGCCCGTCGCGCGGGCACCCGGGGGGCGGGTGCCCGCGCGGTGGTGGAGGAGGGCCGCGGTGGCTGCGTCGGCGGGCAGGAAGGCCTCCAGGTGGAGTTCGGCCAGGGTGACGTCGACGGCCGTGGCGAAGGAGGTCAGGGTGGTGAGCAGCCGCAGTTCGCCGTCCCCGGTGCGCAGCCGCAGGGGTGCGGCGAAGCCCACGTGGTCCGGGCCGGTCGGGGGTTCGGGCGGCAGGTAGCCGGTCAATTCGGCGATGAGCGAGTCGAGTTCGGGGTCGGGGTGGGCGGCGGCGCGGGTGCGCAGGTTGGCCGTGATGTGCCGTCCCCACACCGCCAGGTTCGCCACCCGCGGTGCCATGCCCTGCGGGTGCAGGGCGAGCCGCAGCACGTTCACCGGAGGCTCCAGGAGGTGCGCGGCCGCACCCTCGGTGAGCAGACCGAACGCGTCGTTGGCGAGCACCAGGTTCCCGTGCCGGCCGACGGCCACCGCCGGATAGGGCAGGTGTCCGGTGAGGATGGAGCACAGGGCCGTCATGACCGGTTCGACGGCCTCGGCGTCCGGCGCGGACTCGGCGTACGCGGGTGCGTAACCGGCCGACAGAAGAAGGGAGTTGCGTTCCCGCAGGCTCAGGCCGAGGGATTCGGCCAGCCGGACCACCATGGCCCGGCCGGGGACGGAGCGGCCGCTCTCGATGAAGCTGACGTGCCGCTGGGTGGTGCCGGCGCCGGTGGCGAGCTCCAGCTGGCTCATCCGCCGCAGGGTCCGTCGGCGGCGCATCTCCCGGGCGAACGGCGAGGGTGTGGTCGTGGCCATGGCCCCTTTCTAACGGCCGCCGGGCGGACCCCGCGATTCCCCGCAGGGAATTGCCGGGCGCACACCGGGACCCGAGCATCGGTGGCACCGCAGAAAACCACCTGGAGGCCGTGATGCGTGCGTACCGTCTGGAATCGTTCGGCGACATCGAGGGGATCGTGCTCGGTGACCGCGGGCCGCGGGTGCCCGAGCCCGCCGGGCCCACCGGCATCGTGGTCGCCGTACGGGCCGCTTCCCTCAACCGGCGTGACCTGATGATCCTGGACCGGTCCTACCCGCTGCCCGGCGTGCCGGGGGTGGTCGCCCTCAGCGACGGTGCCGGGGAGGTCGTCGCCGTCGGGGACGCGGTGACCCGCTTCGCGGTGGGCGACCGGGTGGCCTGCGCCTACTTCCCGCGCTGGCGCACCGGCCCGATCACCCCGGAGGCCGTCGACCAGCCCGGCTGCACGCTGGACGGGATGCTCGCCGAGTACGCCGTACTGGACGAGGAATGGGCGGTGGCCGTCCCCGCCCACCTGTCCTGGGAGGAGGCTGCCACCCTGCCCTGCGCGGCGGTGACCGCGTGGAGCGCGCTGACCGGCGGTGCTCCGCTGCTGCCGGGGCAGACGGTGCTCACCCTGGGCACCGGCCCGGTGGCCCTGTTCGCGGTGCAGTTCGCCACCATGCTCGGCTGCCGGGTCGTGGCGACCACCTCGGGCGGCGCGGACAAGGCCGAGCGGCTCAAGCAGCTGGGCGCCGAGAGCGTCGTCGACTACGTGCGCGAGCCCGAATGGGGCGCGCGGGTGAAGGAACTGACGGACGGCCGGGGCGCCGACCTGGTGGTGGAGACCGGCGGCCCGGCGACCATCGAGCAGTCGGTGCGGGCGAGCGCCCTGTACGGCCAGATCGCCCTGCTGATCACCGCCGGGGGCGGCCGGTCGGGCATCGAGATCTCGAACGAGGCGTACGCGAACAGCCTGGCCACGATCCGCCGCGAGTTCGTCGGCAGCCGTGACCGCTTCGAGGCGATGAACCGGGCGATCACCACGCACGGCCTCCGTCCGGTGATCGGCCGCGTGCACTCCTTCGACGAAGCCCACGCGGCCTACCGCGGCTATGCCTCGGACGCCCCCTTCGGCAAGGTCGTCATCCGGATCGGCGACTGAGCCCGAGGATGAACCCGGGGCCGGCCCGGGGCCGGGCGCGGTCACCGGCGGAGGTCAGGAAGCGGGTGCGTCCTGGTCGTACATGCCGTCGATGAGATCGGCGTGGCGGGCGCGGACCACCCGTCGGCGGAGTTTGAGGGAGGGGGTCAGTTCGCCGGTCTCCGGACCCCATTCCCCGGTGAGCACGCGGTACTTCTTGATCTGCTCGGTGCGGTTCAGGCGGGCGTTCGCGGCCGCGACGGCGCGGGCGATCTCCTCCCGCACCAGGGGGTGCCCGGCCAGGGCCTCGAGTGCGGTGTCCTCGATGCCGTGGGCGGCCGCCCAGGCGGGGGCCAGCTCCGGGTCCAGGACGAGGAGCGCGACCAGGTAGGAGCGGCCGTCGCCGTGCACGAGGGCCTGGCCGATCAGGGGGTGTTCCTTGACGGTGTTCTCCACCAGGGCCGGCGCCACGTTCTTGCCGGTGGAGGTGATGATGAGTTCCTTCTTGCGGTCGGTCAGCCAGAGGAATCCGTCCTCGTCCAGCCGTCCGATGTCCCCGGTGGGGAACCAGCCCTCGGCGTCGCCCGCGCTCACCACCGAGCCGTCCGGCTGGAGGTAGCCGTCGAAGACGGTGGCGCCCCGGGTGAAGATCTCCCCGTCTTCGGCGATCCGCAGCTCCAGGCCCTCGATGGGGCGGCCCACCGAGCCGAGCCGGAAGGCGCCCGGACTGTTGACGGTGCAGACGCCGGAGGTCTCGGTGAGCCCCCACGCGTCCATGATGGTGATGCCCCAGCCGGCCCAGAAGCGGGTCACGTCGATCGGCATCGGCGCGGTGGCACTGGCCGTCCAGAGCAGCCGGTCCAGCCCGGCCAGGGTCAGCAGCGGGTCGAGCACGCGCTCCTTGGCCCGGGCGTAGGCGGCGGCCGTCGCCTCCGGGACCTCCTCGCCGCGCTCGTGGTGGGCGGCCCGGGTGCGGGCCAGGTCGTTGGCGGCGCCGATGGCGGCCCGCTGGTCCTCGGGGAGTTTCGCCAGGACGGCCCGTACCGAGGCCGCGAGCTTCTCCCAGACCCTGGGCACGCCGAAGAACTGGACGGGCCGCAGCTCGCGTACGGCCGCGGCGACGGCGGTGGGGTCGGCGCACAACCGGACGTGCGCGGCGCGCAGCAGCGGGAGGTAGACGCCGAGGATGCGTTCGGCGATGTGGGCCAGCGGCAGGTAGCTGATGTGCTCGGCGTGCTCGGGCAGGTCGGTGTTCCGGTCCAGCCGGACGGCCTGGAGCACGATGTTCCGGTGGGTGAGCCGTACGCCCTTGGGGTCGCCGGTGGTGCCGGAGGTGTAGACGACGGTGAGCGCGTCCTCCGGCCGGGCCTCCTGCCAGGACTTCTCGAAGGCGTCCGGGCTGTGCAGCCGGACCCCGCTCGCGTACAGGGAGGCGTACGTGCCGTGGCCGCCGGCTTCCTCGGCCTCGACCACCACCAGCCGCTCCAGCCGTGCGCCGGAGTCGGCCAGCAGCGGTTCCCAGCGGGGCAGTTCGCGGGCGCCCTCGACGACGGCGAGGCGGGCCCGGCTGTGCCGGGCGATGTGGGCGATCTGCTCGGGGGCGGAGGTGCCGTAGACGGTGACGGGGACGGCGCCCAGGTGGACCAGGGCGAGGTCGGTGAGCCAGTGCTCGGGCCGGTTGCCCATCATCATGAGCACGTGCTCGCCGCGTTCCACGCCCAGGGCGGCGTATCCGGCGGCGAGGACGGCGACCTTCCGGCGGACCTCGGACCAGGTGAGGGTCTCCCACCCGCCGTCGGCGCCGCTACGCCAGGACAGGGCGGGCAGTTCGGGGTGTTCGGCGGCGTTCCGGGCGAGCAGGGCGGGCAGGGTGAGCGCGTCGGCGGGGGCGGGCAGTCGCAGGTTCGTCGTCATGGGCAGCTCCTGGCCGTTTCACATCGTTGGTGCGACAGCAATACTGTTGAACCTGAGGCGCAGATCAGAGAGCGAGAGCGAGGCACAGCCGATGAGCAGCCAGGCGCAGGAGCCGACGCCCACGTCGCTCACGCTGACCGTGGACGAACTCGCCGCGCGAGCCGGTGTCACCGTCCGTACCGTACGGTTCTACAGCACGCGCGGGCTTTTGCCCCCTCCCGTGATCGGACCTCGTCGGGTGGGCCACTACGGGCCGGAGCACCTGTCGCGGCTGGCCCTGATCGAGGAGCTCCAGCTGCAGGGCATGACCCTGTCGGCGATCGAGCGCTACCTGGACGCCCTGCCGGACGATCTGAGCGCCCACGACCTGGCCATTCACCGGGCGCTGGTGGCGAGCTGGGCGCCCGACCCGGAGCAGGAGACCTCGCGGGCGGAGCTGGAGGGACGGGCCGGCCGGTCCCTGTCGGACGCCGATGTGCGCCGGCTGACGGCGATGAACGTGATCGGCCCGGCCGGCGACGGCTTCCGGGTGGATCCGGCGCTGCTGCGGCTGGGGGTGGCCCTGCTGGACGTGCCGATCGCGCACGAGACGATCCTGGCCGCGCGGAAGGTCCTGATGGAGCACGCGCGGGCGACGGCGCACGAGCTGACGGCACTGTTCCGGGACGAGGTGTGGGGGCCGTTCACCCGCGACGAGGACGACCCGGAGCGGGTGGAGTCCATGAAGGCGCTGTCCGCGCACATGCAGCCGCTGGTGGTGCAGGCGCTCGTGACCTCTTTCCAGCGGTCGCTGCGCGACGAACTGCGGGCGGCGTTCTCCCCGGAGACCGGGTGAACGCCGCCCGCGGGAAATGGAGTTACCGGCTCACACGCCACCTTCAATGATCGTCCAGCCCGGGGAGACGTCGCTCAGCGGGCCGACGTTGCGGTAGGTGCCGTTGTTGAGGGTCGAGGTCCAGGCCGTGCCGTCGGTCTTGTAGAAGAACAGGCTGTCCGCCGTCCGGCCCACCGTGTTCCACACGCCCGACGTGCCGATGTCCTCGAACTGGCCGACGTCGCCTTCCGCCGCCGTGGTGACCTTGTACGTGAGTTGTGTGCTGCTGGTCTTGGCCAGGCCCATGACGGAGTTCCGGGTGGCGATCAAGGTGCCCAGGAACACGTCCCCGTCCCTGTTGCCCGTGTTCCGGTAGACACCGCCCCGGAGCGTTCCGAACCCGACGTTGCTCTCGGGGAATTCGGTCGAACCCCTCCTGGCCGTCGTGGCCACGAGCGTGTCGCAGGAAGCGGCCATGGAGGCCCATCCGGTGCTGAAGTTGTCGTACGCACGGACCTCTCGGTACCTGCCGTTCTTCAGCGTTCCCGATCCTCCGCGGCCGTTGCCGGAGTTGTAGGCCAGCACCGAGTCCCCGGACGCCTCCAACTGGGTCCATCCGGTTGCGAAGTTGTCGTAGGTCTGGACGCGCTGGTACCGGCCTCCCGTGAACGTTCCGCTCTCCCCTTCGCCGGTGTTCGCGTTGTACAGCAGCAGGGAGTCGCGGCTCGCGGCGGCGTGCGTGTACCCGGCGGGGAGGCTCAGTGAGCCCCGGTAGCGCCAGCGGCCCGCCGACAGCGTGCCCGTTCCCGCCTCGCCCGTGCTCTTCTTGTAGAAGAAGAGCGAGGTGTTCGGGGTGGTCTGGTCGCAGAACGCCGAGGCGGAAGCGGGAGTCGCCGGCGCCGTCAGCACTGCGGCCAGCGTGGCCGTGGCAAGGGTGGCCACCAGGGATTTCCTCATGATTCTCCCCGTTCTTGGTACATGAACAGGTACTCCCCCAAGCCGTGCACCGCCACGAAAAGGACGCGTGCCAGTCCATCGTGCGCCGGGTACGGCGGCCCCGCATCCCGGGCTCCTGCCGGTAGGTTTGCGCCCATGGCAGTCATCCACAGGACCACGATGGAACCCGGAAAGCTGGAGCTCATCGCCGCATGGCTCCCCTCGCAGCCGTGGTACGGCGGCGCGGCGGGGGTCGTGCCGGACCCGGCCAAGGCCGGCGGCTTCCGGCTGGAGGACCCGGAGGGCGAGGTGGGCATCGAGTTCATGGTGGTCACCGACGCCTCCGGTACGGCACCGGAGGCGTACCTGGTCCCGCTGACGTACCGGGCCGCGCCTCTGGAGGGGGCCGAGGAGGGCCTCGTGGGCACGTCGGAGCACGGCGTGCTGGGGCTCCGCTGGATCTACGACGGCACCCACGACCCGGTGCTGGTCGCGCAGCTGCTCGCACTGCTCCAGGGGAAGGCCGAGGCGCAGCACCAGAACGAGTCCGACACCCCCGACCCCACGGTCACCCCGTCGTACGCGGGACCGGGTCTCACGGCCGGCCCCGGCGCGGCGCCGGCCGTGTCGCACACGGCCGGCGGGACCGCGATCGCGGTGGCGGCGGACGGGGACGGCGGCCCGCTGACCCTGGAGGTGACCCGCCGGCTGCGCCCCGGTGCGGGCGGGGACGCGGCGGCGGACGTACGGGGCCACGTCACCGCGGGCTGGACCGCGCCCGACGGCAGCACGGTGCGCGGGGTGTTCGCGGCCCTGCGCGGCACGGCGGGTGACGCGCAGGGCCGCTGACGCACAGGGCCGTCGGCCCTCAGTCGGTGAAGGTCTCGCCCCGCTCGGCCTTCTGCAGCAGCAGGGCCGGCGGGGTGAACCGCTCGCCGTAGGTGGCGGCGAGGTCGCGGGCGCGGGCCACGAAGCCGGGCAGGCCGCCCTCGTAGCCGTTGATGTACTGGAGCACGCCGCCGGTCCAGGCCGGGAAGCCGATGCCCATGATGGAGCCGATGTTGGCGTCGGCGACCGAGGTGAGCACCCCTTCCTCCAGGCACCGGACGGTGTCCAGGGCCTCCGCGAAGAGCATCCGCTCCTTCATGTCCTCGAACGGGATCTCGTAGCCGGGCTTGGTGAAGTGCTCCCGCAGCCCCGGCCAGATCCGGTCCCGCTTGCCGTCCGTGTACGCGTAGAAGCCGGCGCCGCCGCTGCGGCCCGGGCGCTCGAACTCGTCGACCATGCGGTCGATGACCACGTCCGCCGGGTGCTCGGTCCAGGTGCGGCCCTCCGCCTCGGCGGCCTTGCGGGTCTCGTTGCGGATCTTCCGCGGCAGGGTGAGGGTCAGCTCGTCCATCAGGGAGAGCACCTTCGCCGGGTAGCCGGCCTGTGCGGCCGCCTGCTCCACGGAGGCGGGCTCGATGCCCTCGCCGACCATCGCCACGCCCTCGTTGATGAACTGGCCGATGACCCGGGAGGTGAAGAAGCCGCGCGAGTCGTTGACCACGATGGGGGTCTTGGCGATCTGCCGGACCAGGTCGAAGGCGCGGGCGACGGCTTCGTCGCCGGTCCCCTCGCCCCTGATGATCTCCACCAGCGGCATCTTGTCGACCGGCGAGAAGAAGTGCAGGCCGATGAAGTCGGCGGGCCGGGAGACGCCTTCGGCCAGGCCCGTGATGGGCAGGGTGGAGGTGTTGGAGCAGAGCAGCGCGTCGGGCGCCACGACGTCCTGGATCTCCTGGAACACCCGGTGCTTGAGCGCGGTGTCCTCGAACACGGCCTCGATGACGGCGTCGCAGCCCGCCAGGTCGGCGGCGTCCCCGGTCGGGGTGATCCGGGCCAGCAGCTCCGCCCGCCCGGCCTCGGTCGTACGACCCCTGGCCAGCGCCTTGTCGAGCAGCCTCGCGGAGTACGCCTTGCCCTTCGCGGCGGCCTCGGCGGTGACGTCCTTGAGGACGACCTCGATGCCCGCCTTGGCGCAGGAGTACGCAATGCCGGCGCCCATCATGCCCGCGCCGAGCACGGCGACCTTGGTGACCTTGCGCGGCTCGACGCCCTGCGGGCGGCTGCGGCCGGCGTTGACGGCCTGGAGGTCGAAGAAGAACGCCTGGATCATGTTCTTCGCGGTCTGGCCGGTGACCAGCTCGGTGAAGTAACGGGCCTCGATGGTCTGGGCGGTCTCGAAGTCGACCTGGGAGCCCTCGACGGCACAGGCGAGGATGTTGCGCGGGGCCGGGTAGGGGGCGCCGTTCAGCTGCTTCTTCAGGTTGGCCGGGAAGGCCGGCAGGTTGGCGGCGAACTTCGGGTTGGCCGGGGTGCCGCCGGGGATCCGGTAGCCGGGCACGTCCCAGGGCTGCTTCGACTCGGGGTTCGCGTCGATGAAGGCGCGGGCCTTGGCGAGCATCTCCTCCGGGGTGGCGGCCAGTTCGTGGACCAGACCGTTGTCCAGCGCACGCCGCGGGTTGTACTGGGTGCCCTGGAGCAGCACCTTCAGCAGGGCGTCGGCGATGCCCATCAGGCGGACCGTACGGGTGACGCCGCCGCCGGCCGGCAGCAGGCCGAGGGTGACCTCGGGCAGCCCGATCTTCGAACCGGGGACGTCCAGCGCGATCCGGTGGTGCGAGGCCAGGCAGATCTCGTAACCGCCGCCGAGGGCGGAGCCGTTGATCGCGGCGACCACCGGCTTGCCGAGGGTCTCGATGCGGCGCAGCGACGCCTTGATGGCGTTGCCGGTGTCGAAGGCGAGCTGCGCGTCCTCGGGACGCAGCCGGACCATGTCCTTGAGGTCCCCGCCGGCGAAGAAGGTCTTCTTGGCGGAGGTGAAGACGATGCCGCGGATGGAGTCCTTCTCGGCCTCGGCTCGTTCGGCGACGGCGGCGATGGAGTCCTTGAACGCCTGGTTCATGGTGTTCGCGGACTGGTTGGGGTCGTCCAGGACGAGGGTGACGACGCCGGTCTCGTCCTGCTCCCAGCGGATGGTGCTGTTGCTGCTCATTCGGGTCTTCTCCGTGAGTGTTCGCGGGCGGGCGGGGCGGGACCGGTCAGATGCGCTCGACGACGGTGGCGATGCCCATGCCGCCGCCGACGCAGAGGGTGGCGAGCCCGTACCGCTTGTCCTGGCGCTCCAGCTCGTCGACGAGGGTGCCCAGGATCATCGCGCCGGTCGCGCCGAGCGGGTGGCCCAGGGCGATGGCACCGCCGTTGACGTTGATCTTGTCCAGGCCGATGCCCATGTCCGCGGCGAACCGCAGCACGACTCCGGCGAACGCCTCGTTGATCTCGACCAGGTCGATGTCGTCGATGGTCAGCCCGGCCTTGGCGAGCGCCTTGCGGGTGGCCGGGGCGGGGCCGGTGAGCATGATGGTGGGCTCGGAGCCGGAGACCGCGGCCGCGACGATCCGGGCGCGCGGGGTGAGGCCGTTGCGCTCGCCCGCCTCGCGGGAGCCGATCGCGACGAGCGAGGCGCCGTCGACGATGCCGGAGGAGTTGCCGGCGTGGTGCACGTGGTCGATCTTCTCGACCCAGTGGTACTTCTGCAGGGCCACCGCGTCGAAGCCGCCGAGGTCGCCGATGTCCGCGAACGACGGCTTCAGCCGGGCCAGCGAGTCGGCGGTGGTGCCGGGGCGCATGTGCTCGTCGTGGTCGAGGACCACCAGGCCGTTGCGGTCCAGGACCGGGACGACGGACTTGGCGAACCGGCCGTCCTTCCAGGCGTTGGCGGCCCGCTCCTGGGACAGGGCGGCGTACTCGTCCACGTCGCGGCGGGAGAAGCCGCCGATGGTGGCGATCAGGTCGGCGCCGATGCCCTGCGGCACGAAGTTGACGACGTGGTTGGTCATCGGGTCGGCGAACCAGGCGCCGCCGTCGGAGGCCATCGGCACCCGGGACATCGACTCCACGCCGCCGGCCAGGACCAGGTCCTCCCAGCCGGAGCGGACCTTGGCCGCGGCCAGGTTGACGGCCTCCAGGCCGGAGGCACAGAAGCGGTTCTCCTGCACGCCCGCCACGGTGTCCGGCAGCCCGGCGGCGATGGCCGCGATCCGGGCGATGTCCGAGCCCTGGTCCCCGACCGGGCCGACCACGCCGAGCACGATGTCGTCGATGGTGCCCGGGTCCAGTCCGGGGTTCCGCTCGCGCAGCGCCTGGATGAGCCCGACGACCAGGTCGATCGGCTTGGTGCCGTGCAGGGCGCCGTTGGCCTTGCCGCGGCCCCGCGGGGTGCGGATCGCGTCGTATACGTAAGCTTCGCTGCTCACTGTCAAGCCTTTCGGAGGGGTTAGCCGAGCAGGGAACGGCCGATGATCTCCTTCATGATCTCGGTCGTCCCGCCGTAGATGGTCTGGATGCGGCCGTCGGTGAAGGCCCGCGCGACCCGGTATTCGGTCATGTAGCCGTAGCCGCCGTGGAGCTGGAGGCAGCGGTCCGCGACGCGTTTCTGCAGTTCGGTGGCCCACCACTTGGCCATCGAGGCGTGTACGTGGTCCAGTTCCCCGTTGGAGTGGTCGACGATGCACCGGTCGAGGAAGGTACGGGTGACGGCGCACTCGGTGGCCATCTCCGCGATCTCGAAGCGGATGTGCTGCAGCTTGGACAGCGGCCGCCCGAACGCCTCCCGCTCCTTGACGTACGCGGTGGTGATCTCCAGCAGGTGCTCGGCAGCCGCGATCCCGGCCATCGCGATGCCCATCCGCTCCTGCGGGAGATTGCCCATCAGGTGCAGGAAGGCTCCGTTGAGCTCGCCCAGCAGGTTCTCCTTGGGCACGCGGACGTCGTTGAAGAACAGTTCGGCGGTGTCCTGCGCCTTCTGGCCGATCTTGTCGAGGTTGCGGCCCCGCTCGAAGCCCTCGGCTCCGCGCTCGACGACCAGGAGGGACAGTCCCTTCGCCCCGCCCTCGGGGGTGGTCCGAGCGACCACGATGACCAGGTCGGCCAGGATCCCGTTGGAGATGAAGGTCTTGGACCCGTTGAGCAGCCAGTGGTCGCCCCGGTCCTCGGCCGTCGTACGGATGCCCTGGAGGTCCGATCCGGCACCCGGCTCGGTCATGGCGATGGCGGTGATCGTCTCGCCGGAGCAGAAGCCGGGCAGCCAGCGGCGCTTCTGCTCCTCCGTCGACAGCGTGGTCAGGTAGGGGCCGATGATGTCGTTGTGCAGGCCGATGGCCAGCCCGGCGGCACCGGCCCGGGTGAACTCCTCGGCGATCACGGCCGCGTACCGGAAGTCGGGATTGCCGCCGCCCCCGTACTCCTCCGGCACGGCCAGACCGAGCAGCCCCTGCCGGCCGGCCGCGAGCCAGGCCTCCCGGCTGACGATGCCGTCCTTCTCCCACTGCTCGTAGTGCGGCAGCACCTCCTTGGCGATGAAGGTGCGCACGGTGGCGCGGAACGCCTCGTGCCCGTCCTCGAAGATCCGGCGCTTCATGTGTCCCCTGCCCCCTAGAGCCAGTTCTTGACGGTCTCGATGGTCCGGGCCGGATCCGGCCCGACGGGCGTGACGTTGAGCATGGTGACCCCCGCTTCCCGGAACGCCTCGATGCGCTCGCGCACGTACCCCTCCGGCCCGCAGAGGGTCATCAGCTCGCAGAACTCGTCGGGGACGGCGGCCGCCGCGTCCCGCTTGCGCCCGGAGAGGTACAGCTCCTGGATGGTCCGGGCTTCCTTGCCGTAGCCGTAGGCGACGGCGAGGTCGTTGTAGAAGTTCTTGCCCACCGCGCCCATGCCGCCCACGTACAGCGCGATCTGCGGGCGGGCCAGATCCCGGGCGGCGGCCGCGTCCTCGCCGATGGCGAGCAGTCCGCCGGCCACCGTCTGCAGCGGCCCGAGGGCCGGGTCGCGCTTCGCGGTCCCCTCGGCGAGGGGCGCGCCCCAGACCTCCCGGGCCTTCTCGGGCAGGAAGAGGGTGGGGAGCCAGCCGTCGGCGATCTCGGCGGTGAGCGCCACGTTGGCCGGGCCGAGCGAGGCGACGTAGACGGGGATGGCGTCCCGGACCGGCCGGGTGAGGATCCGCAGCGGCTTGCCGTGCCGGCCGCCCTTCTCCGGCGGCAGCGGCATGTCGGTGATGCCGTGGTGGTCGATGGTCTCGCGGCGCCAGATCCGGCGGCACAGCCCGACGGTCTCGCGGGTCCGGCCGAGCGGGCGGTCGTACGGCTTCCCGTGCCAGCCCTCGACCACCTGCGGGCCGGACGCGCCGAGGCCGAGCAGGGCACGGCCGCCGGAGAGCGCGTCGAGTCCGGCGGCGGTCTGCGCGATGAGGGCGGGCGTGCGGGAGTAGACGTTGACGATCGCCGAGCCGATCTTCATCCGCTCGGTGCGGGCGGCGAGGTAGCCCATGATCGTCGGGGAGTCGAAGCCCCATGCCTCGGCGACCCAGACGGCGTCCAGGCCGGCCGCTTCCAGGGCGGCGGCCTCGTCGGCGGCGCGGCGCGGATCGCCGGCGTAGTCGAGCAGCATGGACAGTTCCATCAGGCGTCCTTCCCGGGCTGCGCTCCGGCGGCGGGCCGGGCTGCGGGGGCGGGCCGGCCTCGGCTGCCGGGCTCGGCCTCGACGGCGGGCCGGCTTTCGGTGCCGGGCCCGGCCCCGGCGGCGCGCTCTGCCCCGTCGCCGGTCCCGGCCAGGGCCGGTACGTCCCAGTCTCGCGCGACCGCCTCGGTGTCGGCGCCGGGCAGCGCCGGGCCGCCGGGGACCGCGGCCGGGGTGGCGGAGAACCTCGGCGCGGGCGCGGGCTGCACGATGCCCGCGGCCTCGGTGAAGGTGCCGCGGGCCGCGAGGTGCGGGTGCGCGGGGGCCTCGCGGAGCGAGAGCACCGGCGCCACACAGGCGTCCGTCCCCTCGAACACCGCCGTCCACTCGTCCCGCGTACGGGTCCTGAAGCGGGCGGCGACGGCCTCCCGCAGCTCGCCCCAGCGGGCCAGGTCCTTGCGGGCCGGGGCCTGGTCGGCGATGCCGAGCAGCTCGGTGAACGTGTCGTAGAACTGCTGCTCCAGCGCACCGACCGCCATGTGGCCGCCGTCGGAGGTCTCGTAGGTGCCGTAGAAGGGGCAGCCGCCGTCGAGCAGGTTGGCCCCGCGCCGGTCCTGCCAGCCGCCGGCCGCCATCATCCCGTGGATCATGGCGGTGAGGTGCGCGGTGCCGTCGACGATCGCGGCGTCGACGACCTGGCCGGTGCCGCCGGGGGTACGGGCGTGCTGGAGGGCGGCGAGGACGCCGACGACCAGGTAGAGCGAGCCGCCGGCGTAGTCGCCGACCAGGTTGGCGGGGACGGCCGGGGGCTCGCCCGGGTTGCCGATCATGCCGAGCGCGCCGGTGACCGCGATGTAGGCGATGTCGTGCCCGGCGCTGTGGGCGAGCGGGCCCTCCTGGCCCCAGCCGGTCATCCGCCCGTACACCAGTCGGGGGTTGCGCGCGTGGCACTCGGCGGGGCCGACCCCGAGGCGCTCGGCGACGCCGGGACGGAAGCCCTCGATCAGGATGTCCGCGCGCTCCACCAGGTCGAGCACCCGGGCCGGCCCGTCGGCGGACTTGAGGTCGAGCAGTACGGAGCGCTTGCCGCGGTTGGTGACGTCGTACGCGGGGTTGACCGCGAGCCCGCCGCCGCCTGGGCGGTCCACGCGGACCACGTCGGCACCCAGGTCGGCGAGGAGCATGGCGGCGAACGGACCGGGGCCGATTCCGGCGAGCTCCAGGACGCGGACGCCGGCCAGGGGGCCGCCCGGCTGCGGGCCGGGTGCCGTGCCGTTGCCTGTCCGGTTCGCTGCGCCGTTCGCTGCGCCGTTCCCTGTCACTGCCATCGGGCCCCCAGGTAGCCGCGTATGTGACACAACTGATGTAACACCAGTGATGCTAGGAACACGTTCCACTCAGCACAAGCCCTCGACGCGAGTCGCGGGTCCTACCGGCCGGACGAACCGGAACCCCCGCGGCCCGGGGCGGCGCGCTCGTCCAGTTCCCTGATGTGGCGCTTGAGGGCCACCGCCCGGTAGCTCTCCTCCACCCACTCGCACAGCACCTCGGCGCCGGGTGCGCCCTCCTCCCCCAGCGGCACGGTCACCCAGCCGGCCCTACCGAGCCCGTAGCCGGTCGGCTCGGCCCCGGGAGCGGCCATGGCGTGCCCGTGCAGCGTCTCGTCCTTCAGCTTCACGGACACGCCCGGCGCTCCGGGGCCGTCCGCGTCACCCAGGAAGACGAAGATCTTCTTGTTGACCTTGACCACGCAGTCCTCCGGGCCCCAGGGATACTCCTCCGCGGCCTCGGGCAGCCCGCGCGCAAACTCTCGGACCTTCTCCCACTTGCGCACCGCAGCCTTCACCGACACCTCCATTTACCGCAGGTCACACCTGCTCGCACGGACAGCCGGGGCTCACGCTAGCCTCAGCCACCGACACCAGTTGGGAGGAGCGGGGATGAACAGGCAGGACGCGCCACAACGCGCTTACGACGTGGTGCTCTTCGGGGCGACCGGGTTCGTGGGCGCACTGACCGCCGAGTACCTCGCGGAGCACGCCCCGGCCGGCTGCCGGTGGGCGATCGCGGGCCGCGACACGCGCAAGCTGGAACGCCTCCGCGACCGGCTCGCCGCACTGAACCCCGACTGCGCGAAGCTGCCGCTGCTGCGCGCGGACGCGACCGACCCGGAAGCCGTACGGGAACTGGCCTCCGCCACCCGGGTGCTGGCCACCACCGTGGGCCCGTACGTCTGGTACGGCAACGAACTCGTCGCCGCCTGCGCCGAGGCGGGCACCGATTACGTCGACCTCACCGGCGAACCGGAGTTCGTCGACCGGACCTACGTCGACCACGACGCGCGGGCCCGCGAGACCGGCGCCCGGATCGTGCACGCCTGCGGCTTCGACTCCGTACCCGCCGACCTGGGCGCGTACTTCACCGTCCGACAGCTGCCCGAGGGCGTTCCGCTGACCGTCGACGGATTCATGAGCGGCGGGGGCCTGTTCTCGGGCGGCACCCTCGCCTCGGCGCTCACCGCCCTCGGCCGCGGCCCGCAGACCCTGTCCGCGGCCCGGGACCGGCGGCTGCACGAGCCGCGGCTGCTGGGCCGCCGCGCCCGGGGGCCGGTCGGCGCCCCGCGGTTCAGCCGGGAGACCGGCACCTGGGCCCTGCCACTGCCCACCCTCGACCCGCGGATCGTGACCCGGTCGGCGGCCGCGCTGGAGCGCTACGGGCCGGACTTCCGGTACCGGCACTACGCCTCGGTGGCCCACCTTCCCGTGGCCCTGGGCGGCGTGGCCGCGGTCGGCACGGTGGCGGCACTGGCCCAGGTGCCGCCGGCCCGGCGCTGGCTGATGAGCCGCTGGGAGCCGGGCCAGGGCCCGGACGCGGAGCGCCGGGCGCGCAGCTGGTTCCGCGTCCGCTTCGTCGGCGAGGGCGGCGGCCGCCGGGTGTTCACCGAGGTCTCGGGCGGCGACCCGGGCTACGGGGAGACCGCGAAGATGCTGGCCGAGTCCGTACTCTGCCTCGCCCACGACGACCTGCCCACCACCGCCGGCCAACTGACCACGGCGGTCGCGATGGGCGACGCCCTGCTGGACCGGCTCCAGCGGGCGGGCATCCGGTTCCGGGTGGCGGACGTACGGGAGGGGCGGGGGTGACGGGGTGGTCGGGCCTGCCGGGCCTGTCGGGCCGACGGTGGTGATTTCGGGCTGACCATGCTGCTGTCGGGCTGACCGGACCGATCTGCTCAGCCGGCGTCCCGGAGGGCCCTCCGGCAGAGTGAGTCGGCCAGCCGGGTGGTTTCGGGGATCCGGTAGCGGGGGCTCAGCGCAAGGGCGTGCGCACAGGCGTTGTCGAGCGAGATGCGATGTCCGACGGACACGTAGACCGGCTTGATGCCGTCCTGGGTGCGCACCGCCCGGCCCACCTCGGCGCCGTCGGGGGCGAGGAGGGGGGAGACGCTGCCGCGCTGCGCGCCCGGCTCCTCGTAGGTGAAGGTGAAGGGGTTCTTCGCCACGCCCATGGCGGGCAGCCCGGTCACCACCCCGAGGTGGCAGGCCAGTCCGAAGCGGCGCGGGTGCGCGAGACCGTAGCCGTCGCAAACGACGAGGTCGGGGGCGGCGGTGAGCGCGTCGAGCGCGGCGAGGACGGTGGGCAGCTCGCGGAAGGCGAGCAGGCCGGGGACGTAGGGGAAGCTGACGTGCCCGACGGCCGTCGCCTCCTCGACGACGTCCAGCGTGGCGGCGTCGAGGACCACTGCGGCCGCCGCGACGAGGTCCCGCTCGTCGTCGTACGCGACGTCCACACCGGCGACGAGCCCCTGGCCGACGGCCGGCCCGTCCTCGCCGAATATCACGAGACTACGCAGTTCGTCTTGTATCGCCCGGGCCTCGGCCTCGTCGGCGGGGGTTTTCACGCTCGTCATGATGCGACGAGAGTAGCCTGACGATCATGTTCGTAATGGAGTTGACCTACACGGCCCCCATCGAATCCGTCGAGGAGGAGATGGACGCCCACACGGCGTGGCTCGACGACCAGTACGCGGCGGGCATCTTCCTGGCCTCGGGCCGCAAGGTACCGAGGGACGGCGGCGTCATCCTGGCAGGCGGCGTCTCGCGCACCGAGATCGAGAAGATCGCGGCGGAGGACCCCTTCGTGGTCGCGAACGTCTGCACATACCGCATCACGGAATTCATCGCGACGAGGACGTCCTCGGACCTGTCGACGGTGAAGGAAATCCCGACGGTCTGAGGCGGCCGGGAAGAGGCGACCAACCGACCGACCGGAGACGATCGGAGCCGATTGGTTGGCGGGTGGGGTCGGGCGTGTGCTGGTGCTTCGCCTGGGCGGAATCAGGTGGTGCCCGGGGGTGGCCCGTCAGTCCCAGTGTCATTACGGGTCCGTCAGTCCTGTCAAGGGCGCTCCTTCGTCGCGTCGCCCGGAGGGCGATGGCCCGTTGGGCCACCCTTGACAGGCCTGCCGGCCCCGCAACGACAAGGACTGTCGGGCCGCCCCCGGAGGACGGCACGGGGGGACCCAAGGCCAGTCGTCATCGGCTCCGGAGGGCACGGGCAGCAGCTCCGCTCGGCCGGCCGCCCTCCGGGCGGGAAGCCGAATCCCAGTCGACGGGATCACTGCACGAAAGGGCGGCCAGGGCGCCCCAAATCGCTACATGCGCATTCGGGGAATGGCGGCTGACGGGCCGTCCGTGCTCGGGCCGATCAGAGAGGCGGCCAGAGCCGCCGTCGATCGCTACATACTCCTGCCGTCTCGGCGGCCGATGGGCCGCCTTGGGTCAGGACCACAGGCAGCCGCCCATGGCGCCACGACGACCTGCAGATGCCGACCGCCGGGGCCTGCGGCCACAGGGCGGCGATAACGTGCACCCATGAGGTGGCGGGGACCTACATATCGGCTGGTCGACGGGGAGAGAGTCGACGGCGAGTGGTGTCACGTGTGGCGTCGCGGGTGGGGCAGTGCGTATCAGGTGGAAGACCTGTTCGCCTTCGCCGACGGCGCCCTCCGCTGTGACGGGCTCACCGACGTGTCCGGCCTGAAACGGCTCATGCTCTCCGGCCGCATCTCACCAACCGATCCGGCCCACCGCAACCTGCCGCCCGAGCCGTCGAGATGGCGGTCCCGCCGTCCCGCGCCGGTCACTCCGGATGGATTCATCCTGGAGGTCACGGACCGCATCGACGCTCTCAACAGCCGTCCGACGAGCACGGACCGCTGCTGGGACGCGATCCACCGCTACCGCGACGAACCCACGGAACCCAACCGCCTCGCGCTGCGCGCGGCCTACCTGAAGGTCCCCCCACACCTCCGGATCCACGTACTCGGTGACATAGACCGTCAGGACCGCCCTCTCCGCATCCTCACCACCGACACGGGGCAAGCCGTCGATGGCGACGGCCCGGTGGTCACCGCCTTCATGCACCAGCAGACCCTCGACTACTTCATCCGTGCGGAAGACGCCCGCCCCACGCCGGCACCCCACACCGTCGCCCTCCCCGACCTCGACATCACGGACCTGCTGACCGCCGCCCAGGACCACTCCCCCGGCACCCGGCTATCCGTGCTGGCCGGACTCCTCCGTACGAAAATCTCCCAACACCCCGACCTCGCCGAAGCGCTCCTCTCCACCGGCGACGCCCCCCTCCACTACGCCCACCCGGCCTCCCCCTACTGGAAAGCGCGCCTCCCCCACCTCCTCGAACTGATCCGCTCCGAACTGAGCCTGTCCGCCGCCGACTGAGCAGCACCACGTAACGATCGATGACGGATCACCCCCATCTGGTCGGTCCGAAGAGCGACGGCCCATCAGCCGCCATTCCCCCATGCGCACGTAGCGATCGACGGCGGCTTATGTCCGGCCCCTGACGGGCCGAATCCGCTGATCAGCAGGAGCACGTAGCGATCTGGGGCGCCCTGGACGCGCTGGCGTGCAGTCATCCTGACGACAGAGATTCTGCTTCCGCCCGGAGGGCGGCTGGCCGAGCGGCAGCCGCTGCTCGTACCCGCCAACGCCAGAGCAGGATGGCCTTGGGTCCCCCCGTGCCGTCCCCCGGGGGCGGCCCGACAGTCCTTGTCGTTGCGGGGCCGGCAGGCCTGTCACGGGTGGCCCAACGGGCCATCGCCCTCCGGGCGACGCGACGAAGGAGCGCCCTTGACAGGACTGACGGACCCGTAATGACACTGGGACTGACGGGCCACCCCCGGGCACCACCTGATTCCGCCCCAGCGGAGCACCGGCACACACCCGACCCCACCAGGCGCGATGATCCCGCCCAGCCGAAGTCCGGTCGCCCCGACCCCGCCAGGCGTGATGGTCCCGCCAGCCGGAGTCCGGTCGCCCTGACCCCGCCCGACCCCCGTCCTTCCTCAGCGCACCTCCAGCCTCCCCACCCTCCCCTTCTCGCCCGCCGCCCAGCACGCGGTATCCGTGCAGTCCACCGTGTCGAACGAACCCTCGTCGCCCAGCGGCCACCAGGTCCTGCCGCCGTCCAGCGTGATGTCCGTGCCCGTCGGACCCACCGTCAGTGCGGCCGGCGGCAGGAACGGGAGCCAGGCGACGCCCGAGCGGTACGCCGCGGGCGGTGCCGACGACGGCCGCCAGGTCCGGCCCGTGTCGGCCGTCGTCGCCGCAGCCTGCGGCGACGGTTGGCCCGTACGGTAGTCACCGCCGACCGCCAGTCCCCGGCCACCGCGGAAGGCCAGTCCGAAGACCCCCTTCGCCGGATCGCCGCCCGGCACAGGCGCGTCCGTGACCGTCCACGTGAGCCCCCGGTCACCGGAGTGCATGACGCGCGCGACCGCGCCACCGCCCGTGGCCAGCCACACGTCCCGCGGTCCCGAGCTCACCAGACACTGCCCGCTCGCCGCGAAGCCCGCCTCGCCCGCCAGGGCGGTCGGCATGCCGTCGTTCGGGAGGACGTTCCAGCTGCGCCCGCCGTCTCGCGTCGACAGGATGCGGAACCTGCCGTCCACGGGATCGCTCATGGCCAGGCCGTGCCGGGCGTCGAAGAACGTCAGGCAGTCGTAGAAGGCCCGCGGGTCAGGGTTACGGAAGCTCTCCGTCCACGTCGCGCCCGCGTCCTCCGTGCGGAAGATGCGCGAGTCCTCGCCCTCACCGATGGACAGCGCGACGGCGCGGCGTGCGTCGAACGCCTCGATGTCGCGCAGTTCAAGGCCCTGGGCACCCGGCGGTGACACGTTCTGCCAGCTCCGCCCGCCGTCCGCCGTGCGCAGCACGGTGCCCTTGGAACCCGACACCCAGGCCGTGGACCGGTTCACCGCGGCGAGCCCGCGGAAGCGGGCGTCCGTCCCCGTCGCCTTCACCGCCCATCCGACGCCCCCGGCCCGGCTCCCGGCAGCCAATCCGTCCGCCAGGTCAACAGCACTGCGCCCCAGGCCCTGCCCCAGGCCGTGCCCCTGGCCCGGGCTCTGCCCCTGGCTCGCGCCCCGGCTCCCTCCCCGCGCCCCTTCGTCAGCCCGTGCCGCAGGCACGGTGAGCAGCCCCACGGCCAGCATTGCCGCGCACATGCCAACCCCAACTCCCGAAAGTCTCATGGCGCCGGAAGCTAACGCACCCCGGAGATCCACGTCCAGGGTGCCTCCGGCCACCGCTTTGGGCCTGTGGAGTGATCGCGAATCGGCCGTAATTCAGCACCTCGCCCCCGCCCCTCACCGGGCGCCGGGGCCCAACCCGGCCACCCGCCGATTACTCTGTGCGATCGCACGGGCCACATCCGGCCATTCGGTGACGCAGGTCACGCACCCCTCGCATGCACGGATCCGGCAGATCCAGCGTCTAACCGGATGCCGGGCCTCACCCCACGCCCGGAGCCGATCCGCTGCAAGGGAGCGAGCCATGATCACTGTCATCGAGCAGGCCGTGGAGGCCCGACTGGTCGCCACCGCGCCGAAGGTCGAGACCGTTCCCGTCACTCTCCGCTACGACCGCTCGGACCCCTTCGCGCTCCACATGGCTTTCCCCGCCCCCGCGACCCTCGAAGGGATCGAGGTGTCCTGGACGTTCGCTCGCGACCTGCTGACCACCGGTCTCGACCGCCCGGCCGGCCACGGCGACGTCCGGGTGCGGCCGTACGGCGGAGGCCGGACGGTGGTGGAGTTCCACGCTCCCGAAGGCGTGGCGATCGTGCTCATGGACACCGTCGCGCTGCGACGTTTCCTCGACCGCTCGTGCACGGTGGTCCCCCCGGGCATGGAGCACCTCTACCTGGACATGGACCACAGCCTGGCCGAGCTGATGCGCGGCACCTGCTGACCCACGGCCCCTGCCCCACGGCCACTCACCCACGGCCTCTCACCCACGGCCTCTGCCGCACGGCCGCTCACCCACGGCCGCTCACCCGCCCGCCCTGCGCTCCCGCACCCACCCGCTCCCCTCCCCGTAAATCGTTTGCGGGCGGTCGCAAGCCGCCCGTAAGTTCACAAGAGCCACCACCTCCCCTTCGAATGGAGTAGGACGTTGCTCTTCTGAGGTTCGAGACACCTCCCTTCCCGCCGGTGTCTCCCCACGTTGCAGTTCACCCTTCACGCAACCTGGAGACCTCCATGAGTCACGCCCACACCAACGGCAACAGCAACAGCAACAGCAACAGCGGCGGAAACGGCAACAGCCACGCCAAGGCCCATGCCAAGGCCCCCGCCAACGCCACCTTCATCACCTGCTCCTCCCTCTCCTTCGAGTGGCCCGACGGCACCCCCGTCTTCGACGGCCTCGACCTCACGGTCGGCCCCGGCCGCACCGGCCTGATCGGCCTCAACGGGTGTGGCAAATCCACCCTCCTGAAGCTCATCGCCGGCGAACTCCGGCCGCTCGACGGCCGGACCGCCGTCACCGGCACGGTCGGCTACCTCCCCCAGGGCATCGCCCTCGACTCCACCGCCGCCGCCCTCCGCGTGGACCAGGTGCTCGGCATCGCCGACACCCGGGCCGCCCTGCACGCCATCGAGGCGGGCGAGGCCACCGAGGCGAACTTCGCCGCGGTCGGCGACGACTGGGACGTCGAGGAGCGGGCGCACGCCGCGCTCGACCGGCTCGGTCTGGGCCGGATCGGGCTGGACCGCACCGTCGGGGACCTCTCCGGGGGCGAGTCCGTACTGCTCCGCATGGCCGCGCTGCTGCTCGCGCGGCCCGACGTACTCCTCCTCGACGAGCCCACCAACAACCTGGACCTGCGGGCCAGGCGGCGGCTCTACTCGGCGGTGGACTCCTGGTCCGGAGTGATGGTCGTGGTCAGCCACGACCGTGAACTGCTGGAGCGGGTTGACCAGATCGCCGAGCTGCGCGAGGGCGAAGTCCGCTGGTACGGGGGCAACTTCACGGCGTACGAGCAGTTCGTCGCGGCCGAACAGACCGCGGCCGAGCGGATGGTCCGGGTCGCCGAGGCCGACGTACAGCGACAGAAGCGCGAACTGGCGGAATCACACATGAAGTCGGCCCGCCGGCAGCGCTACGGAAAGAAGATGGAGGAGAACGGCCGCGTCCCTCCGATCGTGGCGGGCAACCGCAAACGGTCCGCGCAGGAGTCGGCCGGCAAGCACCGCACCCTGCACACCGAGCGGCTGGCCGAGGCGCGCGAGCGGCTCGACCAGGCGGTCGAGGCGGTGCGGGACGACGACGCGATCCGGATCGAGCTGCCGGCCACGGCGGTGCCCACGGGCCGGCGCGTACTCACCCTGAGCAAGCTGGAACTCGCGCACGCGGGCGGCGTACGGGCTGTCCCGGGCGAGCTGGACCTGCGCGGACCGGAGCGGATCGCACTGGTCGGGCGGAACGGGTCGGGCAAGACCACCCTGCTCCGGACGATCGCCGGGCTGCTCGAACCGGTGGCGGGCGAGGCGGTCACCCATGTTCCGGCACGATTCCTGCCGCAGCGGCTGGACCTGCTGGACGACGGACTGTCGGTGGTGGACAACGTGGCGCAGTTCGCGCCCGAGGCCACCAACAACCGGATCCGGGCGCGCCTCGCGCACTTCCTGTTCCGGGGCGCACGGGCGGAGCAGCCGGTGGGCACGCTCTCGGGCGGTGAGCGGTTCCGGGCGACGCTGGCGGCACTGCTGCTGGCGGATCCCGCGCCCCAGCTGCTGATGCTGGACGAGCCGACGAACAACCTGGACCTGGCGAGCGTGGGCCAGCTGACGGACGCGCTGGAGTCCTACGAAGGGGCGCTCGTCGTGGCCAGCCATGACGTGCCGTTCCTGGAGTCGATCGGCATCACACGGTGGCTGCTGCTCGACGGCGGCCTCCGGCCGACGACGGCGGAGGACGTACGGGCCTCCCTGTGGGACGCCTGACGGAGGTGGCAACACACGGCAACCAAAGGGTGACCACATGACGTAATCGGTGGACCGGACGGGCGCGTCTCATTTTCGCCCGTCCGGACGCCCCCTCACCTGCATACATAACAGAATGTAAAGGGACATAGCGGTGGGCCGGACTTGGCCGCCCTTGACGCCATGCTTAACCTACGGGTTCGTAGGCTACGGAACCGTAGGTAATTCGCTTGTCCCCCCAGGAGCACCCGTGACGATCACTTCTCCCCACCTCGGCAGCTCGGAGGCGTGGACCGACGCGAAGCTTCTGTACGCGCTCGAAGAAGTGGTGGAGAAGGAGCTCAACCGGCACCTGCAGATCACCAAGGACTGGATGCCGCACGAGTACGTGCCGTGGGGCGACGGCCGCAACTTCCCCGGGTTCTTCGAGGACGGCGAGGCCTGGGACCCCAGCCAGTCCAAGGTGACCGAGATCGGCAAGATCGCCCTCGTGGTGAACCTCCTCACCGAGGACAACCTGCCCAGCTACCACCACGAGATCGCCACCCTCTTCGGCCGCGAGGGCGCCTGGGGCACCTGGGTGCACCGCTGGACCGCCGAGGAGGGCCGTCACGGCATCGTGATGCGCGACTACCTGCTCGCCTCGCGCGCCGTGGACCCGGACAAGCTGGAAGCGTTCCGGATGCAGCACATGTCGGAGGGCTTCGAGTCCGACAACCGGCACTCGATGCTGCACTCGATCGCGTACGTGGCCTTCCAGGAGCTCGCCACCCGCATCTCGCACCGGAACACCGGCCACCAGTCCGGCGACCCGGTCTGCGACCGGATGCTGGCGCGCATCGCGGCCGACGAGAACCTGCACATGATCTTCTACCGGAACCTGCTCGGCGCGGCCTTCGAGATCGCTCCGGACCTGACCATGCAGGCCGTCCGCGACGTGGTGGTCAACTTCCGGATGCCCGGACACGGCATGCCCGGCTTCGAGCGGATGGCCGCGCAGATGGCCATCGGCGGCGTCTACAACCTGCGCATCCACCACGACGACGTGCTGGCGCCGGTCCTCCGCTTCCTCAAGGTCATGGAGATCCCCGACCTCGGCCCGGAGGGCCGGCAGGCCCAGGACGAGCTCGGGCTGTACATGGACGGCCTGGACGCGGAGGCCACGAAGTTCGACGAGAAGCTGGCGGCGCGCCAGGCCCGTCTGGCGGCCCGCAAGGGCTGACGACTCCTTCACGCCTCGCTTCACCCGGTGTGACGCTTCACCCGGTGTGACCTGGCCGAATCCCCGTCCCCCTTGGGGGTGACGGGGATTCCGCCGTCCGGCCGTAGCTCTGCCAGGCTTCACCGCCATGACCACTCTCCGGGCGGACTACGACCAGCTCACCCGTTTCACCCAGTCCCTGGACACCTCCCTGACCGCGCTGCGGGACGCACGCCGCGCCCTGGACCACGTCCGGGACGACCAGCTGGGCACGGCCAAGCTGGACGCGGCCTGCGACCGGTTCCAGAAACGGTGGGCCTACGGCGCGAAGCAGCTCTCGCAGCGGGTGAAGGCCGTCCGGGAGGGCGTGAAGGGCAGCGCGGCGGAGTACCGGGCGCTGGACACGGCCATCCGCGACGCCTTCGTACGCGCCTCCGCGGCAGGGCGGGCCGAGCATGGGTGAGGCGCTCGGCTTTGACCCGGCCCCGGGTTCCCCGCCGGCCGTACTGGCCCTCGCGGCGAAGCTGCGTACGTCGGCCTCGTCGCTGGGCGAGGCGGCGCGCGTGGTCGACGCGCTGGTGTCGCGGAGCGACGGATGGCAGGGCGAGGCGGCGACGGCCTTCCGCGAGGTCCTGTCCGACGACCTCCCCCGCTACCTGCGCTCGGCACACGATTCCCTGGCCGAGGCGGGCCGGCGCCTGGCCTCCTGGCACGACGCGCTGGCCGCACACCAGGCGCTGGGCGCGCGCTACGAATCCATGGCGGCCGCGGCCACCACCCCGGACGAGCTGGCCGATGCACGCCGACTGGGCCAGGAGCTCCGCGGCCAGCACGCGGCGGACGCGCGGCGGGTCGCCGAAGCACTGGATTCGGCCACGGACCGGCTGGCGCCGAAGGAACCGGGCGCGCTGCAGCGGATCTGGCGCGAGATCGTCGACGATCCGGCGGACACGTTGTCGAACCTGTCCGCGGTCCTGGGCTTCGTCAGCGCGGGCCTCGCCTTCGTCTGCCCGCCCGCTGCGCTGGCGGTCATGCTGGTGGGCAGCGGCCTGAGCCTGGCCGCGCTGGCCATGCACACGTCGGACCCGAAGTTCCGCAAGCCGTTGAAGGACGGCTTCACCAAAGGGGAATTCGACGCGGACTTCTGGAAGAGCGGCGTGACCCTGCTGGGCGACAGCCTGGGCGCGGTCCCGGGCGTCGCCGCGATCGCCACCGGCGCGAAGGCGGGCGTGGCGGCAACACGCGCGGGCATGGCGGTGCCGGAAGCGAGTGGCCTGACGGCGTTCGGGGACGGGGCACGATCGTTCACCCGAACGACCTGGACCGAGGGCGAGACGATCCGGCGGGTTGAGAACCCGCTGAGCCAGTGGGCCTTGAGGAACGCGAGCTCCGGCACGAAGGACTTCGTCAGTGTCGCCGTTCCCGCTACAGGTGCCCTAACGGCTGGCGGCGGCTACATCCTTGGCCCGAAAGATGCTGTTGAGCAGACGTCCACAACAGTGGACGGGACGCGAGGAGTTCTGGAGGACGCTCCCGCCGCCGCAGCAAAGGCCTCGACCGCGTGGGCAGTAATGAGGGGCTTGTGAACGACGCCTTCCCGCCTCTCTGGTTCAGACTCCCACCGGGCTTCTACGACATTGGACCGGATGATCGCCCCGCCCTGGAAGGGACGGCAGCGCTGGCAAGCGGCCTGGCACAACTGCAAGTTGCACAGCTACTTGAGCAACTGGATTCTCTTGCACAGCAGCAGGTCCTGCATACTGCGATCGGCTTACATCCTGACGATACTTCCGGCCTCTGCAGTTCACTGTTCTCTCTGTCCTGTCGGCGCACGCCTGCTGGAAACGCCCAGCTCGCCGTGGCACGCATCGCGCTTGGCATTGCGAAGTCGCCACTCTGGGAGGAATCGACTTGCCGCTTCGTCGATCTCCCGTTGTCTCCTTCCTGTTGCCTGGCAACCGGAACATTGGCGCTTAAACAACTGGAACGCGCCGTATTCCAATCCCGAGCGGCGCTGGCACATCCTGACGGCCAACACGTGCTGATCTTCGACCTGACAAGCGCCTCCACGGAGTACAAAGAGGCATATACCGACATGCTTGAAGCCATCATCCACACAGCCTCGTTCACCGACCCAACACCGATCGCTCAAACCTCACGCATCTCGGAGCTGCTGCTTTGATGCTCCCTCTCGTCAAGACAGCGTGGGATCACCCTCCCACTGCTGACGGCTATGCCAGGCTGGCACGTCGTCGTGCCATGTGGCTGATCACAACAACCGGTGCTGCTATCGCAGCATGCACCCTGCTGCCCTTCGCGCTTCCTGCAGTCGTCGACATCGCTTGTCTGGGCATCATCATGTCCGCAGTCGTCTTCGCACCGGCGGTGGTGACGGCATTTCTTCGGCGCCAAAGGGTTGCATCCGTGCTCCAGAACTACCCCTGGAATGAGGTTCCGTACGAAGTCCTGCCCCACAATGCTGGCAACCCCACGCTCGTCACCATTATCTTTCGGGACGACTACACCCCGACCTTCCGGGTGTTCCCGTTTCCGGTCACCTTCGATGGGCCCCGCATCTGGTTTGCGGGAGACGCCCGCTACGGCGGGGTCGTGTCGCCCATCGGAGGGCACGCCCCCGTGCGGGTCGTGCCGCACAGGATGCCCGCAGGGCATTGGGGTGGGGGGAACGGCGGCGAGCCCGATGCGCTGGCGGTGCGCGTCGGGCTCGTGCGGCGGCGTAGTGGGAAGGGGACTCAGACCTAGCCGGGAGGCGGGGTCAGCTGCGGCGGGGGCGGAGCAACGAGCGCTCACGCTCCGAGAGTCCGCCCCACACGCCGAAGCGTTCGTCGTTCGCGAGGGCGTACTCCAGGCAGCCGGCTCTTCCCTCGCACGCCCCGCACAGACGCTTCGCGTCCCGGAGGGACGTCCCCGGCTCCGGGAAGAAGAAGTCCGAGCCGGTCTCGGCGCACAGGGCGAGTTCGTACCAGGCAGTGCGTGGCGCTGCCTCCGCAGCGGTCGTGTTCATCGGCATACCCAGATGCTCGCCGCCATGGATGTACGTCTCATCAACGTCTGATCAACAGCCGTCCATCACCCGGACGACCAGCACGCCATCAGCCATCCGGATCAGGGGCCCGCCTGCGGTGTGGCGGTGGCTATCACTGCGAATCGTGCCCCGTTCGGGTCCGCCAGCTTGGCGAAGCGGCCCGCGCCCTCCATGGAGACGGGGGTGAGGCGGACCTTGCCGCCGAGTTCCTCCGCGTGCGCCGCGGTCGCGTCGCAGTCGGCGACCTCGAAGTACGGCGTCCAGTACGGGCGCCCGGTGTCCTCCGCCGGGTCGGCGTGGACGGACACGATGCCGCCGAATCCCGTGTCCGCGGTCGGGGCGGAACCGGCCGGTCTGGCGAACGTGTACGTGCCGCCCTCCAGCTCGGCCTCGGTGATCTGCCAGCCGAGGACCGCACCGTAGAACCCGGCCGCCCCGGCCACGTCCGGCGTGTACAGCTCCGTCCACGACAGCGCGCCCCGATCCACCACCGCGTCCAGGCCCTTCGTACGGCCGGGCTGCCAGATGCCGAAGGCGATGCCCGCCGGGTCGGTGAGGACGGCCGCCCGGCCGTGGTCCGCGACGTCCATCGGCGCGATCAGCACCGCACCGCCCGCGCGCATCGCCGCGGCGGTCGTCGCGTCCGCGTCCCGGCTCTGGAAGTAGACCGTCCAGGACGCTTCGGCCGCCGCATCCTCGGGCAGGGTCATGCCGCCGGCGACCCTGCTGCCGTACAGCCTGAACGTGCCGTAGCCGTCGATCTCCTCGCCGCCCTGGTGGAACTCCCAGCCGAAGAGCTCCCGGTAGAACCCGGCGGCCCGGGCGATGTCCGGCGCGGTCACGTCGACCCAGTTGGGCGCGCCGTCCTTGTAATCCGTGGTCAGCATGATCCGCTCAGCTCCTTCCCGAGTCCCTTCCCGAGTCCCTCCCGAGCACCTCCCGGGCCTTTCCTGAGTCCTTCCCGAGCCAGTCCCCCCGCCCGCGTCCCCTTACGCCCCTCCTATGAGCATGGCACTCGGGACTGACAATGGGGTGGGTCGCGGGTGCGCGGGCCGTGGCCGCCTCAACAGAGTGAACGACCGTGCGTTCGGTAAGATGTCCACATGGCAGACGGACGCGTGGAGCGCGGGAACCAGACCCGGCGGACCGTGCTGGAGCGGACGATGAGCATCGCGTCCGTGGACGGCCTGGAGGGGCTCTCCCTCGGGAAGATCGCCACCGACCTCGGGCTGAGCAAGAGCGGCGTGTTCGCCCTGTTCGGATCCAAGGAGGACCTGCAGCTCGCGACCGTCCGGGCGGCCGTGGAGGTGTTCGTCGGCCAGGTGGTGCGGCCCGTACGCGAGGAGCCGGCCGGACTGTCCAAGGCGTGGCGGCTCTGCGAGCTCTGGCTGGACTATTCCAGGCACCGGATCTTCCCCGGCGGCTGCTTCTTCTACGGGGTCTCCGCCGAGTACGACGCGCGCCCCGGCCCCGTCCGCGACGAGATCGCCAAGGCCCGCACCGATTGGACCCGCTACATCGAGCGGGTGCTGGACGAGGCCCGTACGGCCGGTGACCTCCGGCCGGGGCTGGGCCCGGACGAGCTGCCGCAGACGGCCTTCGAGATCATCGCGCTGATGGAGCTGGCGAACGCCCACTCCGTGCTGTTCGAGAACGGTGCGGCCTACGAACGGGCCGAGCGGGGAATCCTCGCCCGGCTCCGTTCGGTCGCGGCCGCCCCGGACGAGCTGCCGGTCATGCCCGACCGGCCGCAGGGGCCGACTGCTGCCTGATCCCTACGGTCGCGTCGACCACCCCCGCGCCCGTCCCACTCCTCCTGCCCGTCCCACTCCTCCTGCCTGTCCAGCCGCCCGTCCCGGTCTCATCGAGAGGCCGACGGCCGCCGCGGCGAGCGCGGATACGGCGGTCATGAGGAAGACCGGCTCCCAGTGGTCGTCGCGGCCGCCGGTCAGCAGGCCGGCCATGGCGGCGATGCCCAGTGCCCCGCCGAGCTGGCGGGCCGTCATCAGCAGGCCGGTGCCCGCGGCGAAGCGCTGGGGCGGCAGGGTCGCGGAGGCGGCGGTGGACAGGGCCGTGAGGGTGATGCCGATGCCGAGACCACCGAGCAGCCCGGCGGGCAGGAACACCTGGGCGTAGGAGGTGGACGCGTCGGCCCACCCCCACAGCAGCAGGGCGTTGGCGGCGAACAGGAGTGCTCCGGTGGTCACGGCCGCGCCCTGCAGCCGGGCGGGGACCCGGCGGCCCACCACCAGGGCACCCGCCATCGCCAGGACGGCGCCCGGGGTGACCCCGAGCCCGGCCTGCAGGGCGGAGTGGTCCCAGCGGGCGATCAGGTACGAGGGGCCGGTCAGCAGCCACGCGTACATCGCCGCGCCGAACAGCAGGGCGGTGAGGTTGGCGCGGACGAAGACCCGGTCCCGCCACAGGTCGCGGTCGACGGCCGGAGCCGGGTGACGGCGGGAGCGGGTCAGGGCGAGCGCGGTGCACAGCACGCCGGCGCCGAGGAGCCCGAGCACGGCCGGGTCGGTCCAGCCCCAGTCCTCGCCCTGGGTGAACCCGGCGACGGTTCCGCCGATGCCGAGGACCAGGGCGAGCGTGCCGACGGGGTCGGGCAGCCGGTGGGGCGGCCGGGGTTCGCGCGGCAGGATCCGGGCGGCGGCCCAGAGGATGGCGAGGCCGATGGGGAGGTTGACGAGGAAGATGGCCCGCCAGCCCTGGAGTTCGACGAGCAGCCCGCCGGCGCTGGGGCCGACGGCGGCCGCGAGTCCACCGGCGGCACCCCAGGTGCCGAGTGCGGCGGCCCGGCGGGCGGGCGGGGTGTGGGCCAGTACGAGGCCCAGCGCGGCGGGGATCATCCCGGCCGCGGCAGCGCCCTGCAGGGCACGGGCGACGATCAGCAGGTCGGCGTCGGGCGCGAGTGCGGCGGCCGCCGAGGTGGCGGTGAACGCGGCCGTCGAGGCGAGGAAGAGCGTGCGCCGGCCGAGGGTGTCCGCGAGCCGGCCCGCGGCGGCGAGGAGTGCCGCGAACAGGACGGCGTAGGCGCTGACCACCCAGGTCAGCCGGGGCAGGGTGACCTGCGGGAACGCGGCGCGCAGGTCGGGGAAGGCGACGTTGACGACGGTGGCGTCGAGGAAGGCGAGGAAGGTGACGGCGGAGGCCACCGCGAGGATCCCGCCGGGCCGCACCCCCGTGCCGGCCCGGCCGGGGACGGCGCCCGCCGGCGGCGTCTGCTCCCTCGACCTGTCCTTCGACCTGTCCTTCGACCTGCCCCTGGACCTGTCCCTCGACCTGTCCCTCGACATGCCCGATCTCCGCGGCTTCTCTGACGGCCGTGGCTTCGACGGCGTGCCCGTCCTGCGCGGCTCGTGCGATTCCTCGGCCGTTCCGCGGCGTGTCGGCGTACTCATCGGGCGCCCGCCCCGGTTCGGGCTCCCACGAACTCCGCTACCTGGGCGATGACTTCGGGATCGCCCAGGATGCGGCGGTGTCCGAGGCCGGTGGTCACGACGAGGCGGGCACGCGGGCCGAAGGCGGCGGCGATGGCGCGGGACTGGTCGGCGGAGACGGTGTCGTCCTCGGTGTCGTGTACGAGCAGGACCGGTGCGGGCATGCCTTCCGGGCGCCAACAGGCGTCCAGGCGTTCCCGGATGTCGGTCTCGCCGGGCACCAGCCGGTGCCGTACGTGGTGCAGCAGGGCTTCCCGGACCCGGCTGCCCAGCCCGAGGGCGGAGCAGAAGCCGTCGAGCAGGTAGTCGAAGTGCGCCACGCCGCCGATGGCGGCGACCCGGTCGGCGCGCACGCCGTCGCGGAGGGAGAAGAAGGTGGCGAGCACGCCTATGGAGTGGGCGACGACAGCGGAGAAGTCGCCGTGTTCGGCGTGCAGTCCGCGGATGGCGGCGCGCAGGTCGAAGACGCTGGCGGCGTGGCCCCCGGAGGCTCCGTGTCCGGGGGCGTCGAAGGAGACGACGGTGTGGCCCTGGGCGCGCAGGGCCTCGATGACCCCGGCGAAGCGGGAGGCGCGCGAGGACCAGCCGTGCACCACGAGCACCGGCCGGGGTCCGTCGCCCCAGCGGTAGGTGGTGACGTCCACGCCGTTCACGGTGATCTTCCCGACGGCGGCCCGGTCCATGACCGGCTCTTCCTCTGGCCGCAACCGGGACCGGCCCAGGGGGCGGACGAAGGCGCGGAAGGCGATGCGCCCGGCGAGGGCGGGGGGAAGGCGGGAGGCGAGGTTCAGGGTGGTGCTCAGGACTGCAGCGACGGTACGCATGTCCGGCTCTCCGGATCTCCTCATAGTGGCAGGATGGCGAGATATTAGCACGATCGTTCGTGCATTTTTTGGGACACGCACTTGGGCGCTTGGGGGCATGGGCGCTTGCGCGCTCGGACGTAGCGCGCACATCGCGCCCATCGTCCCTCACGGACCCGTCCCGGCCGGTCAGTCCTTCGTCTCGCGCTTCGCGCGGCTCGGCTGGACCCGCTTGGGCTCGCCCGGCATCTTCGGGTAGTCCGGCGGGTACGGCATGTCGCCCAGGCCGTGGTCCTGCTCCTGGCGTTCGGACAGCTCCAGCGCACCGTCGAGGGTGAAGGCGTGCTCCTCCATGTCCGCGTGCAGGTCGCCCAGTTCGGCGTAGCGGGCCGGCATGGTGACGATGTCAAAGTCGCGCGGCTCCACCGAGTCGATCTCGTCCCAGCGCAGCGGGGCCGAGACCGGGGCGTGCGGGCGGGGGCGGACCGAGTAGGCGGAGGCGATCGTGCGGTCGCGGGCCGTCTGGTTGTAGTCGACGAAGATCCGCTCGCCGCGCTCCTCCTTCCACCAGGCCGTGGTGACCCGGCCCGGCATCCGCCGTTCCAGGTCCCGGCCGATGGCGATGGCGCAGCGGCGGACCTCGGTGAAGGTCCAGCGCGGCTCGATCGGAACGAACACGTGCAGCCCGCGCCCGCCGGAGGTCTTCGGCCAGCCGCGCAGGCCCAGCCCGTCCAGCAGGTCGCGCAGCTCGTGGGCGGCGGCCACCGCGTCGTGGAAGTCGGTGCCGGGCTGCGGGTCGAGGTCGATGCGCAGCTCGTCGGGGTGGTCGGTGTCCTCCCGGCGCACCGGCCACGGGTGGAAGGTGAGGCAGCCCAGGTTGGCGGCCCACAGGACGGCGGCCGGTTCGGTGGGGCAGATCTCGTCGGCGGTGCGGCCGCTGGGGAAGGCGATGTGCGCGGTGGGGATCCAGTCGGGGAGGTTCTTGGGAGCGCGCTTCTGGAAGAACGACTCGCCCTCCACACCGTCGGGGTAGCGCTCCAGGGTCGTCGGGCGATCGCGCAGGGCGCGGGTGATGCCGCCGGCCACGGACAGGTAGTACCGGGCCACGTCGAGCTTGGTGAGCCCCCGCTCCGGGAAGTACACCTTGTCCGGGTTGGACAGCCGTACCGGCCGCCCGTCCGCGTCGAGCTCGATGGCATTGCCGGCAGCACCCATGAGCGCCACGTTAGGCGGGTCCGTCGCGGCCCGCACACCGGGCGGGCGCGGAGCGAACGGCGCAGAATCGGGGGCATGGATCTGCCGGTGATGCCTCCCGTGAAGCCGATGCTCGCCAAATCCGTGGCGAAGATCCCGCCCGGCATGCAGTACGAGGCCAAGTGGGACGGCTTCCGGTCGATCGTCCACCGGGACGGCGACGAGGTGGAGCTCGGGAGCCGGACGGGCAAGTCCCTGACCCGGTACTTCCCGGAGCTGGTGGAAGCGGTCCGGGAGAGTCTGCCCGAGCGCTGCGTCGTGGACGGGGAGATCGTGATCGTGCACGACGACCGGCTCGACTTCGACCGGCTGACCGAGCGGATCCACCCCGCCGCGTCCCGGGTGAAGATGCTCTCCGAGACCACGCCCGCCTCGTTCGTGGCCTTCGACCTGCTCGCGCTCGGCGACGAGGCGCTGCTCGACACCCCGCTCGCGGCGCGCCGTACCGCCCTCGTGGAAGCCCTGTCCACCGCCATTCCCCCCGTCCACCTCGCGCCCGCGACCACCGACGCCTCGCTGGCGCAGGAGTGGTTCGAGCTGTTCGAGGGCGCCGGGCTGGACGGGGTGATCGCCAAGCCCCTGGATCTCCCCTACCGGCCCGATGCCCGCCTCATGTTCAAGGTCAAGCACGAACGTACGGCCGACGTCGTCGTCGCGGGCTACCGTTTCCACAAGAGCGGTCCGATTGTCGGATCGCTGCTGCTGGGCCTCCACGACGCGCACGGCGCGCTCCAGCACGTGGGCGTCTGCGCCGCCTTCCCCATGAAGCGCCGGGCCGAGCTCGTCGAGGAGCTCGAACCCCTCCGGATGGCCGACGCCACGGGCCACCCCTGGGCCGCCTGGGCCGACGAGGCCGCGCACGAGAGCGCCCGGCTGCCCGGTGCGCAGAGCCGCTGGACCGGGAAGAAGGACCTGTCCTGGGTGCCGGTGCGTCCCGAGCGGGTCGTCGAGGTCGCGTACGACCACATGGAGGGCGACCGTTTCCGGCACACCGCGCAGTTCCGCCGCTGGCGCCCGGACCGCACGCCGGAGAGCTGTACGTACGCCCAGCTGGAGGAGGTCGTCCGCTACGACCTCTCGGCGATCCTCGGCGGGGACGGCGCGTGAGGGACCGCGCGTGAAGGTCGGTGCGCCGCCGGACGCCCGGCGCCGCACCTTCCGCTCGCGCGCCCGGGAGCAGTCGCTCAGCAGCCCGTGAGCTTCTCCCATTCGCCGCGGCTCGGCCCGCCGGTGTTCGGGACGTAGCCGGGCCGGGCGGCCAGCCAGCGCACCACCCGGGCCCGGACGTCCGGGTCGGCATAGGCGCGTTCGGGCGACTCCAACAGGTGCCGGACGCGGGCGCGGGCCCGCATCACCTCGGGATCGTCCAGCGCGCAGTCGAACAGCGCGGCCCGATCCCGCGCCGCACCGGCCCGTACGGTCCGGGTCGTCCACCGTTCGCCGATCGCCGCGTCGGCGGTGACCTGGAAGTCGAACCAGGGCTTGACGGTGCGCACCGACCAGGCGTGGTGGTCGGCGGCGTACCGCTCCGATCCCGGGTCGAGGTGGGCGGTACGGGCGACCCGCTGCGCCGCCCACAGGGCCAGCGACATGCCCTGGCCGAGGGTCGGGTTGGTGTGGGTGAGGGCATCGCCGACCGGTACGAGCCCGCTGACCACGGGACCGTGTTCGTCGACCAGCGCGCTCCACCGGTTGTCCAGGCCGGCCGTGGCCCTTACGCCGGAGAGCGGCTCGGCGCCGAGTGCGAGCCAGGCGGCACCGGGCGGGAAGGTGCGGGCGACCGCCTCGAAGACGGCCGGGTCGCGGAGGGCGGAACGGGTCGGATCCTCCGTGTGCACGATCAGGGTGACCGCGAACGTACGGTTGTCCGCCGGGAACACCGCGCAACCGGCGAAGGTGCCTCCGGTGACCGCCCACGGCCGGCGCGGGCCCTCCGCGCGTCCGGCGGGGAGCCGGTACCAGCGGCAGAAGTAGGCGAGTCCGGTGGGGTGCCGCTCCACGACGGGCGGGCGGCAGCCGATGTCGGCGAGGCGGCGGTCGGCCGCGCCGCGGCGGCCCGCCGCGTCCACGACCAGGTCGCCGGTGTAGGAGCCGGAGGCGGTCCGCACACCGGTGACCTGGACCCGGGACGTCCCGATCCCGGACGTCCCGATCCCGGACGTCCGGATCCCGGCCGCCGGGGTCCCGGCCGCCTGGAACCCTGCAACCTGGCCCCCTGCGTCCTCACCTCCTGCGCCCCGGACCCCGGCGCCCCCGCCCTCCGCGGCCGGCCGTGCGGCGGCCGTCAACAGGCCCTCCACCGGCTCGCCGTGGCGGATGACCACGCCGTTCTCGGCCCGCAGGGCGGAGACGAGCGCGCTCTCCAGCACGATCCGCCGGGCCTGCAGCATGACCAGGTCCTCGTCGCCGGGACGGGCGGCCGGCCGCTCGTCGAACCAGTCCAGTTCGTGCCGCTCGGTCGCCCCGAGCCGGAGCATCTCGGCGTGTACGTCGGGGAGTTCGGTGCGCAGCACCTGGCGTGCGGCGCCGAGGATCACATGCGGCTGGACGGCCTGCGGGACGGCCGTCCGCCGCCAGCCGAAGAAGTCCCGGTCCAGTGCGGCGCCCGGGGCGCGGCTGTCCCGCTCGAACAGCTCGACGGTGTGTCCGTGCCGGGCGCTGAGCAGCCCGGTGGCGAGCCCTCCGACACCGCCTCCGATCACCAGCACGTGTGCCATGGCGTCCCCCCTGTCCCCCTGGGCGTCCCCGGGGCCGTACGACGATCCGACCGCCAGAGCCTGCGCTCCGCCACCGTGGCCGAAACCCGCGAGTGCGGGTCCGGCCGTACGGCACCCCTCCCGGCCCGGCGGGGCGGAGCGTCCGGCGGCTCACGCGCGGCGGAGGGCGGAACGTATCGCGAACGCGCCGACCAGCTCCGCGACGCCGAGCAGCAGCAGCCACAGGCCCAGCAGCCGGGTCAGGGCGACGGCGGACTCGATCGGCAGGCACAGCACGACGATGCCCGCGACGACGCCGAGGAGGGCGATGGCGAAGGTGAAGCCGCGGTGCGGGAGGTCCTTGTTGACGACCGCCCGGCAGGCGCCGAGCATGCCGGAGACCAGCCACACCACGCCGACGAGGAGGGCGAGGAAGGTGATGGTCTGCTGGGGTCCGCGCAGGCACAGCACTCCGGCCACGACGAACACCACGGCCGCGAGCAGCGTCGGCCACCGTTCGCCGTGCTCCCCCCGGGAGAACGCCGACACGAACCGGAACACGCCCGCCACCAGCAGGTACAGGCCGATGAGGATGGCCAGGACGTGCAGGGTCTCGTTCGGCCAGACCAGGATCAGGATGCCGGCGATCAGGGTCACGAGCGCCGAGCCCAGGGCCCACTTCCACGAGGCCCCCAGCACCGACAGGCTGTCGAGCGGGTCGGTCCGTACGGCCTCGGCCACTTCCTCGAAGGCGCGTTCGGGCGGCGGTTCCGGTCCCTGACCGGGCTCCGGTTGTCGAGGCATGGACATGGTTCCTCCTCCGTCGTGGATGTCAGGCCGTCAGTGGGACGAACGGGTGCAGTGAGTCCTGGCCCTCGTGCACGATCCCGTAGCTGTGCTCCGGCACCTCGTTCCAGGCGCCGGGAAGGTCTCCGAGGGGCTCGGAGACGACGAGCCGGCTCTCGTCGGACACTTCCTGGAGGATCGTGGCCTCGGGGTGCAGGGCGCGCAGGGAATCCACCCTGGTGCTGTAGAAGAGCGAGCGGGCGGTGCCCTCGCTGGCGTAGCGGAAGGCCCACAGCGTCGTGCCGTTCGTCACGGCCACGGTCATCTGCATCGGGGCGGGGATCCCGTGCTCGCGGCCGGTGCGCTCCACCAGTCCGACCATCTTGGCCACCGCCGTCGGCGGGTCGTCCTCCAGGCCGAAGGTCAGGGCGAGGAAGAACATCAGCTCCGAGTCCGTGGTGCCCTCGATGTCCAGGAAGAGGATGGGGCTGACGGCCAGGCAGAGTTCCCTGCGCATCTCGTGGAAGCCGGCGATGGAACCGTTGTGCATCCACATCCAGCGGCCGTGCCGGAAGGGGTGGCAGTTCGTCTGCTGCACCGCCGTGCCCGTGGAGGCCCGGATGTGTGCGAAGAGCATGTGGGACTTCACGTGCTGGGCGATCTCGTGCAGGTTCCGGTTGTTCCACGCGGGGCCGATCTCGCGCATGATCGCCGGGGTGTCGTTGCCGGACTCCGGCGCGTACCAGCCGATGCCGAACCCGTCCCCGTTGGTCGTCTCGACGCCCATGCGGGCGTGCAGGCTCTGGTCGATCAGGGAGTGTTTCGGCTGGTAGAGGAGCATGTCGAGGAGCAGGGGTGTCCCCGAGTAGGCGAGCCACCGGCACATGGTCGATCACTCCTCTTCCGTGGTCGTGAGGGGCATGAAGGCCGCGAGGGTCGTGCTCCGAGCATCGGCGTGGGCCCGGGGCCGTGCATCACCCGCCGAGGGTGATCCCCCACCGATGGGCCCGTGCCTACGCTCGTGGCCGTGTGAGGCGCCCCGGTGTCCTTCCGGGCCCTGCGACAGGAGCTGACGTGACCAGTGAAACCACCGACCCGCTCCACGAGGTGGGTCCCATCGACTACCTGGTTGTCGAGTTCCCGGGCAGCCACCTGACCGGTGAGGGAATGCCGCTGCTGATCGACCTGGTCGACCGCGGCATCATCCGGATCCTCGACCTGGCCTTCTTCATGAAGGACGAGGACGGCTCGGTGCGCGGCCTGGAACTCGCCGATGTGAACGGCGACGGGCAGCTCGACCTGACCGTCTTCGAGGGCGTCGCCTCCGGGCTCATCGGCGACGACGAGCTCGACGAGGCCGGATCCCTCCTCCAGCCGGGGGACTCCGCGGCCGTGCTCCTCTACGAGAACCTGTGGGCCGCGCCCCTGGCCGCCGCGCTGCGCCGGGCCGACGCCAGGCTGATCGCGAGCGGGCGCGTTCCGGTCCAGGACGTGATCGAGGCCCTGGACGCGCTCGAGGCCGCGGGCTGACGCGCTTCTGCGGGCGCTGCCCCCTCCTGACGGGGCTGACACCCTCCCTGACGGGGCTGACACCCTCCCTTCCGGGGCAGACGCCCTCCGTAATTGATTCCGATCCATCCGCTCCGACCAAGGCAGGCAACCATGCCCGGACTCCTCCGCGGCGTCGCACGCACCGCCGTCGTCGCCGGAACGGCCACCGCCGTCTCCAACCGTGTATCCCGCCGGCAGGCCGGCCGCTGGTCGCAGCAGGCGGCCGAGCAGTCCGCTGCCGCCGCCCCGCCTCCCCCGCCCCCTCCTCCCCCGCCCCCCGCTCCCGCCGCGGTCGGCATGGACGACAAGATCGGCCAGCTGAAGGAGCTCTCCGAGCTCAAGGACCAGGGCATCCTCACCGAGGAGGAGTTCGCCGCGCAGAAGGCCCGCATCCTCAGCAGCTGACCGGCCACGAGCGGCCGGAACCAGGCCGCGAGCGGCCGGCCCGGCACCCGCGCGGTTGACACACCCGCTTGCCGGAGTGGCAAATGGGATCATGGCTGATGACGAGGACGACGCACGGGACGAGGGGTTCGCCGAAGTCCTGACCGGCGTGGGGCCGCGGCTGCGGGCCCTGCGCCGGGCGCGCGGCACCACCCTCGCCCGGCTGAGCGAGGCCACCGGCATCTCGCTCTCCACCCTGTCCCGGCTGGAGTCGGGGCAGCGGCGTCCCACCCTGGAGCTGCTGCTGCCGCTCGCCAAGGCGCACCGGGTCGCGCTGGACGAGCTGGTCGGCGCCCCCGAGACGGGGGACCCCAGGGTCCGGGCCAAGCCGGTCGTCCGCAACGGCCGCACCCATGTGCCGCTGACCCGCAGCCTGGGCGGGATGCAGGCGTTCAAGACGATCCTGCCGCCGACGCCCCCTGGCACGCCCCTGCCCGAGCAGCAGGTGCACGAGGGGTACGAGTGGCTGTACGTGCTGTCCGGGCGGCTGCGCCTGCTGCTGGGCGAGCACGACCTGGAGCTGAGCGCCGGCGAGGCGGCCGAGTTCGACACCAGGACCCCGCACATCTTCTTCAACGCCGGGGCACAGCCGGTGGAATTCATCAGCCTGTTCGGGCCGCAGGGCGAGCGCATGCACGTCCGGGCCCGGCCGAAGGACCGCAACCGCAGGGAAGGACCCGGACCCCGATGACGACCGAACCGCCGCACCCGGAACGCCAGCGCGCCGAACGGGCCGACCCCACGCCGCACGCCGTGGTGGGGGTCGGCCTGATCGTGCTGGGTGCCGACGGCCGTGTGCTGCTCGGCCGGGCCCACGACGGCCGCTGGGAGCTGCCGGGCGGCAAGGTGGACCCCGGGGAGGGCTTCGAGCAGGCCGCCGCCCGCGAGCTCGCCGAGGAGACCGCCCTGCGCGTGGACGCGTCGGCGGTCCGGGTGCTCGCCGTGCGGATCGACTCGGTGGCCGGCATCACCCGGGTCACGGCGGCCGCGGTCACCGAGGCCGCCGAGGGCACCCCGGCCGTGACCGAACCGCACAAGATCGCCCACTGGGACTGGTTCGCACCGGAGGACATCCCGCACGCCCTGTACGCCCCCTCGGCGGGCGTCCTCCGCACCTGGCGCCCGGACCTGACCGCCCTCCCCGAGGTGCCCTCGTACGGCTACCCCACCCGCTAGGTGTGTTGTCCGGACAGGTCGGTGCCGCGGGACAGGCCCTGGGCGCGCCGTCCGGGCGGCTTCGCCGCTCACCGGTTCGCCGTCGCCACCACCCTTGGCGCGAAGTTGCCCTCGCCGAGGTCCTCGGCGAGCAGCCGTTTGGCAATGGCGTCGGCCGCCGCGCGCAGTTCGGCGCTGCGCGGCCGGCCGCGGTCCTTCTCCAGCCGGTCGCCCAGCCACTTCGCCCAGGCGTCGGAGATCACCGCGGCCTCCCGCCGCCCCGCCTCCGTGAGCGAGAAGTACGTGGCCTCGTGGCTGAGGTAGCCCTCCTCGACCATCCGGTCGAAGACCGGCAGCAGGACTTCCGGCGGCACCGAGCGCCGCCCGGCGACCAGCCCGAGGGACGCGTGGCCGACGGTCCGGGTCAGCAGGTCCACCTGCATCACCGCCCAGGCGCCGGCGATGTCCAGGCGGGTGTCGGAGGAGTTCACGATCGCGCGGGCGGTGTCCGTGCCCATGCCCCGGATGAGTTTGCCGACCGCGAGCTCCAGCAGCTTCGCCGAGTCCCCGGACGCGGAGGCCGGCGAGGCGAAGCCGTCGCCCAGGTCGGTGGAGGACACCCGGGCGCTGTCGCGCAGTCTGACCTGTTTGAGGAACAGCGCGACCACGAAACCCACGACGGCGACCGGCACGGTCCACAGGAAGACGGTGTGCAGGGCGTCGGCGTAGGCGCCGATGATCGGGGCGGCGGCGGCCGGTTCCAGCGCGTGCACGCCCTGCGGGCTCTGCGCGGCCCCGGCCAGTGCCGCCGGGTCCGTCCCGGTGTTCCGGGCGGCCTCGGCGACGGCGGACCGCAGGGCGGGCTCCAGGCTGCCCGCGTACAGGGTGCCGAAGACGGCCGTGCCGAAGGAGCTGCCGAGGGTGCGGAAAAAGGTGACGCCGGAGGTGGCGGTGCCGAGGTCGGCGTAGTCGACGGTGTTCTGCACGGCGATCGTCAGGACCTGCATGGACAGGCCGATGCCGGTGCCCAGCACGAACATGTACAGGGATTCCAGCCAGGCGCTGGTGGCCGCGCCCATCAGGGACAGCAGGTAGAGCCCGAGGCCCATCACCACCGTGCCGACGATGGGGAACACCCGGTACTGCCCGGTCCGGCCGGTGACGGTGCCGCTGAAGACCGAGGCCAGCAGCAGGCCGATGACCAGCGGAAGGGTGCGTACGCCGGAGACGGTGGCCGAGTCCCCGTCCACGTACTGCAGGTACGTCGGCAGGAAGGTCATCGCGCCGAGCATGGCGAAACCGACAACGAAGCTGAGCACCGAGCAGACCGAGAACACCGGGTTGCGGAACAACCGCATGGGCAGCATGGGTTCGGCGGCCCGGGTCTCGGCCAGGCAGAACAGGGCCAGTGCCAGCACCCCGGCGGCGAGCAGGCCCACGATGACCGGGGACCCCCACGGGTACTCGTTGCCGCCCCAGCTGGTGGCCAGGATCAGCGCGCCGGACCCGATCGCCACCAGCGCGATGCCCAGGTAGTCGATCACCGGCCGGCTCGCCGACCGTACGGAGGGGATGGTCCGGGCGGCGGTGATCACCACCAGGACCGCGATGGGCACGTTGACGTAGAAGCACCAGCGCCAGCTCAGGTGGTCGGTGAACAGACCGCCCAGCAGGGGGCCGATGACGGTGGCGACGCCGAAGACGGCGCCGAGCGCGCCCTGGTACTTGCCGCGTTCGCGGAGCGGGACCACGTCCGCGATCAGGGCCATCGAGGTGACCATGAGGCCGCCGGCGCCGACGCCCTGCAGGCCGCGCCAGAGGATGAGCATCGTCATGTTGCCGGCCAGTCCGCACAGGAACGAGCCGGTGATGAAGACGACGGCGGAGACCTGGAAGACGACCTTCCGGCCGAACAGGTCGCCGAACTTGCCCACCAGCGCGGTGGCGATCGTCTCCGCGAGGAGGTAGGAGGTGACGACCCAGGACATGTGGGCGGCCCCGCCCAGGTCTGCCACGATCGTTGGCAAAGCGGTGCCGACGATGGTCTGGTCGAGGGCGGCCAGCAGGACCCCGAGCAGGATCGTGCCGAAGACGACGTTGCGCCGCCGCCGGTCCAGCACGGGGGGCGCCGCGGCGACGGCCGGGGCAGTGGTCACACCGGCACTCTCACAGCCTTCCGGCTCCGCCGCACGCGGCGCTGCGCCGTACGGCCGATGCGTACGCGGGTGTGCGGGCCGGACACCGGCGCGGGTGCGTACGCCGCACGCCGACGCCGATGCGTACGCCGGGCACCCTGCGCCGGTGCGTACGCCGGACACCCTGCGCCGGTGCGTGCGTCGGACACCGGCGCGGGGTGCGGCGGTCGGGCTCCCGCGCCCGCCCCCGTCAGCGCAGGTAGGCCAGCTCCGGGTGACCCGCCCGGTACCCGTCCAGCAGCCGTCCGGCCACCCTCACCGAGTCCACCAGCGGGTGCAGGGCGAACGCCTTGACGGCCGTGGCCCGGGAGCCGCTGCGGGCCGCCGCCAGCACCTCCCGCTCCACCGCCTTGACCGAGGTCACCAGGCCCACCGCGTGGTACGGCAGCGGTGCGACCGCCAACGGATGGGCGCCGTTCGCGTCCACCAGGCAGGGCACCTCGATCACCGCGGCCTCGTCCAGCACGCCCAGCACGGAGCGGTTGCGGACGTTGAGGATCAGGGTGGCCCGTTCGTCCCGGGCGATGGCCCGCATCAGCGCCAGGGCGACCTGCTCGTAGCCGCCGGACTCCAGGTCCTCGGCCGCCCGCTCGCCCGCGCCGGCCGTCTCCCGGTTCTCGGCCATGTACGTGGCCTCCCGCTCGGCGCGGGTGCGCTCCCAGGAGGCCAGGGCCTCGCCGGCCGCGAGGTCCGCCCGGTCCGTGCCGGCGTAGAAGGCGCCCTGCTGGTCGCGTAGGAAGGCTCCTCGGGTCTGCTCGACCTGCCGGTACGCACGGACCGTCTCGCGGTTGAAGTAGTAGTAGTGGAGGTATTCGTTCGGGACGGCGCCGAGCGAGCGCAGCCATTCCGCGCCGAACAGCCTGCCTTCCTCGAAGGACTCCAGCGCGGTGTCGTCGGCCAGCAGGCCGGGCAGCAGGTCACGGCCCCCGATGTGCAGGCCGCGCACCCAGCCCAGGTGGTTGAGGCCGACGTAGTCGATCCACGCCTCGGCGGGGCGGGCGGCGCCCAGCGCGCGGGCGATCCGGCGGCCGAGGCCGACCGGGGAGTCGCAGATGCCGATGACCCGGTCGCCCAGGGTCTCCTGCATGGCCTCGGTGACCAGCCCGGCCGGGTTGGTGAAGTTGATGACCCAGGCGTCGGGCGCGGTCCGGGCGATGCGCCGGGCGATCTCGCGGGCGACCGGCACGGTCCGCAGGCCGTACGCGATCCCGCCGGCGCCCACCGTCTCCTGGCCCAGCACGCCCTCGGCCAGGGCCACCCGTTCGTCCGTCGCGCGCCCGTCGAGTCCGCCGACCCGGATGGCCGAGAAGACGAAGTCGGTGCCGCGCAGGGCCTCGTCGAGGTCGCGGGTGGCGGTGACGGCGGGCGCGCCGGGCACTCCCCGGGCCTGGTCGGCGAGGACCCGGGCGATGGCGTCGAGCCGGGCGGGGTCGTGGTCGTGGAGGGTGACGTGGGTGACCCGGCCCTCCTCCCGGTCGCCGAGCAGGGCCCGGTAGACCAGCGGGACGCGGAATCCGCCCCCGCCCAGGATCGTCAGCCTCACGGTCCCCACCACCCTTCGTCCACAGCGGCACCAGTCTCGCTCACGCGGCGGCCGGTGAGGGTCATGATCCGCCGGACGGGACCTAGCTAGTGGTCGGCGAGCGGGGGCACGGCGCGCAGCCGGCGGTCGGTCTGCTGCTGGGTGCCGTGGGCGATCGGGGCCGGTCCGGGGGCGTTGCCCTGCGGGGTGGAGAGGACCAGGGTGATCCGGGTGAGTCCCATCGCGTCCAGCATGCGGCTGTTCTCGCACACCACCCGGCAGCGGACCACGCCGCGGCTCGGGTCGGGGTGGCGCACCGCGAGGACGGCGGCGTCGCGCTCGGCGGCCTCGGCGCCGTACGTGCTGAGCCAGTGCGGCACGCCGTAGCGGTAGGCGGCCTCCATGAACGGGTCGCGGGCCACTTCCTGGCGGATGCTGCGCAGGCCCTCGTCTTCGGGGCTCGCGGCGAGCGCGGTGGCGAACTGGGCCAGCAGCGGCACGCACCAGGAGGGCTCGTGGTCCTCCAGCACGGCGGCGGCGTCCGGGTGGAAGAGCACGAACCGCAGGAAGTTGTCGTCCGGCAGTGCGGTGGGGTGCGGGCGGACGGCCTGGAACAGCTGGTCGAAGGCGGAGTTGGTGAGGGCCACGTCCCAGCGGTGGTCGACCAGGAAGGACGGGTACGGGACGGACTCCATGAGGGCGGCGTAGTCGCGCAGGTAGTCGCGCTGCACCGGGTCCTGGGGGAGGCGGTTCTCCTCGGGGGCCCGCCAGGTCGGCGGCGGGTCGCGGTCGACCATCACGCGGAACAGCCAGAAGCACTGGCGCTCGCTCATCTCCAGCGCTTCGGCCAGGGCGAGCAGTTTGCGGTCCGTCCACTCCTTGACGAGTCCGCGCTCCCAGTTGCCGTACGCACGCACGCTGATGCGCAGGCGGGAGGCCATGTCCTCCTGGCTGAGCCCCAGTTCCTCGCGGCGTCGGCGCAGGAGCTCCTTGCGGCGTTCCAGCCGCACTGCGCCCCGTACGGGCTCGTCGCCCACGGGGATGTCCTCACCCGTCGGGGTGTGGGAGAGGCCGTTGGATGGGCTCACCGCTGCGAGATGTGGCACCGAGAGCTCCCCCTTCTCGCGGTCTGGATCTTCGTTTCCGTGTGGCGATCCTGCTACCCACGTCATTCGAGTGTCAACTATTGTGGCAATTCCAGCCCCTTGACAGCAGAATCACGCCACAGCTGTGGCAAGTTCTAGCCCTAGGATGGTTGACCGGCTAGCCTCCAGGGGCCAACCACGTGTCCGAACCGAACTCGCGCGATCTAGGAGAACCACTGGTGACAGACGGCTTCCCGGCTCCCGGGGCGGTGGCCACCGTGCCTCTGGCAGCCACCGCCGCGCGCGTCGCCGAACTCGCGGACAAACTCGGGCGCGACCAGGCCGAGGTCTTCGACCTGCGTCGGCTCTCGGAGGCGTCCGGTGTGCCGGCCGACGTGGTCAAGGCCCTGCTCGACGGCAGGACGGCCGGTGAAGCAGATCTGCAGACCCGGTTCCTGCAGCGCCTGGACCTGCTCCGGCGCACCCGGGTCAAACCCAACGGCCGCCGGTACACCCAGCAGGAGATCGCCGACGGAGCGGCGATGTCCCGCCAGCAGGCCGGCGCCCTCATCAACGGCGACCGGCGCCCCACGATGGAGCACTGTGACGCCATCCAGCGCTTCTTCGGGGTCCATGCCGGATTCCTCACCGCGCACGACGCCGACGCCCTCACCGACGCGCTGCTCCGCACCGAGCAGCAGCTGCTCCAGGACTTCGCGGACCGCGAGCGGGAGAGGGAGAGGGCGCGCGCCGCGGCCTCCGGGCCCGCGGACGACCCGCTGGCCCGCCTGCTCCAGAACCACGGGGTCCGGGGCATCGCCTGGCGGGCCGCCCAACTTCCCAGCGACAAACACCGGGACAAGGTGACCGAGTGGCTGGACCTGCTACTCGAAAGCGTCAAAACGACCGAATCCTGACCCAGTCGAACGTCTGGGTCTGATCCTTCAAATCCTGATCCGGATCCGCTCCGACGGGGAGAACGGTGAGCATAGGCAGAGAGCAGCGGCGGCTGTGCGGAGAGCTGGTTGCCGGCATCAGGCTGTCCGCCCCCGTCGAACCAGTGGACCTCTACGCCGCCCTGTGCGCGGGCATGAGCCGGCACCGCGGCCGCAGGGTGGACTTCCGGATGGCCTCGTTCCCCCCGGGCACGGCCAGTGGCCTCTGGCTCGACATGGCGGACCGGGACCTGGTCGTCATCGAGGAACGCACCGCGCCCGACCACCAGCTGGTGATCCTGGGCCACGAGCTGTGGCACATGAAGGCCGGGCACTGCAGCCACCACGTGGACGGGGCGGCCGTGGCCGCGCGCCTGCTGTCCGACGAGGCCGACATCAGCGAGACCGTCCGCCGGGTCGCCGCGCGCACCCGGGCCGACGTACGGGAGGAGACCGAGGCGGAGACCTTCGGCCTGCTCCTGGGCAGCAAGTGCCGGGCCTGGCTGGCCGGTCCGGCCTGCTACCGGGCTCCGGCGCAGCGCGACGAACTGGCCGACCGGATCGAGGCGTCGCTGGGCTACCGAGGACCCCGGGGCTGATCCTTGAAGGGCCTGGACTTCTACATTCCGGCCGTCGTGCTGGTGGTCGCGTTCACCTGCAGGCTGCCGGAACTCATCCGGCACTGGCGCGATCCGCTGGTGCGTGCCGTCAGCGTGCTCCTGCTGGTGGCCAGTTCGGTGTTCCTCTTCGCCGCCCCGCCCACCATCGGGGCGCTGAACGACCTCACCGGCATACCGAACTTCTCCGCACCGCTGGTCTACTGCATCCTCACCGCCTTCAGCGCCTCCTGCCTGCTGCTCCTGATCAACTGGCGGGGCGGACCGGACGAGCGCACCCGGCAGCTGGGCCGCTGGTGCGCGGGCACCTACAGCACCGTGATCGTGGCGCTCATCGCCCTGTTCGCGCTCGGCGACGCCCCCGTGGAGCGGCTCCGCGACTTCGACACGTACTACGCGACCACCCCCTTCGTCCGCGAGATGATCCTGGTCTACCTGCTCGCGCACACCGTCGCGGCGGTGGTGATGACCGTGCTGTGCCGGCGCTGGTCCCTCCACGTGACCGGCTCGCTGCGGTCCGGCCTGCTCCTCATGGTCAGCGGGTTCATCCTCAACCTCATCTTCGACGCGGCCAAGTTCACCGCCGTCATCGCCCGGTGGACCGGCAACGACCTGGACTTCTTCAGCACCAGCATCGCCCCTCCCGTGGCCTCGTTCTCGGCGCTGCTGATCGGCATCGGCTTCGTCCTGCCGCTGCTGGTCCAGCGGCTGTCCGTGACCTGGCAGACCTGGGTGACGTACCACCGGCTCGGCCCGCTGTGGCGGGAACTGCGCACGGTGGTCCCGGTCGGCTCCCGGTCGGTGCGCATCTCCCTCTGGTCGCCGGCCGACCTCCGGGTCACCCAGCGGGTCGCGGACATACACGACGGCTTCCTCCACCTCGACCCCTACTTCGACCACGTGCTGCGCGACCGCACCCGCGCGGCCGTACTGGCCGCCGGCGCCGACGGCCGGCTGGCCGAGGCCACCGCGGAGGCGGCCATGGTGGCCGCGGCCGTCCGGGCCCGGGCCGCCGACCCGGAAGAGCGGATCATTGGCTTGGCCGACGCCTATACGTCGGCCTCCTCCGAGGGGCCGCGCGACCTGGTGGGCATCTCGCTCGCCCTGCGCTCCCCCCTGGTGGAAGATACCCGCCGACGCGCGGCCAGTACGGAAAGCAGCACCCCATGACTGATACGCCCTGGCAGGAACAGCAGCACCTGCCGCGACCGGCCGACGCGACGCGACGCGCGACGCGGCGGCCCGGAACTGCCGGGCAGGCCGTGGTGATCGGCGGAGGTCTGGCGGGCATGCTCGCCGCGGCCGCCCTCGCCCCCCACGCGGAACGGGTCACGGTCATCGAGCGCGACCGGCTGCCGGACGGCGCCGCACCGCGGGCCTTCCTGCCCCAGGCCCGCCACGCCCACCTGATGTGGTCCGGCGGCGCCCGGGCGGTCGACGACCTGCTGCCCGGGTTCACCGACCGGCTGCTGGCCGCCGGCGGCCGGCGGATCCCGCTGACCTCCGGCATGGTGGCGCTCTCCCCCGGCGGCTGGTACCGCCGTTGGCGTCCCACCCACTTCATGCTGGCCGCGACCCGGGACCTGCTGGACGGGATCGTCCGCGACCAGGTGCTCGCCCTGGAGCCGGTACGGGTCCTGCAGGGCGCCAAGGTGACCGGCCTGGACGGCGACGGCGGCCGGATCACCGGCGTCCGCGTCCGGCTCCCGGGCACGGCGGACGGGACGGCCGGCGGGGCGGCGGACGGGGCGGCCGAGGTGATCCCGGCCGACCTGGTGGTGGACGCCTCCGGACGAGGCACCGGCAGCCCGGAGTGGCTGCGGGAACTCGGTGTGCCCGACATCCGTGAGGAGCTCGTCGACTCGGGCCTCGTATATGCCAGCCGCATGTACCAGGCACCGCCGGGCACCGAGGACTTCCCCGTGGTGAACATCCAGACCGTGGTCACCCGTGACGGGCAGCCCGGCAGGGGCGGGGTGATCCTGCCCGTGGAGGGCGGCCGGTGGCTGGTCACCCTGTCCGGCACCAAGGGCGGGCAGCCGACCGGCGACCCCGACGCCTTCGACGAGTTCGCCCGTTCGCTGCGCCACCCGCTTGTCTCCGAGCTCATGGAGTACGCCGAACCGGTCTCGGAGATCAGCACCTTCGGCAACACCGCCGACCGCCGCCGGTACTACGAGAAGTGCCGCACCTGGCCGGAGGGCTACGTGGTGCTCGGCGACGCCGTCGCCGGCTTCAACCCGGTCTACGGCCACGGAATGTCGGTGGCCGCCCAGGGTGCCCGCGCCCTCCGGGCGGAACTGGACGCCGGCGGACTGCGGAACCCGGGCCTGGGCCGGCGCACCCAGCGCGCCGTCGCCCGTCCCGTCTCGGTGGCCTGGGACCTCGCCACCGGCCAGGACGTCTTCTACCCGGGTGCGGTCGGCAAGCAGCCGACCGCCGGGGACCGGATCCTCGCCCGCTACGTCGACCGCCTGATCCACACGGCCACGGCGGACTTCGAGGTGGCCACCGCGCTCACCGACGTGATGACCCTGGAGGCGCCCAGCAGCACCCTGGTCCGCCCGGGCGTCCTGCTGCGCACCCTGCGCGGGCCCCGGCTGCCGCCGCTGACCGGACCGCCGCTGACCGAACGGGAGCTGGCGTTCACCCGGGCCGCCGACGCGGGGGCCACGGAGGTCGGCTAGCACCCGGCCGCCCGCCCGTCGGCCGTCCGGTCCCCGCCCCGGCAGCGGAACGGAGTCGGACGACCGGACGGGCGGGCGATCGGTCGGGCGGGCGATCGGGCTACAGGCCGGCGGCGGCGAGCGCGGCCGCCGGGAACAGGTCCTGGAACGGAGCCGCCGAATCGATTCCGTCCCGCCCGTAGGGTGCGTCGAAGCTCCACACCAGGAACAGCAGGAACACGATCAGCGCGGTGAAGAGCCCGGCCAGCAGCAGCTCGCGGCTCGACTTGCGGATCTGCAGCGTGAAGATCAGACCGATGGTCACCACTCCCCCGGTGAACAGCCCGAACCACACCATGCCCGGCAGCGTCCGGTCCGAGCTGCGGGAGTGCCGGGCGTCGTCGGCGGCGGCGATGTGGTCCAGCAGCGGCTGGTACGTCTGCGCCTGGAGCTCGTTGGCCGGGCTCTGGTGGGTGACGTCGGTGCGCAGCTTCGCGAGCAGCGTGGCGCCCTCGTCGGAGAGGGCCTGACCGGAGGTCAGCCGGGGCCAGTCCACGGAGACGGTGTGGGCGACGTAGGCGTCCACCTCGCCGCGGATCCGGTCACGGACGGGCCCGGGGTAGACGTCGGCGCGCTGGGTGACCTCGTACAGGGACTGGGCCTCCTGGCGCACGCTGTCCTCGGCGGCGTTGCGCGCCTCCCACACCCCGGCGATGGCGAGTCCGAGCACGATCGCGTAGACCACCCCGACCATCATCACCATGTATTCCATGACGTCGGGGGTTTCGCTGGTGTCCTCCTCCTCCGTGACCCGGCGGTGCCGGATCGCGGTGAAGGCGAGGACGACGGCGCAGCCGAGCGCCATGGCGATGGCCAGGACCAGCCATTCGGACACGGGGGAACTCCTGTTCTGGGGGTGGCCGCCGAGGTGAGGTGGCCGGGATGGGGTGGGTGGGGTGGCCGGGCTCAGGCGCCGCGGCTCCTGGAGCGCGGTCGCAGGGCCGCGGCCGCCAGCACGGCCGGGGTGGTGACGACGACCATGAGCATCACGGTGGACAGGCCGTCGGGGCCGCGGCGCTGCAGCGCGACGGAGCGGTAGTAGGGGCGCCACAGCAGCCGGGCGGGCTCTGCCGCCGACCGTGCGGGGGGCGGGGACGCCGCGGGAGCCGGTGCCTCCGGGGCCTGCGCCTCGGGCGCCGGTACGTCGGGCAGGCCGGGCAGCCCGGGGGCCGGTGCGGAGTGCGGCACCGGGCCGGGCGCCGGCTCCGGGTCGGGCGCGGGCCCTTCGGGGCGGGGCTCCGGGGAGACCGGCTGCGGGGCCGGCCGGTCGGGGACGCGCGGCGGCACCGCGCGGGGCGGGGCCACGACGACGGCCGGGGGCTGCGGACCGGGGCCGGGACCGGGACGACAGGCGCCCTCGTCCCCGGCCGTGTCCGCGTGCGTGTGCGTGTCCCGGCGCGCAACGGCGACGACGTCCGCAGCCGCGTCCGGCCCCTCGACGACGCAGACCGCCCCCTCCGGGCCGGACACGTCCACCGTCACCCGCCCGGGGGCAGGGACGGGAACCGGGACGGGGGCGGGAGCGGGCACGGCGGGGACCGGGCCGGGAGCCGGGGTGTCGTCGGCGGGGGCGCCGCAGGGCCCGGGCTGCGCCGCGGCAGCCGGGCCCGGGGAAGCCGGTGGGCCCCACACCGCCTCCGGGCCCGCCGGCACGGACGGGAACCCCGCGGCCGCCGGGCGCGGCCGGTGGTACACGAGCACCCCCCGGCCCAGGGACCAGCCCTGGTGCACCTTGTCCACCGCCACGCACGTACCGCCGGCGGGTCCGTTCGTGGACACCCGCACCCGCCCGGGCTCGACCAGGGCGGCGGTGCCGTCCGCCCGGGCGATCGGCTGGCCGGCCGGATCCCCGTCGGCTTCCGCGGCGGCCGCCGCGAACCCGTGCAGCGGGCACAGGAGCACCGCCAGACCCGTCCCGGCCCACAGCCGCCAAGCGGTCACCGCGCGTCCACCCGTCTCCTCGGATCCCCTGTCGTACGGTCCCTCCCGGTGAAGAAACGATCACGACGCCATGACGACACGCCCCGTGCCCCGGGCGGGGTCACGGCCGCGGCGTGCGTCCGCTCCGGCTCAGCCGATCGAGAAGAGCGGGCCGGTGAGCATCAGGCCCAGGTCGTGCCCGGCGTAGGCGAAGAAGGCGAACAGCACCAGGGCCGCGCCGCCCAGCGAGACGTCCTTGAGGAAGTGGATCCGGTCCGCCATCCGGTTCTGCGGGTCGCTCTCCCGCCAGAAGGCGTGCATGACCAGGGCCGTCGGGAAGCAGAACGCGGCCAGCGCCAGCGCGCCGAGGTCCGCCCAGACCCCGAGGAGCACCATCAGCCCGCCCGCCGCCATCAGCAGGCCGCTGCCGAAGGTGGCCGCCCAGGCCATCGGGACGCCCTTGGAGGCGGCGTATCCGGCCATGGCCTTGGTCTGTGTCAGGTGCCCCATGGCCGAGGCCAGGAAGAGCACGGTGAAGAGCACGCGTCCGATGAGTACGACGACGTCCATCGCAACCTCCGATGTGACCGCGCGATGTCACCGCACGTGTGCCCCGTATGCCGGATTTCATCCACCCTTCGTCGATCCGGGGCGTGCTCGGTGCGCGGAACCCTGCGGACGGGGGTGACGTAGGCTCGGGTTCGCCCCCGCCCTCCGCACCGAAGGACCGTACGCATGCCCGAACCGCCCGTCGCGCTCGGGCAGGTGCTGCGGAGCGGACCCCGCCGGTTCCTGCTGTCCGCCTGGCCGCTGCGCTGCTGGGCCCTGATGGTGTCCGGCGCGGTGGTCGGGTACGTGGCGCTGACCGTGCTGGCCGTGCTGGTCGGCCTCGGCCTGCTGCTGTCGCCGCTGGGCATCGGGCTGGTGCTGCTCACCGCGGCGGTGTCCGGCGCGGTGCCGCTCGGCGCGCTGGAGCGGAGACGGCTGCGGCTGGTCGAGCGGGAGCCCGTGCCGGACCCGCACGCCTCGCTCTCCGGGGCCGGGCCGCTGGCCTGGCTGCGGACCCGGCTGCGGGAACGGGCCACCTGGCGGGAACTGGGATACGCCGCCCTGCTGGGGCTGGTGTTCGCCCCGGCCGGCTTCGGGGTGGCCGTGCTGCTCGCGTTCTCCGGCATCCTGGTCGCCACCCCGGTGATCGTGTGGGCCCTCGCCCCGGAGCCGGTGATGCTGGTTCCCGGCCGGGCGCTCTCCGGACCTCTGGAGGGGCTGGCCGGCACCGCCGCCGGACTGCTGGGGCTGGCGGTGGCGGCGTACGCGGCCGCCCTGCTCTCGGGCGCCCAGACCGGGGTGGCGCGGATGCTGCTCGGGCCGCGCGAGGAGGACGCCCGGGTGCTGGAGCTGACCCGGTCCCGGGTGCGGCTGGTGGACGCCTTCGAGGCCGAACGGCGGCGGATCGAACGGGACCTGCACGACGGGGCGCAGCAGCAGCTGGTGGCGCTGAGCATGACGCTGGGCCTGGCGGAGCGGGAGCTGCGCGGGGTGCCGGGGACGGCCGGGGCCGCCGAGCTGGTGGCCCGGGGCCGGTCCGAGGCCAAGCAGGCGCTGGCCCAACTGCGGGAACTGGTCCGGGGCATCCATCCGCAGGTGCTGTCCGACCACGGGCTGGCGGCGGCCGTGGCGGAGGTGGCCCTCCGGCATCCGGTGCCCGTCACGGTCGACCTGGACCGGGTGCCGAGGCTGCCCGGACCGGTCGAGGCCACCGCGTACTTCACGGTGACGGAGGCCCTCGCCAACGCGGCGAAGCACAGCGGAGCGTCGCGGGTCGAGGTCGGCGGCCGGGTGGCGGGCGGCACGCTGAAGATCACCGTCACCGACGACGGGCGCGGCGGCGCGGATCCGGCCGCCGGGGCCGGACTGGCGGGCCTGGCGGACCGGTTGGCGGTGCTGCGGGGCAGACTGGTGGTGTCGAGCCCGGTGGGCGGGCCGACGGTACTGCGTGTGGAGGTTCCGTGCTCCGGCTGATCCTGGCCGAGGATTCCGTACTGCTGCGGGCGGGACTCGCGGAGGTGCTGACCCGCAGCGGTCACGAGGTGATCGCCGCCGTCGGTGACGCGGAGTCACTGGTGCGGGCGGTGGCGGAGGAACGGCCCGACGTGGTCGTCACCGATGTCCGGATGCCGCCCGGCTTCGCGGACGAGGGGCTGCGGGCCGCCCTCGAACTGCGGGCCTCGGACCCGGCGTTGCCGGTGCTGGTGCTCTCCCAGTACGTGGCGACGGCGTACGCCGCCCGGCTGTTCGGCGGCGGTACGGGAGGGCCCGGCGGGGCCGCCCCGGTGGGCGGGCTCGGCTACCTCCTCAAGGACCGGGTCGGCGAGGTCGACGAGTTCCTCGACGCGCTGGAGCGGGTGGCCGCCGGTCAGACGGTGCTCGACCCGGAAGTGGTGCGGGTGTTGATCGGGCACCGCTCGGCGGAACGGCCCCTGGCCCGTCTCACCCCGCGCGAGCGCGAGGTGCTGGCACTGATGGCGGAAGGGCTCAACAACCAGACCGTCGCGGCCCGCCTGTTCGTCACCGAGGCCGCCGTCGTCAAACACGCGAGCAGCATCTTCACCAAGCTCGACCTCGACCCCGCGGAGGGCAACCGCCGCGTCCTGGCCGTACTGGCCCACCTGCGGGGCTCCACGACCACCTGACACCCCGCCCCGGTGGGGGCAGGCGTCCCGCCCCCCGGTGTCGCTCAGCAGCCGTACCCCGCCCAGCGGATCCCCGCTCCGGCCCCGGCCCCGGCCGGCCAAGCCCCCCCCCACCGCGCACTCCGCAGGAGATGGTGCCAGGCTGGATGAAGGCGCGCCCGCCCCACAGACCGGCCGGCCACACGCGCCCACACCGCGCACACGCAGCAAGCACCTGCGCGGCGCCCCGCCTCACGCAACCCGTGGAGCAAAGCCATGACCCGTGCACGCACCACCGGCGCCACCCACCACGCCCGCCGCCTCATCGCGGCCGCCGCTCTGGCCGGCTGCATGGCCACGGCCGGACCGGCCGCGGCCGCGGCCGCGCAGGAAGCCGCCGTCACTCCGCCCCCCGCCCCGCCCGCCGCGCCGTGCCGCAGCAGCCAGCTCGTGGCCAACAGCGCCGAGAGCGTGGGCGCCACCGGGTGGCGGTTCACCTTCCTCAACGAGGGCCCGGAGGCCTGCACCCTCAAGGGCTATCCCACCCTCGCTGTCGCCGGTCAGGGCTCACCCGACCGCAACAAGCCCCTCACCGTGCGCCGCCAGGGCACCCCCCGTACGGTCAAGCTGCAGGTCGGGGGCATGACCGCGACCACCGTCACGTTCGTACCGGTGCTCGGCGAGGCCGACGGGTACTGTGCCTCCGGCGCCGATCCGACCGTCGCGCCCTCGATGGTCGTGGGCGTCGCGGGCGGCCGGTTCCAGGTGGGCCTCGACGACGGCGGCAACTTCGCGCTCTGCGGCTCCGCGGTCCGGGCCACCGCCTTCCGCCCGGCCTGACCCACAGCCCCGCGGGCGACGACGCGGGAAACGGCAGGGCTCCGTGCCCCGTCGGCCCAGCGCGCCCAGAGCACCAGCAGGACCGGGAGCGCCAGATAGCCGAACCGCCCGGCCGGAGCCAGCAGGAAGGCGACCGTCAGCCCGGCCGCGAGCCGGTCCGCCGCGGCCACCACGGTCCGCGGCGGCCGGCGCAACAGCGACAGCCCCACCGCCGCCCCGCCCAGGGCCAGCAGACCGACCGTCAGCCACCAGCCGTACGGCAGGAGTTCGGCGATCAGCCGGCCGGGCAGCGGGCTGCTCGCCGGCGTCGGTACGCCGGCCCGCCCGGTCGGGAACGCGAACACCTGGCGCACCAGCTCGTGCGGCTGCAACAGCACCGCCGGCAGCACGAGTACGGCCGTCCCGGCCACCGCCGGCACCCCGCACCGCACCGCCGCACGCCGCCCGTGCACCGCGGCCAGCAACACCACGGCGACCGGCACCGCCGGCCAGGCCGTCCACTTCAGCGCGCACACCCCGGCCAGCACGGCTCCGGCGAGCACCGGCCGCCCGGCCGCGGCAGCGGCCAGGGCCAGGCAGCACAGCCCGGCCAGCGGCAGGTCCACCCCGCTGACCGCCAGCGGCAGCGCCACCACCGGCGAGGCGACCAGCGCCGGGGCGGCGCCCCGTATGCCGGATCCGCGCGTCCCGGCCCCGTACCCGCCCAGCAGCCGGCGCCCGCCCCACATTCCGCCGAACAGCGCCGCCGCGCACCAGATCCGGGCGTCGCCCAGCAGCCGCGGCACCCAGCCGTCGGTGCCGAGCACGGCCCGGGGCAGGCCGAGCAGGGCCATGCCCGGCAGGTACGGGTCGTAGTCCGCGACCCGCTCGGGCCCGTCCACGTAGGGGCTGCCGGACTCCAGCAGCAGCCGGCCGGACCGCTCGATGACGGCCACCTCGGACTGGCCCTGCCCGGTCAGCACCAGGTACAGCAGCGGCACGGCGACGGCACCGAGCAGCGCGGACCCGAGCGCGGCCCGGGGGCGGCGCAGCACGGTCGCGCAGGCCGCGGCCAGGTATCCGGCACCCGCGCACCAGCCCCACAGACGGTGCGACGGCAGGCCCGAGACGAGGGGGAAGGACAGCGCCCACCCTGCCGCGAACAGCCAGCCGGCGACCCACCACGAGGACGACCGGGAGCAACGGGAGGAGTTCATGGGCCCATTGGAGCCGCCGGGCCCCGGCCCGGTCTGTACACCCAGGCGGACACTTCGGGGTCGGGTTTCCCCTACCCCGGTGGACTCCGGCCGGACGCGAAAGCGCAGGGGCGCGACCCGGATCCCGGATCGCGCCCCTGCTGTGGTCCCTGTTGGGGCCCCTTGCTCTGTGGTTGCTTGCTGCGGTCCCTGCCGCGTCAGCCGGCCTCGGCGCCGCCGAAGCGCTCGCGGTAGGACTCCAGGTCCTCCTCCGTGATCCGGGCGAAGAGCACCGGCGGCACGGTGAACGGCGTCCCGGCCGGGACCGCGTCCAGCGCCTTGGCCTGCTCCGGGGTCACCCAGGTCGCGGTGTCGCCGGCCAGGTCGAACGAGGAGCGCATGGCGCGCGCCGAGGCCGGGATGAGCGGCTCGGAGACCACCGAGTAGAGGTGGATGAGGTTCATGGCGGTGCGCAGGGTGAGTGCCGCGCCGTCGAGGTCGGTCTTGACCTCCAGCCAGGGGGCCTTCTCGTCCAGGTAGGCGTTGCCGGCGGACCACAGGGCGCGCAGCGCGGCCGCGGCCTTGCGGTACTGGAGGGCGTCCATGTGGCCCTCGTACTCGGCCAGCAGCTCGGCGATCTGCTCGCCCAGCTTCGCCTCGGCCTCGCCGGCGGGGCTGCCGGCCGGGACCTCGTCGCCGAACTTCTTTCGGGAGAAGGTCAGTACGCGGTTGACGAAGTTGCCGAGGGTGCCGCCGAGGTCCTTGTTGACCGTGGCGGTGAAGTGCTCCCAGGTGAACGACGAGTCGTCGGACTCGGGGGCGTTGGCGATCAGGAAGTAGCGCCAGAAGTCGGCCGGGAGGATCTCCAGCGCCTGGTCGGTGAAGACGCCGCGCTTCTGCGAGGTGGAGAACTTGCCGCCGTAGTACGTCAGCCAGTTGAAGGCCTTGACGTAGTCGACCATCTTCCACGGCTCGCGCACGCCCAGCTCGGTGGCCGGGAACATGACCGTGTGGAACGGGACGTTGTCCTTGGCCATGAACTGCGTGTAGCGGACGTCCTCGGCCTCGAACCACCAGGCCTTGTGGTCGCGGTGCTCGCCGTCGGTGGGGGCGGCGTCCGCCCACTCCTTCGTCGCGCCGATGTACTCGACGGGCGCGTCGAACCAGACGTAGAACACCTTGCCCTCGGCGGCCAGTTCGGGCCAGGTGTCGGCCGGCACCGGGACGCCCCAGTCGAGGTCGCGGGTGATCGCGCGGTCGTGCAGGCCCTCGGTCAGCCACTTGCGGGCGATGGAGGAGGCCAGCTGCGGCCACTCCTCCTCGTGCTGCGCGACCCACGCCTCGACCTCGTGCTGCAGCTTGGACTGGAGCAGGAAGAGGTGCTTGGTCTCGCGGACCTCCAGCTCGGTGGAGCCGGAGATCGCCGAGCGCGGGTCGATCAGGTCGGTCGGGTCGAGCACGCGGGTGCAGTTCTCGCACTGGTCGCCGCGGGCCTTGTCGTAGCCGCAGTGCGGGCAGGTGCCCTCGACGTAGCGGTCGGGGAGGAAGCGGCCGTCGACCGGCGAGTAGACCTGCCGGATCGCGCGCTCCTCGATGAAGCCGTTCTGCTGCAGCTGCCGCGCGAAGTGCTGGGTGATCTCGCGGTTCTGCTGCGAGGAGCTGCGGCCGAAGTAGTCGAAGGACAGCTCGAAGCCCTGGTAGACGGCCTTCTGGGCGTCGTGCGCCTGCGCACAGAAGTCGGCGACGGAGAGCCCGGCTTCCTTGGCCGCCAGCTCGGCGGGGGTGCCGTGCTCGTCGGTGGCGCAGATGTAGAGGACGTCGTGGCCGCGCTGGCGGAGGTACCGGGAGTACACATCCGCCGGAAGCATCGACCCGACCATGTTGCCCAGGTGCTTGATCCCGTTGATGTAGGGAAGCGCGCTGGTGATCAGGTGTCGAGCCATCCTCGGATGCTCCATTCATATATGCGGTGTGTTACCGGTCGCGAAGGGACTCATCGTATCGAACCGCGGGGCTGCAGCGGTCCGCGGTCCACCGGTCGGAACCGATCATCCAACGATCATCACCGAACGTAATGCCACCAGTGTTCTTCACCGCACACTCCGTGACCCCCGCGCGTTGACATGGTGGAGGCCCATGCCTCCCGTGCCCCGAGGGGAAGGTGGAACGTTGACCGATGGCGGACCGGAGGAGTCCAGTGGGGCCGTGGGTTTGCCCAGCCGGCGACAACAACGGCAGCCCATGCCCATGAGTCAGTGGCAGCCGAGCGCACGACTGTCGTACTGGGCCTTCCATACGGATCGGCGGCCCGCGTACATGAGATTCGCGTACCTCCAGCTCGGCTCGGACGCGGATGCGGAGAACGCGGTCGACGCCACATTCGAAGCGATCATGAACGAGTGGCTGCGGATGCTTCACATGGACCGACTGGAGGCTTACGCCTGGACGGTGCTCAAACACCGGATCGTCGACCAGCAACGCAAACGGGACCGGCATTCGGCGCCGATGGACATCACCGCCTTCGAGGCGGCACTGAGGGAGGCGGTCGTCGATCCGTACGAGGTGCTGACCGACACCATCCGGTTCTACTCCGCGGTGTCCCGCCTGGCCGAGCGCCAGCGGGACGCCGTACTGCTCCGGTACGGACTGCACTGCACCACCGGCGAGGCGGCCGCGGTGATGGGCGTGGAGGAGGCCGTTCTCCGCTCCCACCTCAGCCAGGCCCTGCGGCGGCTCGCACGACTGCTCGACACGCCCGGTTCCGGGGTGCGGGTCGGGGAGCGGGAGTCATGAACGACCGGTACCCGCCGCACGGCGCCCCCCGGCCACGCTCGCTCGCCGAGTTCCTGGCCCGGGCGGGAGTCCGCGACCGCTACCCGCACTACGATCTCGCGGCCGCCGAGGCGCGGCTCCTGCGCGCCCGGGCCGGCCGGCCCGGGTCCTGCGCACGCCTGTCCGGCGCTGCCGACCCCGGTGCCGGTCCCGGCCCGGACCCGGCACGGGCCGCCTGGAGCGACCCGGCACAGGACACCCCGGTGGACGCCGAGCGCGCCTGGCGGGACCTGAAGGCCGTCGCGATGGCCGCGGTGTGCGCGCCCGGGGCGGCCGCCGTACTGACCGCTTTCGTCAACGGCGACCACACCGACCTGGAGGGAGCCCAGGTGTTCGCCTGCCTGCTGCACCTGGCGGGGCTGCGGGACGGGGCCCGGTTCTGGTGGCAGTACACCGCCGGATCCGGCAGCGAGCAGGGCGCGTACTGCCTGTTCCTCGACCACTCGCGCCGCGGCGAGCACGACGACGCAGGGGTCTGGGCGAGGGAGCTGGTGCGCGGCGGCTTCACCCCGCCGACCACCCGCGAGGCGCGTGAGCCCCTGGTCCACGGCCAGACCGCCGTCCGCCGCTACGTCGTCCAGCTCGACGACATCGACGTGGGCCCGGTTCCGCTCCCCAGGCGCGGCCTGGAACGGGCCCTGGCCGCACTGGTCCCGATGACCGCACCGGCCTCGGCGGCACGTACGACCATGAACACCACGAGCACCACGAGCACCACGAACACAGCCGCAGAAGACGCACGAGGCGACACGGAAATCCCAAGCCCAACACCGTCACCGTCACCGTCACCGTCATCGGCATCGGCATCGGCATCGGCATCCACACGGAACAGGCACGCCGGCCCGCCGCGCCCCCGCCACTCCCCCGGCCCGCTGCGTCACCCGGCGCTGACCGCCGGCGCGCAACGGACCTCGGTGGGCGACGCGGGCAGCCGATCGGAGGAGGAGGCCCGGCACGCGCTGGACCTCGTGCACGCCCTGCAGCGTCACCCCCAGGGCGTACGCGGCGACCGGCTGGGCCGGGAGACCGGCCTCACGGGCCCCGGACTCCGCCGGATGCTGGCCATGCTCTGCGAGGAGCAGTTCGCCCACCGCACCCCGGACGGGATCTTCGCCCCGGGACCCGCCCTGGCCCGGCTGGCCGCGCCCGGCGGACACGGCCTGGCGGCCCAGCTCCAGCACACCCTGGCCCTGGCCCGGGACAGCACCGGGGCGGCCGTGTACCTGAGCCGGTACGCGGACGGCGAGGTGCGGATCACCCAGATGGCGGACGGCCCGGCCGCACCGCCGGTGGACGAGTGGTTCGACTTCAGGATGGCCGCGCACGCCAGCGCGGTCGGCAAGTGCCTGCTCACCCAGCTCGACCACGACGGCCGGGCCGACCACGTGGCCCGCCACAAGCCGGCCCGGCTGACCGCCCGGACGATCACCGACAGCAGGGTGCTGTTCACCGCCCTGGACTCGGTGGCCCCCGGGGACCCCGTCTTCGACCTGCGGGAGTACTCCCCCGGCGTGGTCTGCTCGGCGGTACCGATCACCACCGGTGACGAGGCCGGCTGCCTGGCCCTGTCCATGCCGGCCGCCCACGCCCACCGCCTGCACTCGGCCACCGCGGCCCTGCGCCACAAGACGGTGCCGGTCCTCCTGGCCCTCCTGCTGACCGGTGCCTTACCCCCGGACGCGGCCCCCGCCGCCCGGACCGGCCCGGAAGCCCTCCGCCACCTCCGCAGCGTCTTCCGTACGCCGCTGCCGGCGCGGGACCCGTCGGCCGCGGGAGGCCCCCACCTGGTGAGCGACCCGTCCTCGGAGACGGCCTACCTCTTCGACGCCCCGGACCCGGGCCCCGAAGAACCGCCCACCCTGGCCCTGCCGCACACCTTCACCCCCTTCACCCCGTACGCCCACACCGAGCACCTGCTCGTCCTGGGCATGTGAGGGCCGGCCCCCGCGGGGATCATCCCCGCGGGGGCCGGTACGCCGGCGCGGCCGGCCGGAACGCGGCGGAAACGCAAAAGAACCCCAGCAAAAGCTGGGGTTCCTGCTGGTGTCCGAGGGGGGACTTGAACCCCCACGCCCGATAAAGGGCACTAGCACCTCAAGCTAGCGCGTCTGCCATTCCGCCACCCGGACCGGTGGTCGGCCCCGGTTTCCCGCGGCGACATGGACAACAATAGCAGGGGTTTCAGGTGGTCCTCGACCACATATTCCGTGGTCAGCTGGCATGCGCGGGGGCAGCGCCGGCTGTCCGGACGGTGATACCGGCTGGACACGGGGAGTGCGGACCGGTCGGATACCTCTCGACCATTGATCCGGGGGGAGCCACACCGATGGAAACCGAGCACCGCGTCAGCACGCTGGAGCTCTTCTTCGACCTCGTCTTCGTCTTCACCGTCACGCAGCTGACGGTGCTGCTCGCCGATGACCTCAGCCTGCGGGGTTTCGGGCAGGTCGTGTTGATCTTCACCGTGCTGTTCTGGATGTACGGCGGCTACGCGCACCTGACGAACCAGGTGCCGCCGGACCGGGCCGGCCGGCGGGTGGCGCTGATGGTGGCGATGGGCGCGTTCCTGGTGTGCGCGCTGGCCGTGCCCACCGCGTTCGGCGCGGGCGGGATCGCCTTCGGGCTCGGCTACCTGCTGGCCGTCCTGGTGCACGGCGCGCTGTACACGCAGGCGCACGGCCTCGGCGTGGTGTGGTTCGCGCTGCCCAATGTGCTGTGCGCGGCGGCGGTGACCGCGGCCGGGGCCTTCGACGGGTGGCCGGCCTTCGCCCTGTGGATGCTGGCGCTGCTCCTGCAGTTCGCGACGCCGGTGCTGATGCGCCGGGTGACGACCCCCGGGCAGGGCCGGCAGGAGGACGACACCGCCTCCGGGGAGACCGTCGGGGAGCAGCTGGGCGGGATGAGCGCCGCGCACCTCGTGGAGCGGCACGGGCTGCTGCTCATCATCGTCTTCGGCGAGTCCGTGATCGCGATCGGCATCGGGGTGGGCGGGCTGCCGCTGACCTTCGGGATCGCGGGAGGCGCCTTCCTGGCGCTGGCGGTGGCGTCGTCGCTGTGGTGGATGTACTTCGTGGGCGACGAGGGCCGCGCGGAGGAGGTCTTCGCGGAGACGCAGCCGGAGCGGCGTTTCAAGCTGGCGATCCTGGCGTACTACTACGCCTTCCTGCCCATGCTCATCGGCATCGCGGTGTTCGCGGCGGGGGTGAAGAAGGCCTGCGGACACCTGACCGACCACCTGGCCGCCGGGCCGGCCGTGGCCCTGGCCGGCGGTGTGGCGCTGTTCCTGGCCGGGAACATCCTGTTCCGCCGGGCGCTGCGGATCGGGTCCGTCGGCCACCGGGCCGTTGCACTGGTGCTCGTCCTCGCCACGGTGCCGGCCGGCATGCGGCTGAACGCCACCTCGCAGCTGGTGGCGCTGGTGCTGGTGCTGGTCGGCGCGCTGCTCACGGAGACTCGGGCCACCGCCCGGGGGTCCGTGGCCCTGGCCGGGCCGGCCGGCTGACCGGCGCGGGCCGTCGTACGCAGGCCGTCGTACGCGTGCCGCCCCTGCGGGACGCGTACGGCCGGCCGGCGGGGTCAGGGCCAGGCAGGGTCAGGGCCAGGCGGGGTCAGGGGCAGGCGATGACCTGGCCGGCGTAGGAGAGGTTGCCGCCGAAGCCGAAGAGCAGGACCGGCGCCCCGGACGGGATCTCGCCGCGTTCCACCAGCTTGGACAGGGCCATCGGGATGCTGGCCGCCGAGGTGTTGCCGGAGTCGACGACGTCCTTGGCGACGATCGCGTTCACCGCGCCGATGCGGGCGGCGAGCGGCTCGATGATGCGCAGGTTCGCCTGGTGGAGCACCACGGCTGCGAGCTCCTCGGGGGCGGTGCCGGACTTCTCGCAGACCTTGCGGGCGAGGGCGGGCAGCCTGCTGGTGGTCCAGCGGTAGACGGACTGGCCCTCCTGGGCGAAGACCGGCGGGGTGCCCTCGATGCGGACGGCGTGTCCCATCTCGGGGACCGAGCCCCACAGCACCGGGCCGATGCCGGGCGCCTCGTCGGGGCCGCACGCCTCGACCACCGCGGCACCGGCGCCGTCGCCGGTCAGCACGCAGGTGGTGCGGTCGGTCCAGTCGGTGACCTCGGTCATCTTGTCCGCGCCGATCACCAGCGCGCGGGTGGCCGAGCCGGCCCGGATGGCGTGGTCGGCGGTGGCGAGGGCGTGGGTGAAGCCGGAGCAGACCACATTGAGGTCCATGACGGCGGGCGCCCCGCCCATGCCGAGGCGGGCGGCGACCCGGGCGGCCGTGTTCGGGGACCGGTCGATCGCGGTGGAGGTGGCGACGATGACCAGGTCGATGTCGTCCGGGCCGAGACCGGCACCGGCCAGGGCCTTGCCCGCAGCCTGCGCGGCGAGGTCGTCGACCGGCTCGTCGGGGCCGGCGACGCGCCGGGTCTTGATGCCGACGCGGGACCGGATCCATTCGTCGCTGGTGTCGACCAGGGCCGCGAGGTCTTCGTTGGTCAGAGCCTTGGCAGGCTGGTAGTGCCCCAACGCCACCACGCGTGAACCGGTCATGGGCGCATTTCCCCCTCGTACGACAGTCAGGACGGTCCAGCTTGGCCTGCTACCGGTGGGTACGGGTGCAGGTGAACCGACAGGATTCGACCACCCGAATTGGAGAGTCCCGAGGCACTTCCTGGCGTAAAGGAGAATGGGGGCGGGACCGCGCACGCCTGTGGGGCCGGGCGCGACGAGGAACGGACGGACTGATCGCCATGGGACGGGTCACCGAACGCAGGCGCGTGGTGCGCGTCCGGAGCGGAGCCGTCGGGGTGCGCCCCGACACGCTCGTGGCGGAGGAGCCGCTGGAGATCCGGCTCAACGGCCGGCCGCTGGCCATCACCATGCGCACGCCGGGCGACGACTTCGCGCTGGCGGTGGGCTTCCTGGTGAGCGAGGGCGTGCTGGGGGCGACCTCGGACGTCGCGGCCGTCACCTACTGCGAGGGCGCGGGCGAGGACGGGTCCAACACCTACAACGTGGTCAACGTCCGGCTCGCCGACGGGGTCCCCGTCCCGGACATCTCGCTCGAACGGAACGTGTACACCACCTCCTCCTGCGGACTGTGCGGCAAGGCCAGCCTGGACGCGGTGCGTACGGCGAGCAGGTTCGCCGACGGGCTGGCCGAGGACCCCGTACGGGTCGGGGCGGAGCGGCTCGGCGGGTTCCCGGACCGGTTGCGGGCCGCGCAGAAGGTCTTCGACCGCACGGGCGGACTGCACGCGGCGGGGCTGTTCACGGCCGGCGGCGAGCTGCTGGAGCTGTGCGAGGACGTGGGCCGGCACAACGCGGTCGACAAGGTGGTCGGACGGGCGCTGCGGAACGGCCGGCTGCCGCTGGCCGGGACGGTCCTGCTGGTGTCCGGCCGGGCCTCGTTCGAGCTGGCGCAGAAGGCCGTGATGGCCGGCATACCGGTCTTGGCGGCCGTGTCCGCGCCGTCCTCGCTGGCGGTGGACCTGGCGCTGGAGAGCGGTCTGACCCTGGTGGGGTTCCTGCGCGGCGGGGACATGAACATCTATGCGGGTGAGCAGCGGATCCTGCTGGAGCAAGGGCAGGAGCAGCGGCAGGAGGCGGGTTCCCCGGCCGGCCCCGGGGCGGGCTGACCTGCTCACCCGGGCCGGGGCGAGCAGGCCGGGGCGAGGCGGCCGCTCCCGGTCAGCGGCGGCGGGAGCGCCGCTTGGCCGGTTCCGGAGCCGGGGGTTCGATGCGGTGCAGGTCCAGGGCCGGGGGCGGGGTGGCGGTGCCCGGGCCGCCCGCGAGGGCCCAGTCGATGACCTCGTCGGTGGCCGTGTCGTCCAGGACCCAGCCGAACCAGGCCGCGCGGGCCCCGCGCCGCCGGGCCTCCGTCGTGGGCTGCACGACGATCACGTTGGCCTGGGCGCACGGCCCGAGGCAGTCGACGGTACGGACCGCCAGCCGGCCGTCGGAGGCGTCCGCGGCGGCCTGGAGGCGGGCCAGCTGGGCGGCGTGGTCGGTGCCGGGGTTCTTGCGGACGGTTCCGCAGCAGCACCCGCGGCAGACGACGAGGGTGCAGGGACGCGGGCCGTGTGCGGCGAGGGGGCGTATCCAGGTCACTACCGCACGGTAGCGGTTGCCGACCCCTCCGGGTCGCGGCGGGGCGGGAGTTGGGAGTCCGCGCCGGGCCGGTCCGCCGCGGCTTCGGCCCCGGCGGCCTCCTTGACCTCGGTGGTCTCTGTGGCCTCGGCGGCCTCTGCGGCTTCGAGGGCCTGGGCCCTGCGGCGGGCCAGGACCGCGCAGACCATCAGCTGCATCTGGTGGAACAGCATCAGCGGGAGCACGGCCAGGCTCGCCTGCGCCCCGAACAGCACGCTGGCCATGGGAAGTCCGGCGGCCAGGCTCTTCTTGGAGCCCGCGAACTGTATGGCGATGCGGTCCTCCCGGCCGAAGCCGAGGCGTCCGGCCCCGTACCAGGTGACCAGGAGCATCACGGCGAGCAGTGCGCCCTCGACGAGGACCAGTCCACCGAGTCTGGCGGGGCTGACCTGCTGCCAGACCCCCGCGGCCATGCCCGCGCTGAAGGCGGCGTAGACGACGAGCAGGATGGAGCCCCGGTCGACGTAGCCGAGGACCTTCTTGCGGCGGGTCACGAAACCGCCGATCCAGGGGCGCAGCAGCTGGCCCAGGACGAACGGCAGCAGCAGCTGGAGGACGATCTTCAGCAGGGAGTCCGGGGAGAGGCCGCCCGTGCTGCGGCCGAGCAGGGCGGCGGCCAGCAGTGGGGTGAGCACGATCCCGACCAGGCTGGAGAAGGATCCCGCGCAGATGGCGGCGGGAACGTTGCCGCGGGCGATCGAGGTGAACGCGATCGAGGACTGGATGGTGGACGGGACCAGGCAGAGGAAGATCAGCCCGTTGTGGAGGGGGCCGTCGAGGAGCCCGGGGACGAGGGCTGCGGTGGCCAGGCCGAGCAGCGGGAACACGGCGAAGGTGCAGGCCAGGACGGTGAGGTGGAGGCGCCAGTGGCGCAGGCCCTCCAGGGCCTCGCGGGTGGAGAGCCGGGCCCCGTAGAGGAAGAAGAGGAGGGCCACGGCGCCGGTCGCGGCCGCGCTCGCGAGGCCGGCCGCGGCTCCGGCCGCGGGGACCAGGGCGGCGAGGCCCACGGTGCCGACGAGGGCCAGGATGTACGGGTCCAGCGGCAGCCAGGCGGGGATCTGCGGGCGGCGCATATGAGGTGCTCAGCTCATCCGGTCGGGGAGCGGGCGGGCGCCCCGCGGCGGGGTGCTGCTCCATGGGTGGGTCCCCTCCATGGTCGCGGGGCGGGCTGTGATCGGGAACCCCGTTCACGGCTCTGACTGCCATCACGGATCGCGATGAGCGGCGTAGGGTGGGCGGTGTGTACGACCCCGTTCAGCTGCGGACCTTCCTCACGGTGGCGCAGACGCTCAGCTTCACGCAGGCCGCCGCGCGGCTCGGCGTACGGCAGTCCACGGTCAGCCAGCACGTGCGGCGGCTGGAGGAGGCGACCGGGCGGCCGCTGTTCCTGCGGGACACGCACAGCGTGGAGCTGACCGAGGACGGCGAGGCGCTGCTGGGGTTCGCGCGGACCATCCTGGCGGCGCACGAGCGGGCGGCGGCGTTCTTCGCCGGGACCCGGCTGCGGGGGCGGCTGCGCTTCGGCGCCTCGGAGGACTTCGTGCTGACCCGGCTGCCGGAGATCCTGGAGGGTTTCCGGCACGAGCATCCCGAGGTGGACCTGGAACTGTCGGTGGAGCTGTCGGGCACGCTCCACGAGCGGCTGGACGAGGGTCGCCTGGACCTGGTGCTGGCCAAGCGGCGCGGGCCGGGCGACGAGCGGGGCCGGCTGGTGTGGCGGGACCGGATGGTGTGGATCGGGGCGGAGGGGTTCCGGCTGGACCCGGACCGGCCGGTGCCACTGATCGTCTTCCCGCCGCCGGGGATCACCCGGGCGCGGGCGCTGGAGGTGCTGGAGCAGGAGGGGCGGGCCTGGCGGATCGCGTGCACGAGCGGAAGCCTGAACGGGCTGGTCGCGGCGGCGCGGGCGGGGCTGGGCGTGATGGCGCACACGCGGGGGCTGATCCCGCCGGGGCTGGTCCGGGTGCCGGGGCTGCCGGAGCTGGGGCCGGTGGAGTTCGCGCTGCTGCGGGGGCGGGGCGGTACGGGCGGGGCGGCGGCGGAGGCTCTGGCCGCGGCGATCCTCTCGGGCGGGGACCGCCTGAGCCGCCCCGCGTAGCGGCCGACGCCGCCTGCGGGGTCCGGCCTCGCCCCGCGCCGGCGGGCGGGGCTCGGCGGCCGGATGCCGCCGCCGTGCGGGCAGGCGTGCCGCAGGGCGATGGGAGTCCCCCTGCCGGAGCGAAGCCGAGAGCCTGGGGGTGGGCCTCCCCCGGACGGAGTCTGGGGGGAGGTGGGCACACGGCGAATCCGGCGCCCGCGCCCTCGGCCGTCAGGACCCGGCCGGTTGGCCCGGGCGCGGTACGACCTCGAAGGGGGTGTCGACCGCCCACAGGAACGTCCCGGCGGGGAGGCAGTTCTCCTCCCGGACGGTCCCGAGGCCGTCGCAGTGTTCCGCCTTGAGCGTGAACAGGACGGTGGACGTGTGCAGGCCGACCGCCAGGGACTTCAGCGGCGGTGACACGGCGGCGGAATACGAGAGCCCGGAGGTGGGGTCGACGAAGCCGGTCCGCAGGACTTCCTTCCGCTTGAAGGTGATGCTCTTCTCCTGTGCCGTGCCGCGGTCCTGGATGTAGGTGGCGCTGACGAACTTGGAGTTGAAGTCGTCGATGGGATCGGGCCGGGACGGCCGGTAGCCCTCCGGGTAGACGGCCCCGGCGGCGCCGGGCGCCGTGAACCACGGCGAGACGGTCCGTACCCACTTCTCGCCCTGGACGGCCGTCCGGCAGGTCGAGGGGCCGATGATGCGGTACTTGACGCCGTAGAGCTCGTTCAGGTCCGAGCCGTCCATGGTGACGCAGTGCGGAACGGACGGCCTCGCGGCCGGAGCGGCGGCCGGAGCGGGGACATCGGCCCCGGTGGCCGTGCCCGCCGCCACGGTCGCCAGCAGGCACGGGACGACGACGGCCACGGCGAGGGTGCGGGCTCGGTTCACCGGTGATCACCTTTTCGGATCGGCAGGGGATTGACGTCAGCCGATCACGGGGGCGGGCGGCGGGGTCGGCGGCAGGGCCGTGCGCGGAGCCGGACGGCCCTGCCGATCACCCGTGCGGCGGGCAGCCCGAGCCCGCCTTCGTCGCCGTGTGGCGGCGGCGTGAGCCTGCCGTCGTTCCCGTGCCGCGGCGGCGTGAGACCGCCTTCGTTCCCGTACCGCGGGCGGCGTGAGCCCGCCTTCGTTCCGGTGCGGAGGGGAGCATCGCGGGCCCGACCTGACGTAACCCTGCCGCCGTGAGTGGATCTCGTGGAGGTTTTCGCCGAACAGTGCTGGTGGGGGCGGGCATGCCGATAGCGTCACCGGTCCGATACGGAGAGGAGCCGGGGCCTTGCGCGAATACAGCGTTCCACCCGTGGTCACGGCGGCGCCCGCCGGAGGGCTGGCCGATGCCGTCTTCCAGCATGCCCGGCAGGACCCGTCCGGGGTGGCCCTCGGCCGGAAGACGGAGGGGGTCTGGCTGGATGTGACCTCCGGTCAGCTGTGCGCGGAGGTCCTGGCGCTGGCCAAGGGGCTGCTGGCGCAGGGCGTGCGGTTCGGGGAGCGCGTCGCGGTCATGGCCCACACCCGGTACGAGTGGACCCTCTTCGACTTCGCGCTGTGGGCGATCGGCGCCCAGCCCGTGTCGGTCTACCCGACCTCCTCGGCCGAGCAGGTGCACTGGATCCTGCGCGACTCGGAGTGCGTGGCCTGTGTGGTCGAGGACGAGGACCAGGCGATGACGGTCGGCTCGGTCATCGACCGGCTGCCGCAGCTGCGGCGGCTGTGGCAGCTGGACACCGGTGCGGTGGGGCGGCTGGTCGCGGACGGCGCGGAGGTGGACGAGGAGGCGGTGCACCGGCACCGCCGGGCGGTCACGCCCGACTCCGTCGCGACGGTGATCTACACCTCGGGGACGACCGGCCGGCCGAAGGGCTGCGTGCTCACCCACGGCAATTTCATGTACGAGGCGGACACGATGGTGAAGCGGTGGGAGTCGGTGTTCGGGGGCGGGCCCGGCGGGGCGGCGTCCACGCTGCTGTTCCTGCCGCTGGCGCACGTGTTCGGGCGGATGGTGGAGGTGGCCGCCGTACGGGCGCGGGTCAAGCTCGGGCACCAGCCGGTGCTGGCCGCGGCGGAGCTGCTGCCGGACCTGGCGGCGTTCCGGCCGACGTTCGTCCTGGGCGTGCCGCACGTCTTCGAGAAGGTCTTCGCGGCGGCGCGCCGTACGGCCGAGGCGGAGGGGCGGGGCGGTCCGTTCGAGCGGGCCGTGGAGGTCGCCGTGCGGTACGCGGAGGCGCGTGAGCAGCGGGCCTTCCGTACGGGGCCGGGGCCGTCGGCGGCGCTGCGGATGGAGCACCGGATGTTCGAGAAGCTGGTGTACGGGAAGGTGCGGGCGGCGCTGGGCGGCCGGGTGCGGCACGCCATGTCGGGGGGTTCGGCGATGTCGCGGCGGCTGGGGCTGTTCTTCGAGGGGGCCGGGATATCCGTGTTCGAGGGGTACGGGCTGACCGAGTCCAGTGCGGCGGCGACCGCGAATCCGCCGGGCGCGACGAAGTACGGGACGGTGGGGACGCCGATCCCGGGGTCCTCGGTGCACATCGCGGACGACGGGGAGGTGTGGCTGTACGGCGCCCACGTGTTCGCCGGGTACCTCAACGACCCGCGGTCGACGGAGGCGGTGCTGCACGGCGGGTGGCTGGCGACGGGGGACCTGGGGCGGCTGGACGCACAGGGGTACCTGACGATCACGGGCCGGAAGAAGGACATCCTGGTCACGTCCAACGGCAAGAGCATCTCGCCGGCCCCTCTGGAGGAGCGCGTGCGGTCGCACCCGCTGGTGTCGCAGTGCGTCCTGGTCGGCAACGACCGGCCGTACGTCGCCGCGCTGGTCACCCTGGACCCGGAGGCGGTGGCGCACTGGCTGTCGATGCGGCGGCGTCCGCAGATGACGCCGGCCGAGCTGGTGCAGGACGTGGAGCTGGTGGCGGAGGTGCGGCGGGCGGTGGTGGCGGCGAACACCCTGGTCTCGCAGGCGGAGTCGATCCGGGACTTCCGGCTGCTGCCGGAGCAGTTCACCGAGGAGCGGGGGCTGCTGACCCCGTCGCTGAAGCTGAAGCGGCGGGCGATCGAGACGGCGTACGAGGCCGAGGTCGCGGAGCTCTACCGGCGGGCGGGGCGCAGGGCGGACGTCGCCGACCGCCGTCGATAACGGTTTCTGACTGATCGTCACTCCGGCTGTGCAACTTCTTGACGGTCCGTCAGGTCACGCACAGAATGCGGGAATTCCGACCGGAGGGGTGTACCCGACATGTTGCGACCGATCCGCACCCTGGCCGCCGCTGCAGCGGCCCTGGCGCTCGTCTCCGCCTGCAATTCCGCTTCGAGCAACGGCACCGGCCCCGACAAGGGCGGTGCGTCCTCCGGTCAGTTCTACCGCGGCGTCACCGACGACTCGATCAAGGTCGGCGGCATCGTCTCGATGACCAGCAGCAGCGGCTACAGCAAGAAGGACACCGACCTCGGCGCCCGCGCCCGCTACCAGCGGGCCAACGCCGAAGGCGGCGTCAACGGCCGGAAGATCGACTACATCGGCGCCGAGGACGACGGCCAGGACCCGGCGAAGAACCTGGCCGCGGCCCGCAAACTCGTCCAGCAGGACAAGGTGTTCGCGATCTCCCCGATGAGCTCCGTCACCTTCTCCGGCGCCGACTTCCTCCAGCAGGAGAAGGTCCCCACCTTCGGCTGGGGCACCCTGCCCTCCTTCTGCGGACCCACCTACATCTACGGGTTCAACGGCTGCCTGGTGCCCAGCCCCGGCGGCACCATCAACCAGACCTGGCCCGAGGGCATCGCCACCGTCCTGGGCGGCGCCAAGGGCAAGTCGGTCGCCGTCATCGCCAACGACAGCGACGCCGGCAAGTTCGGCATCCGCACCTTCCGGCAGGGCTTCGCCGCCGCCGGCTTCGAGGTGGCGTACGCGAAGGCGGCCGTGCCCGCGACCGCCGTGCCCAGCGACTGGTCGGCGTACGTGAAGGACATCCTCTCCAGCAACGGCGGCGGGGCACCGGACGCGGTCGTCTCGGTGATGCAGACCCCGAACAACATCGGCCTGTTCACCGCCCTCAAGCGGGCCGGCTACAAGGGCGTCATCTCCGACCCGACCGACTACGACCCCGGGCTGCTCGCCAAGGACGCGACCCGGCAGGCCCTCGACGGGGTGCACGTGCTGCTCCAGTTCGAGCCCTTCGAGTCCAAGTCCCCGGCGATGGAACGGTTCAAGGCCGACATCAAGGCCGCGGCGGGCGGCAAGGACGTCCCCCTCAACATGCACATGCTCACCGGCTACATGTCGGCCGACCTGTTCCTCGCCATCGCCCAGAAGGCGGGCCGGGACCTGAGCGTCGCCCACTTCCAGAACGCCGCGGGGAGCTTCTCCGACACCGGCACCCTGGTCGGCGACCGGAGCCTGCCCAAGGGGCAGAAGGACAGCTTCGGCTGCGGGGCGCTGGTCCAGCTCAGGAACGGGACGTACGAGGTGTCCGTCCCGTTCAAGTGCCACCGGCCCATCCCCTTCCAGTAGCGCGGGCGGGGGGTCACCGGGATGGGGGATCTGCTCGTCTTCGTGCTGAGCGGACTGGTCTCCGGCGCGCTGTACGCCCTGCTCGCGACCGGGCTGGTGCTGTCGTACTCGGCGTCCGGGCTGTTCAACTTCGCGCACGGGGCCACCGCGTACGTGTCCGCGCTCGTCTTCTACGAGCTGCACTCGGGCCTGGGCCTGCCCGCCGTGCCGACCGCCCTGCTGGTGGTGCTCGTCCTGGCGCCCGGCCTCGGCTGGGCGCTCGACCGGCTGATGTTCCGCAAGCTGGCGCGGGTCGGCGAGACCGCACAGATCGTGGCCACCATCGGCCTGCTGGTCGCGCTGCCCGCGGCCGGACTGTGGGCGGTGGAGCTGCTGGCGGACGCCGGGGCGCCGGTGCTGCCCGCCGAGAACCAGTTCGGGCTGCCGGGGGTCGGGCCGAGCCCGGCGAAGTCCTGGCAGCTCACGGACGGCGTCGGCATCGACTCCGACCAGCTCATCACCTGGGTGGTGACGGCGGTGATCGCGGCCGCGCTGTGGGTGCTGCTGCGGCACACCAGGCTCGGGCTGCGGCTGCGCGCGGCCGTGGACAACCGCTCGCTGACCGAGCTGCGCGGGATCAGCGCCGACCGGCTGTCCTCGGTGGCCTGGATGATCGCGTCCGGGCTGGCGGGGCTGGCCGGGGTGCTGGCCACCCCGCTCCTGGGCCTGTCGGCACACGACTTCACGCTGTTCCTGTTCGTGTCGGCCACGGCGGCGGTCATCGGGCGGTTCGCCTCGGTGCCGCTGGCGTTCGCGGGCGGGCTGGGGCTGGGCGTCCTGCAGAACCTGGTGGCCGGGTACGCCTCCTTCGCGGAGGACGTCACCGGCTTCCGGACCGCCGTCCCCTTCCTCATCCTCTTCGGCGGACTGCTGGTCCTGACCCGGCGGGCCCGCGCCGCGGGCACGGCGGCCTCCGACCCGCCGCCGCTGGACCACCTGGCCGGGGCCTCGTGGGCGCGGCGGTGGGGGGCGTGGGCGGTGGCCGCGGTGCTCCTGGCCGCGTCCTTCTACACGGTGACGACCCCCTTCTGGAGCGGGCTGCTCGCCCAGGGCCTGGCGATCGGCCTGGTCTTCATGTCCTTCACGGTGGTCACGGGCCTCGGCGCGATGGTGTCGCTGGCCCAGGCCACCTTCGTGACCGGCGCGGCGCTGGTGGCGGGCCTGCTGATGAGCCGCGGCTGGCCGTTCGTGGCGGCGCTGGCGGTGGGCACGTGCGTCGCGGCGCTGCTGGGCGCACTGGTCGCCCTGCCGGCGCTGCGGCTGGGCGGGCGCTCGCTGGCCCTGGCCACGCTGGCGCTGGCGTTCCTGGCGGACCAGGTGCTGTTCCAGCTGCGCTGGCTGCGGAACGGCGACTCGGGGTGGGCGATCCCGCGGCCGGTGATCGGGCCGGTGGACCTCGGGGACGACCGGGCGCTGGGGGTGGCGCTGGTGCTCGTCACCGCCGTGGCGGCGGCCGGTCTGACGGCGCTGCGCGGCTCGCCGATGGGGCGGGCGATGCTGGCGGTGCGGTCCGCGCCGGCGGCGGCGATGGCCTCGGGGGTGTCGGTGCTGCGGACGAAGCTGCTGCTGTTCACGGTGTCGGCAGGGCTGGCCGGCTTCGGGGGCGTGCTCTACGCGTCGTACAACACGCGGATCACGGCCACCGACTTCACGGCGATGACCGGGCTGGTGTGGCTGGCGGTGGCCGTGGCGGCGGGGCTGCGGAGGCCGCAGTACGCGGCGGTGGCGGGGCTGGTGTTCGCGGCGGTCCCGACGCTGTTCGGGGACTGGGTGACCGACTCCGCGCACCTCCCGGTGATCCTCTTCGGCCTGGCCGGCCTGGCGCTGGCGAACGACCCGGACGGCTACTGCGCGGCGATCCCGGTCCGGCTGGCGAGGCGCCGCGCGGCGGTGGCGGGGCGGGTGGCTGCGCCTGCCGGGCCCGTGCCCGGCCCGGCGGCCGTGCCCGCGCCTTCGCCCGCGACGGGGCTGCCGCCGGGGCCGGTACCTGCCCCGGCGCGTGTGGCTGCTCCTGCGCCTCCGACTGCCGCGTCGTCTTCCGCGCCGGTGGCTGCTTCGGGGCCCGTGCCCGGCCCGTCGGCTGCGCCCGAGCCTTCACCCATGGCGGGCCACCCGCCCGCCCACATGCCCGTCCCGAGGCCGGGGCCTGGGCCTGGGCCGGGGCCGGGGCCAGGGCCCGTGGCCGGCCTGGGCTTCGCGCCGGGCGCAGGGGCGGGCGGCCCTGCGGGGCATTCCCCCACCCCACCCCTTCCCGAAACCGGGGCCACGGCCCCGGACCCCGCACGGGGCTCCGCCCCGGACCCTGAGCAGGGCTCCGCCCCGCACCCGCTGGGGGCTGCGTCCCCGAACCCCCACACCGCCGGCATGGGCGGCGGCGAGAAGACCGGCGCCCGGGCGGATGCCGGGGGACGCCGGTCCGCGGGGGCGCGGACGCCCGAACACCCACGCGGGCCCGCCCCGGATCCCGCGGGGGCGCCGGCCCCGAGCCTGTACGCCGTCGGCGTGGGCGCTGCGCTGGCGTTGGAAGGGGTCAGTGCCGGGTACGACGGCGGGGTGGTGTTGCACGGGGTGGACCTTGCCGTGCGGCGGGGTGAGATCCTGGCGCTGCTCGGGCCCAACGGGGCCGGGAAGACCACCGCCTGCCGCGTCGCGGCCGGCCTGCTGCCCGCCACCGCGGGCACCGTCCGTATCGCCGGCCGCGATGCCACCCGCGACGGCACCGTACGCCGCGCCCGGGCCGGCGTACTGCTCGCGCCCGAAGGCCGCGGCATCTTCCCCGCGCTCACCATCGAGGAGAACCTCGCCCTGTACCTGGATGACGCCGCCGCCCGCGGCGCCGTCTACGACCGCTTCCCCCGCCTCGCCGAGCGCCGCACCGTACCCGCCGGTTCCCTCTCCGGCGGCGAGCAGCAGATGCTGGCCCTCGCCCCGCTCCTGCAGCGCCCGCCGGACGTGCTCATCGCCGACGAGCCCTCGCTCGGCCTCGCCCCGCGCATCGTGGACGCCGTCCACTCGCTCCTGATCGAGCTCCGCGCGGCCGGCACGGCACTGCTGCTGGTGGAGGAGAAGGCCGCCGACGTCCTCGGCATCGCCGACACCGTCGCCTACCTGTCCGAGGGCCGGATCTCCTGGTGCGGTCCCCGCGCCGAGGTGGAGGCCGACCGGCTCACCGAGGCGTATCTGGGGATGAGCCGATGAGTGGCCCCGACAGAGGTCCGTACGTGCTGGAAGCCGCCGGGGTCAGTGTCCGGTTCGGCGGGGTCAGGGCCCTGACCGGGGTGTCACTGGGGCTGCGCGCCGGGGAGGTGTGCGGGCTGATCGGCCCGAACGGGGCCGGCAAGACCACCCTGTTCGACGTACTGTCCGGGATCCGGCGGCCCGACGGCGGCCGGATGCTCCTCGACGGAACGGACATCACCCGCCGCTCCCCCGTCTGGCGGGCCCGGCACGGCATGCGCCGCACCTTCCAGCGGCAGCAGCTGTTCGGCCAGCTCAGCGTGGCCGAGAACCTCCTCGTCGCCCAGGAGTGGCGCGGCGCCGGACTCCGCGGCCGACGAGCCCGGGACCGGGACCGGCGGGCCCGGGCCGCGGAGGTCCTGGCCGGCTGCGGGCTCACCCCGCTGGGGGACTCCTACGCCGCCGGCCTTCCGGTGGGCCGGGCCCGGATGGTGGAGCTGGCCCGCGCGCTGGCCGACCCGCCTCGGGTGCTGCTCCTGGACGAACCGGCCTCCGGCATGTCCGCACCGGAACGGGAGCGGCTGGCCGCCGTGGTGCGGCGGCTCGCCGGGGACGAGGGCTGCGCGGTGCTGCTGGTCGAGCACAACGTGGCCTTCGTCATGGAGCTGTGCGCGCGCGTGGTGGTGCTGGACCTCGGCACCGTGCTCGCGGAGGGCACCGCGGCAGAGGTCCGGGCGAACCCACTGGTCCGGGAGGCGTACCTGGGAGGCACGGCCTGAGGTGCCGTCGCCTGCGGCCCGGTCGCCGGACATCGAGTCGCCCGGAACGGAGTCGGAGGAATATCCCGGTCGGGGGGCCGGTTGGCCTTCTCCGTACGCCGTACCCCCGTACCCGCGTACGTCTGACCGTCCGACCGTCCGTCTCTTCGACCGACCGCACCCGAAGGAACGTCCCGCCGTGAACCAGGCGCCCCAGGTCCCCACCGTCACCCTCAACAACGGCACCCTCATGCCCCAGCTCGGCTTCGGCGTCTGGCAGGTGCCGGACGCCGAGGCCCAGCAGGTCGTCGGAGCCGCGCTGGAGGCGGGTTACCGCAGCATCGACACCGCCTCCGTCTACGGCAACGAGGCCGGGACCGGCCGGGCCGTGGCCGCGTCCGGCCTGCCCCGCGAGGAGCTGTTCGTCACCACCAAGCTCTGGAACGGCCCCGCCGAGACGTGGAAGCGCGACAGCGTGCTGCGCGCGTTCGACGAGTCCCTCGCCAAGCTGGCCCTCGACCACGTCGACCTGTACCTGATCCACTGGCCGCGCCCCATGCGCGACGACTACCTGGCCATCTGGCAGACCTTCGAGGAGATCGCGGAGAGCGGCCGGGCCAAGGCCGTCGGCGTGTCGAACTTCCGCCCCGAGGACCTGCGCCGCCTCCGCGAGGTGAGCCCGCTCGTCCCGGCCGTGAACCAGGTGGAACTGCACCCGCTGTTCCCGCAGGAGGAGCTGCGCGCCGTCCACACCGAACTCGGCATCGCCACCGAGGCGTGGTCCCCGCTCGGCCAGGGCAAGGAACTGCTGGCGCTGCCCGAGGTCGCGGCGGTGGCACGGAAGCACGGGCGTACGGCCGCTCAGGTGGTGCTGCGCTGGCACGTCCAGCACGGCGTCATCGCGATCCCGAAGTCCGTCACCCCGTCCCGGATCCAGGAGAACCTGGACGTGTTCGGCTTCGAGCTTGACGCCGAGGACCTGGCCGCGCTGGACGCGCTCGGCGCGAGCGCGGCGGGCCGCCGCATCGGCCCCGACCCGGCCGTCTTCGACGTCTGAAGGGGGCGCCGGTGCCGACGGAGGGCGTGTACCTGCTGCGCAACGCGGGGAACGGCCTGGTTCTGGAAGTTGACGGCGGCCGCTCGGGCAGCGGTGCGCGGGTCCGGGTAGGAGACCTGACCGAGGCCGCGGGCACGGCCGCGCAGCGGTGGCGGCTGGTGCCCGTGCACAGCGGGGGCGGGGTCTTCCACGTGGTGCACGAGGCGAGCGGCAAGCGGCTGGACGTGGCGGGTGCCTCGACGGAGAGCGGCACCCGCGTCCAGCTGTGGAAGGCCAACGGCTACGGCGCCCAGGAGTGGCTGGTCGAGGAGCACCTCGACGCTCCGGGTGTGGTGTCGCTGATCGCGTGCATCAGCGGCCTGCCGCTGGACGTGGACGGGGACGGCTGGGCCCGGCAGTGGGAGGAGACCGACTCCCCTACGCAGGGCTGGCGCCTGGAACCCGCCTGACGGCCTGCCGGCCCGCCGGACCGACGGCCTGCCGGTCTTGCGGGCCTGGCGGTCTGCGGGCCTGTCGGCCGGACTGCCTGCCGCCTGCCGTACGGTCACCGCTCGTGGCACCGGGCCGAGAGAGGCCGGGACGGGACGGGCCGGCTCAGCCCGTCCCGGTGCCCGCGGCCGCCCGGTAGCGGCCGGGGGTGGTGCCGAACTCCCGGTTGAAGGCGTGCGAGAACGCGTACGGGGTCCCGTACCCCACCCGCCGGGCGACGGCCGCCAGCGGGTCCTGGGTGTCCCGGAGCAGCGCGGCGGCCGAGGTCAGCCGCCACCAGGTCAGGTACGCCATCGGCGGCCGCCCCACCAGGGCGGTGAACCGGCGGGCCAGCGTGGGGCGGGAGACACCGGCCTCCGCGGCCAGCCGGTCGTTGCTCCAGGGGGCGGAGGGATCCGCGTGCAGGGCGCGCAGGGCGGAGGCCACCACCGGGTCGCCGAGCGCGGCCGGCCAGGCACCGGCCGTGCTCTCGGCCGTCCACGCCCGGATCATGTAGACCAGCAGCAGGTCGAGGAGGCTGGGCACCGCGATCGAGGCTCCGGGCCGACCGGTGTGCAGTTCCCTCCCCAACAGATCGATGGCGGACCGGAGTTCGGTCCGTCCGCCACCCACCCGGTGCGGCAGGTGAACGACCTGCGGGAGTTCCGCCATGAGCGGGTGCTCCCGGCTGCGGTCGAGCCGGTACTTCCCGCACAGCAGCTCCGTACCGTCGGCCCCGGCCGGAGCACCGCCCCCGACGCCCGGGCCTGCCCCAGCGCCGGCCCCCGGCGCCCCCGGCGCACCCGGCACCCACGACACCGACGGCTCCGGCTGATCCCGCCGCTCCCGCCGCTCCCGCCACACCTCGAACGGCACGGCCCGCGCCACGGTGTCCGCGTCCGCGGCCGAGTCGGCGATCACATGCCCGGTCCCCTGCGGCAGCAGTACGGCGTCCCCCGGGCCGAGCGTGACCGGGGTCCCGCCGTCGGGGAGCAGCCAGCAGCCGCCCTCCAGGACGACGTGGAAGCCGGCGCCCTCGTACGGGGCGAGCCGCGTGCACCACCGCCCGCCGATCCGGACCCGGTCGGAGGAGGGGCGCCCGATGCGCACGGCGGAGATCGCGTCACTCACCACGTCCATCGGGCCACGCTATCCGCCCGGCGGCGCCGGTCATAACGTCCGGGCCGCCCTCCGCATCAACACCGAGACGTACGCGTATTTACTTGAGCACAGAGGGCATTGAGATGCTCAACCGTTCCGCCGTAACGTCGGCGGCATGACCAAGGAACACGTACAGCGGATCGTGCTGGGGGACGTCGAGGTCCTCCGGATCACCGAATGGCAGGGGCCGTTCACGGCCGCCCGGGACCTGGTCCCGGACTCCACGGCCGACATGTGGCGGGACAACGAGGACGTGCTGGCGCCGGACCACTGGGACCCGGCGGCCGATCAGGCGGTGGGGGCGCTGCAGAGCTGGGTGTTGCGCAGCGGCGGGCGGACCGTCCTGGTCGACACGGGGGTCGGCAACGGCCGGGAGCGGCCCGGCACGCCGTGGTTCCACCGCCAGGAGGGCGATTTCCTCGGGCTGCTGGCGCGCGCCGGGGTACGGCCGGAGGACGTGGACCTCGTGGTCAACACGCACGTCCACGCCGACCACGTCGGCTGGAACACGAGGGCCGAGGAGGGCGCGTGGGTGCCGTCGTTCCCCCGCGCGCAGTACCTCATCCCGGCCGCCGACGACTTCCACTTCGGCCCGGACAACGGCTACGGCCAGGGCCGGCGGGTGGACGACCGGCTGATCTACGAGGACAGCATCGCGCCCGTCCACCGGGCCGGGCAGGCGGTGCTGTGGGACGGCGAGCACCGGATCGACGAGCACCTGGTGCTGGAGTCCGCACCCGGCCACACCCCCGGATCCTCCGTGTTGCGGGTGGCGTCGGGGGGCGAGCGGGCGGTGTTCGCCGGGGACCTGCTGCACAGTCCGGTGCAGATCCTCGACCCCTCCTGCAACAGCTGCTTCTGCCTTGATCCCGAGCGGGCCGCGGCCAGCCGCCGCCGGATCCTCGAACGGGCCGCGGAGGAGCGGGAGCTGGTGGTACCGGCGCACTTCGGCGGGCCGGGCGCGGTGGAAGTCCGCCGGTCGGGCTCCGGTTTCGCGTTCGGACCGCGGGCGGCGGACTGACCGTACGGCACGCCGGGTGCGGGCGGACCGTACGGGCTGCCCCGTACAGCCTTCCCCGTACGCCATGCCCCGTCCGCCATGCCCCCAACGCCATGCCCCCTACGGCCGGACCCGTATGGCCGGACCGTATGGCCGGACCGGCTCAGGTCCGGACGAAGGACCTCAGCTCGTACGTCGGCTCCCCGCGCGGCGCGTCCGGGTCGGGCAGCGCCTCCAGCCGGGCCGCCAGCTCCGCCGGGGTGATGCCGCGCGGGACGATCCGGGAGGCGTAGCGGCCGGCCAGCAGCGCCTTCGCCGCGCCCCTCGGGGTGCGCCCCTGGCCGCGGCCGGCGAAACGCGCCCGGCCGTGGGGGCGCAGGCCCGCCGCGGCGGCGTGGGCGGCGACCTCGGCCGTCGCGTCCGCGGGCCGCGCGGTCAGGTGCGCGGCCAGCACCTCGTCGATGTCGCTGCCGACGTCGTGCGCCGCGTCCTTGTCGACGGTGGTGACGAACACCCCGCCGGGGCGGAGGACCCGGCCGGCCTCGGCGATCACCTCCGCGGCCGTGCCCGGTTCGCGCAGCAGGTGCAGCAGCCACACGGCGGTGACGGCGTCCAGGGAACCCGTCCGGAACGGCAGCCGGGTCCCGGTGCCCAGCAGCACCGGGACCCCGCGGGCGGCGGCCGTCGCCGCCATGCCGGAGGAGGCGTCCAGGCCGAATACGCGCAGGTCCGGCCGGTGCAACCGGGTGGTGACGATGCCGGTGCCGCAGCCGAGGTCGAGCGCGGTGCGGGTGCCGGGCGGGAGCAGGCCGAGGACCGCGGCGGCCGCCGCTTCGGCCCGCGGGACCCCACCGCGCGTGGCGTCGTAGGCCTCGGCCTCGGCGTCGTAGTCGACCAGCGGCCGGGTGCGCCGCCCGCCCGCCGGCGCCACTCCGGGTACGGGTATCCGCGGCATCAACTCGCCCCGTGCGCAGGGGCGATGTCCTCGACCCGCTGGGCCAGCTCGAAGTCCGTCTCGGTGACCGTGTCGCCCGCGCTGTGGGTGTTCACCGACAGCCGGACGGTGTTGTAGCCGAGGGTCAGGTCGGAGTGGTGGTTCAACTCCTGCTGCACGGCGGCGATGTGGGCGACCAGCGCGCTCGCCTCCATGTGTCCGCCCAGCCGGTAGGTGCGCAGGATGTGGTCGTCCTCGAAGGCCCACCCCGGCAGCTCCCGCAACCGGTCCTCGATCTCCTTCTGCGACAGCGGCTCACTCGGCATCCACCGGCTCCTTCTCCACGGCCGTTTTCATGACGTGTGGTCAAGGTTCGCACAGCGCGGGCCCGAGGGGAGCTTTCGCGCCATAGTGCGCGCGGGTTCTTCTGCTCCTTCCGTGGCCATCGGGCCACCCCTATGCTCCTGCGCCGGACGTGACTGTTACCGGCGGTAATAGAGGGGGCCGACATGGCACGCACGAGGGGTTCCACACAGACCGGCAGTCCCGGCAGCTCCGGCAGTCCTGGCAGCTCCGGGAGCACGGGCGATCGCGAGAGCACGGGCGATTGCGAGAGCACCGGAAGCAGCGCCGGCGGCGGCAGCGGCAGCCCCGGCAACTCCAGGCGTACGTTCCTCGCGGGCACGGCGGGCGCGGCCGGGTCACTGGCCGCCGCCGGCGCCCTGGCGTCCCCGGCCGCCGCCGCGGAGCCCACCGGGTCCGGGCAGTCCGGCCGGTCCGGGGCGGCCGGAGGGTCCGCGGCCCGGCGCGTCGCCGTGCTGGGCGGCGGAGTGGCGGGCCTGACCGCCGCGCACGAGCTCGCGGAGCGCGGCTACGCCGTCACCGTGTACGAGCGCCGCGCACTCGGCGGCAAGGCCCGCAGCATGGACGTACCGGGCAGCGCGCGCGGCGGACGGCGGCCGCTGCCCGCCGAGCACGGCTTCCGCTTCATCCCCGGCATCTACCACAACCTGCCCGAGACGATGCGGCGCATCCCCTTCCCCGGCAACGCGAACGGCGTCTGGGACAACCTGGTCGCCCCGCCCGAGATGATGTTCGCCCGCGCCGCCGGCCGGGAGGACCTGCGCGCCCCCATCCCCTGGCCGGGGCACACCCCCGCCGAACTGACCCTGGACGAGATCCGCCGGATGCTCACCGGCTTCCTGGAGACCCTCGCCCGTCTGCCGCTGCACGAGACGGCGTACTTCGTCGACCGCGCGCTCGTCTTCCTGACCAGCTGCGACGAGCGGCGCGAGGAGGTGTGGGAGCGCACCCCCTGGTGGGAGTTCACCCGGGCCGCCCGGATGTCCACCGAATACCAGCGGATCCTCGCCATCGGCGTCACCCGCAACATCGTCGCCACCAAGGCCGAGGAGGCGTCCACCCGTACCGTCGGAACGCTCGGCGAGGCGTTCGTCTTCAACGCGCTGGGCCGTGGCGCCGACGGCCCGCCCGACCGCATCCTCAACCTCCCCACCAACGAGGCGTGGATCGACCCGTGGGAGGCACACCTCCGTTCCCTGGGCGTCGAGTTCCGGATCGGCTGGACCGTCCGCGAGGTCCGGTACGCCGACGGCCGGGTCAGCGGGGTCACGGTCGAGGACCCGGCCGGGGCCCGGCAGACGGTCATCGCCGACCACTACGTCTCCGCGATGCCGGTCGAACACGCCCGCCGCACCTGGAGCGCGGCCCTGCGCGCCGCGGACCCGATGCTCGGGCGCTGCGATCTGCTGCAGACCGACTGGATGACCGGCATCCAGTTCTACCTGACCGCGCGAGCGCCCCTGGTCCACGGCCACCTCAACTGCATCGACTCACCCTGGTCCCTGACGGCCATCCAGCAGGCCGGGCACTGGCCCGCCCGCGACTTCCGCGCCGACTACGGCGACGGCACGGCGGTGGACTGCCTGTCCGTGGACATCTCGGAGTGGGACAAGCCGGGGATCCTGTACGGGAAAACGGCCAAGCAGTGCACCCGCGAGGAGGTCGCCCGCGAGGTGTGGGCGCAACTGAAGGCGTCCCTCAACGACACGGGACGCACGGTCCTGACGGATTCCACGCTCCACTCGTGGTTCCTGGACCCCGGCGTGGGCGGGCTGGGCACCCCGGACCCGGTCAACGAGGACGAGTTGCTGATCCACCCCGTGGGCACCTTCCACAACCGTCCGACGGCCGGGACCCGCATCCCCAACTTCTTCCTCAGCGGCGACTACGTGGCGGTGGACATCGACCTGGCCACCATGGAGGGCGCCAACGCCTCCGCCCGGGCCGCCGTCAACTCCCTCCTGGACCGGGACGGTTCGACGACCGCGCGCTGCACGATCCGGAAGCTGTACCGCGCACCGGAGGTGGAGGCACTCAAACGGCACGACCGGTGGCGATACCGTCTCGGCCTGCGGAACGCCTTCGACGTGGGCTGACCAGGGCCGACCCGGTTCGGCTAACGTCGCGTCCATGACGACTGCCACCACCGCAGGCCACGCCACCGCAGGCCCCGTCACCACAGGCCCCGTCACCGTGGGCGCCCTGCTCCGCACCTGGCGCGAGCGGCGCGGCATCAGCCAGCTGGAGCTGGCGGGCCGCGCCGATTCGTCCTCCCGCCACATCAGCTTCATCGAAACGGGTCGCTCGCGGCCCAGCGAAGAGATGCTGCTGAAGCTCGCCGACCACCTCGACGTCCCCATGCGCGACCGCAACTCCCTCCTCCTGGCGGCCGGTTACGCACCCCGGTACGCGCACACCCCCCTCGACGACCCGTCGATGGGGACGCTGCGGGAGGGCCTGGAACGACTGCTGTCGGGCTACGAGCCGTACCCGGCCCTGGTCGTGGACGCCACGTACAACGTGATCGCCGCGAACCGCGGCATCCTCATGCTCCTGGACGGCCTGCCCGAGCACCTGCTCACCGCACCGCTGAACGCGATGCGGATCACCCTGCACCCCGAGGGCCTGGCCTCCAGGATCCTCAACATCAAGGAATGGCGCGGACACCTGCTGGCCCAGATGGAACGCCAGATCGCACTGGCCCGCTCGGAACCACTGCGCGCCCTGTACGACGAGGTCGCGGCCTACCCCGTCCCGGACCGCCCGGGCGACGCGGAACCCGCGGAACCGGTCCCGTACTTCGCCCTTCCCTGCGTCATCGAACACGACGGCCAGGTGCTGTCCTTCGTGTCGTCCATCTCCACCTTCAACACCCCGATGGACGTGACCGTCGCCGAGCTGGCCATCGAGACGATGCTCCCGGCCGACCCGGCGACGGTGAAGTACTTGCGGTCACTTGGCGGTTGAGCGCAGCGCGAGCTGCTGCGCGAGGGCGAACCCGGCGACGGTGAGGGCCTGCGCCGGGATCCACACCATCCCCGCCGCGGTCGGCGAGAACCACACGACCAGCGCCACCAGACTGGCCGCGGCCCAGAGGTAGTTGGTCTCCACGACGGCCTTCACCGCGCCCGCGGCCGGCCGGCGCCGCGAAGCGAGCCAGCCGACTCCGGCGGCGTAGACGACGAGCAGCAGCCCGAGCTCGAACAACAGCCCCTCCCCCACCCCGATCAGCTCCCCGACCGGCCCGGCGAAGGCCGCGTACGCAAGCCCGTTGGCCCCGGTGACGACGGCGTCGAGCGCCAGGAACCGCCGCAGCAGGGCACGGGGCTCGGTGGTACGGGCAATACCGTTCAACAGGGTCACGGACATGGGAACCCTCCTAGGGGCCGGAAACCGAATACACACAGGTCAACCCGGGCCCCGAGACCGAGTGCGCGGCCTCGGAACCCGATGCCCCAACAATGCCGCGGGGGCGGGCGGGGGGTCGATTACCTGGCAGGTAATGCGGGGGGGGGCGGGGGGAGGGCTTCGGCGGTTGGCAGGGTTCCGGTGGGAGCGGACCATCGGACGTGGCGGGGTGCGGGTATGCCGAGGCTCCGCCTGGACGGCATCAGGGAGGTGCCCGGGGGCTGCCCGTCAGTCCTCACTGTCCTTCCGTGCCGGCCGCCGGCGTCAAGGGCGCTCCTTCGTCGCGTCGGCAAGCCGATGGCCCGTTGGGCCACCCTTGACCCCGACGACCGTCACGGAACGACAAGGACTGTCGGGCGGCCCCCGGGGGAACGGCATGGAGGGACCCAAGGCCCCATCGACTCTGGCTTCGGCGGGCACGAGCAGCAGCTCCGCTCGGCCAGCCGCCCTCCGGGCGGATGCGGGGTTGCAGTCGTCGGGATGACTGCACGCCAGCGTGTCCAGGGCGCGTCAGATCGCTACGTGCTCCTGTCTCTCAGCGGATCCGGTCCGTCGGGGGCCGAACATAAGCCGCCATCGATCACTACGCGCTTCTGTTGGCAGGCGAATGCGGGCCGTCAGGGGCCGGACACAGGCGGCCATCGATCGCTACGTGCGCATTCGGTGAATGGCGGCCGACAGGCTGTCCGTGGAGACGATCAGACGGGCGGGGGCGACCCGCCATCGATCGCTACGCGCTCCCGCCGGACGGCGAATGCGGGTGGCGGGATCCACCGGCCGTCGGCCACGGCCGCCGGAGGCGGCAGACTGCATGAAACGACGGCCTGTTCGTCACCACGAGCGGTCAGGCGGCCGCCCGGTCTCCCCGACCGCGCGTGCGCCTCCGCCTCGGACGTCAGAAGGCCCCGGCCCGGGTCGGCTTGTCTGCCGCCGTCCCGGCAGCAGCAAACGGCGATCATCTGCGTCATTTCCCCAGCCCCTGGCAGGCCGCATCCGCCGACAGAGCAAAGCGAGTAGCGGTCGCCTGCGCCGCCGTCTGCCGTCTGACATGCACCAGCCCCATCGGCCTGTCGGCCGCCGAGACCGGCTCGAACCACGTAGCGATCGTGGGCGTCTGCCGCCATCTGCATGCATCAGACCCACCGGTCCGTCGGCCGCCGGGGCGGCCCGGACCGTGTAGCGATCGATGGCGGCTTATGTCCGGCCACAGGCGGGCCGGATTCGCCTTCCGGCAGGAGCACGTAGCGATCTGACGCGCCCTGGGCGTCGTTTCGTGCAGTCATCCCCTGAACCGCGATCCTGCTTCCGCCCGGAGGGCGGCTGGCCGAGCGCAAGCCGCTGACCGGCCCGCCGAAGCCAGAGTCGACGGATCCTCGGTCCCCCATGCCGTTCCCCCGGGGGCCGCCCGACAGTCCTTGTCGTTCCGTGACGGACGTCGGGGTCAAGGGTGGCCCAGAGGGCCATCGCCCAACGGGCGACGCGACGAAGGAGCGCGCTTGACGCCGGCGGCCGGCACGGAAGGACAGTGAGGACTGACGGGCAGCCCCCGGGCACCCCCGTGACGCCGCCCAGGCAACGCCCCGGCACACCCACACCCCGCCAGGCCCGATGATCCCGTCCCGACAGAGTCCGGTCGCTGCCCCGACCCCGCCAGGCCCGATGATCCCGTCCCGACAGAGTCCGGTCGCTGCCCCGACCCCGCCAGGCCCGATGATCCCGTCCCGACGGAGTCCGGTCGCTGCCCCGGTCCCGACCGACTGCGTCGGTCTGCCCGGCGGCACGGTGCCGGGGGCGGGTGGGCAACCCCCGACCGGGCCCGGTCGGGCTGGGGGGTGGAGCGGGCCGCAACAGCAGCGCCGTAGCCCCCTCCCGCCCGTCGCGCCGGTCAGACCGCCAGGTTCGCCTGGGTTTCTGCCGCCGTTACCGTCTGCTCCAGCAGGACCGCGATCGTCATCGGGCCCACGCCGCCGGGGACCGGGGTGATCAGGGAGGCTCGTTCGGCTGCGGAGGGGAAGTGGACGTCGCCGACGTTGCCCTCGTTGTAGCCGGCGTCCAGGACGACCGCGCCCGGCTTGATGTCCTCGCCGCGGATGAAGTCGGCCTTGCCGACGGCCGCCACCAGGACGTCCGCCTGGCGCACGATCGAGGAGAGGTCCTGCGTGCGCGAGTGACAGTAGGTGACCGTGGCGTTGCGCTCCAGGAGCAGCATGCCCGCCGGCTTGCCCAGGATCGCGCTGCGGCCCACGACCACCGCGTGCTTGCCGGTCAGGTCGACCTCGTACTCCTCCAGCAGCCGCATGATGCCGCCGGGGGTGCACGAGACGAATCCCGGCAGGCCGAAGCCCATGGCGGCGAAGGAGTGCATGGTGACGCCGTCCACGTCCTTGCCCGGGGCGATGGCCTCGAAGGCGGCGCGCTCGTCGATGTGGTGCGGCACCGGGTGCTGGAGCAGGATGCCGCTGATCTCCGGGTCCTCGGAGAGGCCCGTGATCACCGCCACGAGCTCCTCGGTGGTGGTTTCGGCCGGGAGCGCCACGTGCCGGGAGGTGATGCCGGCCTTGGCGCAACGGTTCTGCTTCATGCGGACGTAGGTCACGGACGCCGGGTCCTCGCCGACCAGCACGGTGGCCAGGCAGGGGGCCTTCCCGGTGCGCTCGGTGACGGCGGCGGCGCGGGCGGCGGTCTGCTCGGTGATACGGCGGGCGAGGGCGGTGCCGTCCATGAGGCGGGCGGTGGCAGTCGTCATGGGGTCTCCTGAACGTCGCTGCGGTTTCGCGGTACGCGGTTCGCGGTTTCGCCCAGGCGCGCGGCAGTCGACGTACGGTCGTACGCCGGGCCGCTCCCCGGTGGTGATCCACCCGAACGCCAGTCACGGCCCGGCGCCCACTGTAGTCGAGTCGCCGGGCCGGACCGGCGGGCGGGCCGTCCCCGGCCCCGCCCCGGGCCCGTGCCCGCCCCTCTCCCGCCCGCGCCCAACCCCGCCCCCGGCCGGCCCCCGGCCCGCGCCCGTCCCCCCTCCCCGTCCCTCCCCCGCCGGTCCGATAAGCGGTGGAAAGCGGGTATCCCGGCTGGGACGATCAAGACATGACGCGCACATTCGACGATCTCGTGGCGGAAGCCGAGTCGGTCTCGGTGGACGGATGGGACTTCTCCTGGCTGGACGGGCGGGCGACGGAGCAGCGTCCGTCGTGGGGCTACCAGCGGATGCTCGGCGAGCGGCTGCGCGGTGTGCGGTCGGTCCTCGACATCCAGACCGGCGGCGGTGAGGTGCTGGCCGGCGCGCTGGCCGGCGCCGGTCCGCTGCCCCCGCTGATGGCCGCCACGGAGTCCTGGCCGCCCAATGTCGAGCGGGCCACCCGGCTGCTCCACCCGCTGGGCGCGGTGGTGGTCGCCGACGCCGACGAACCGCCGCTGCCGTTCGGCGACGGCGCCTTCGAGCTGGTGGTCAGCCGGCATCCGGTGACCGTCTGGTGGGACGAGATCGCCCGGGTGCTGAGACCCGGGGGTACGTACCTCTCCCAGCAGGTGGGGCCGTCCAGCGTGTTCGAGCTGGTCGAGTACTTCCTCGGCCCGCAGCCGGAAGAGGTCCGGCGGGCCCGGCACCCCGACGACGCGGTTGCCGGGGCCGAGGGGGCCGGGCTGGTCGTCACCGATCTGCGCTCGGAGCGGCTGCGTACCGAGTTCCACGACATCGGGGCCGTGGTCTACTTCCTGCGGAAGGTGATCTGGATGGTTCCCGGTTTCACGGTCGGTGCCCATCGGGACCGGCTGCGTGAGCTGCACGAGCGGATCGAGGCCGAAGGTCCGTTCGTGGCGCACACCGCGCGCTTCCTCATCGAGGCCCGCAAGACCGGCTGAAACCCGGCCCGGCGGGCCACCGCGGGTCTCTCCGGCGCAGGCCGGGGGGCTGTTTCGGGGCGTACGCGCCCTGGCGCGCACGCCGTGGCGCACACAGCGTGGCGCAGGTCACTCAATTCCGCGCGTAACGAATCGACTCGGGCGGCCGATGAACCGACAGGTGTCCTCGCGCGGCACCGGAATACCGACCCTGGTGGGGACGTTTCCGGAAGTCCGCGCGATGATGTCCCGCCCGTCCTTTATCTGTTCGCAACGAGAGGCTCCTTGTGTCGCTCAGCCCGTCCCGTACGTTCCCTCCGGAGATCGCCGAATCCGAGGCCCTGGTCGCGCTCGTCGAGCGTGGCCGCGAGCAGGGTCACATCAACGGTGACGACGTGCGCCTGGCCTTCGAGGCCGGCCGCATCCCGGTGGACCAGTGGAAGCGGGTCCTGCGCAGCCTGAACCAGGTCCTGGACGAGGAGGGTGTGGCCCTGCACGTCAGCGCCGCGCCCGCCGCCAAGACGGCCGCGAAGAAGCCCCGCAAGGCCGCGGCGGCTCCGGCCCGCACCACGGTGAAGAAGACCGCCGCCCCGCCGCGCCCGATCGGCGCGCGCAAGACGTCGGTCGCTGCTCCGGCTTCCGCTGCGGCGATATCGGCTCAGCCGACCGCGGCCGCCGCCGGGTCCGTCACCGAGGAGGCCGCTGCCACCGCCTCCGTCGCCGCCGAACCGAAGAAGCGCGCGACGAAGAAGACCACGACCGCGAAGAAGACCACCGCCAAGAAGACGGCGGCGAAGAAGACCGCCAAGGACGCCGACACCGACGAGGCCGTCGACGTCGAGAACGACGAGCTGTTCGAGAACCTCGACGAAGAGACCGAGGAGGAGCCGGCCAAGGGCGCCCAGGGCTTCGTGCTGTCCGACGATGACGACGACGACGCCCCGGCGCAGACGGTCATGGTGGCCGGTGCCACCGCCGACCCGGTCAAGGACTACCTGAAGCTGATCGGCAAGGTGCCCCTGCTCAACGCCGAGCAGGAGGTCGAGCTCGCCAAGCGCATCGAGGCCGGCCTGTTCTCCGAGTACAAGCTCGAAGAGGAGGAGGACCTCAAGCCCGCGTACCGGCGCGAGCTGGAGATCCTGGTCGAGGACGGCCGCCGGGCCAAGAACCACCTGCTGGAGGCCAACCTCCGTCTCGTGGTCTCGCTGGCCAAGCGCTACACCGGCCGCGGCATGCTCTTCCTGGACCTGATCCAGGAGGGCAACGTCGGTCTGATCCGCGCGGTGGAGAAGTTCGACTACACCAAGGGCTTCAAGTTCTCGACCTACGCGACCTGGTGGATCCGGCAGGCGATCACCCGCGCCATGGCCGACCAGTCCCGCACCATCCGCATCCCGGTGCACATGGTCGAGATCATCAACAAGCTCGCCCGTGTACAGCGCCAGATGCTGCAGGACCTCGGCCGTGAGCCCACTCCGGAGGAGCTGGGCAAGGAGCTCGACATGACCCCGGAGAAGGTCATCGAGGTCCAGAAGTACGGCCGTGAGCCGATCTCCCTGCACACCCCGCTGGGTGAGGAGGGCGACAGCGAGTTCGGTGACCTCATCGAGGACTCCGAGGCGGTCGTGCCGGCCGACGCGGTGTCCTTCACCTTCCTCCAGGAGCAGCTCCAGTCGATCCTGGGGACGCTCTCGGAGCGCGAGGCGGGCGTGGTCTCCATGCGCTACGGCCTGAACGACGGCCAGCCGAAGACGCTGGACGAGATCGGCCGGGTCTACGGCGTCACCCGTGAGCGGATCCGCCAGATCGAGTCCAAGACCATGTCGAAGCTGCGCCACCCGTCGCGTTCGCAGGTGCTGCGCGACTACCTCGACTGATCACCGGGCCTCCGGCTCATCGAGGCGAAAGCCCCGCGGGTACTCCCGCGGGGCTTTCCGCCGTTCAGGCTCCGGGAGCGCGCTCAGGCGCGCCGGGCTTCGTCGCGCTGGGCTTCGGCCCGCTTGCGGCGGGCGGCCATCAGCGCGTATACCGGCACTCCCGCGAAGAGGAAGAGCACGCCCTGGTAGACGGCCGCGTAGCCGGATCCCGCCACCAGCCACATCGAGAACCCGAGGGCCAGCACGGCGAGCACGCCGTCCCGGACCAGGCGGCCCCGGTCCACGCGGTCGGTCTGTCCGGCGGCGAGGAAGTGGATCTGTGCGGCGGCGGACAGCAGGTAGGGGACGGTGGCCGTGAAGGTGGTGACCAGGACCAGGACCTCGAAGACGCGCTGTGAGCCGGCCGTGTAGTTGTAGACGGTGAGCGCCGAGGCGAACAGCACCGTGACGATCACGCCCGTGACGGGGACGCCCCGCCGCCGGGTCTCGAAGGCCTTGGGGAAGAGGCCGTCGCGGGCGGCCGCGTACGGGGTCTGCGCGCTGAGCAGGGTCCAGCCGTTGAGCGCGCCGATCATCGAGACCACCGCCGCGACGGCCACCACGGTGCCGCCCCAGGTGCCGCCGAACATGGCGTTGACGGCGTCCGTGAAGGGCGCGGTCGAGCCGGCCAGCCTGTCGTGCGCGACCAGGCCGAAGACGGACAGGGTCCCCAGCAGGTAGACGAGGGTGGCGCCGGCCGTGCCGAGGACGGTGGCCCGGCCGACGTTGCGGCGGGGGTCCTTGACCTCGCCGGCGCTGACCGCCGCCGACTCCACGCCCAGGTAGCTGAACAGCAGGATCGCGGCGGAGGCGGAGACCGCGCCGGTGGCGGTGTGGCCGTCGGCGAGGAAGGGGCCCAGGTTCGCCGGGTCGAAGAAGAAGAGGCCGCCCACGGCCACCAGCAGCAGCGGGGCGAACTTCAGGACGGTGGCCACCACCTGGACGGCGCCGACGTACTTGGTCCCGGCCAGGTTCGCGGCCGCGGGCAGCCACTGCACGGCGAGGGCGGACAGGCACATCGCGAGCTTGTGCTCGCCGATGGCCGGGAAGAGGACCGCGAGGTAGCCGACGGCCGCGACGGCCAGGGCCGCGTTCGACACCCAGGCGGTGACCCAGTAGCTCCAGGCGGAGAGGAAGCCGGCGAAGTCGCCGAACGCCTCGCGGGCGTAGACGTACGGGCCGCCGGTGCGCGGGTGGCGCTCGGCGAGCCGGCCGAAGACCAGCGCGAGGGCGAGGGCGCCGGCGGAGAGGATTCCGAAGGCGACCAGGCTGATCGTCCCGAAGGGGGCGACGGAGGCCGGCAGCATGAAGATGCCGCCGCCGATGATGTTGCCCATGACCAGGCACGTGGCGATGGGGAGCCCGAAACGCGGCGCCTGGCCGGCGGGCTTCGCGGAAGGGGACGGGGCCGGAGCGAGAGCGGAGGGCGACGCCGGGGCTTTGCGGGTGGTGGTGCTCACAGGTGGTGCGCCTCAGGGGTTTCGAGGGTGTCACGGGGCCACGGGCGAACGGGTGTTTCACATCGTGGACGGTCGCCACATCGTGCGGCACCGCGGGAACTGCACCAAATCAGCGTTCTTCGTCCGGCGCGAGGGCGTGAACGATGGGAAAGGTTCCGCCCTGAGGGGCCTCCGGCCGGTGATCCTCCGGGGCCGTCCGCAGCCAGCCGCGCAGTACCCCGTGCACCTGTTCGGCGCCCACCAGGGACGCCGGGGGCGGGGCCAGCACCGTCGGCCACATCAGGAAGGGGTGCGTCTGCTCGCCGCCGAGGCCGCCGTGCGAGCCGATCTGCTCCTCGAAGGCGTGCACCTCGCCGGTGGCCGGGTCGTACATCGAATTGACCATGATGTCGGCGGCGTGCGGGAAGGTGTCGGTACGCCGTACCGCGTCCGCCGCACCCGGCCCGTACGCGGCGAGCAGCGCCTCCGCCGCGCCGGGCTCGTCCAGCGCGGCCTCCGCACCGTCGGGTCCCAGCACCGTTCCGTCGACCAGCAGGAACCCGATGCCGGGGTGGTTGGCCAGGGTGGCCAGCAGGGCCGGGTGGGCCCGGTCGATCTCCTCCCGGGTGGCCCGGCCCGGCAGGTCGGGGAAGGAGACCAGGCCGAGGTTCCCGGAGGCCAGCACCACCGGGTCGGACCCCCGTTCCTCCCGGTCGCGGACGGCCTCCGGTTCCTCCTCCACCGGCCGGTGCAGGGCGGCCCGGACGGCGGCCCGGGCCTCGGCGCCGCTGCGGGTGCGCCCGGCCCGGCGGGACACCGGCAGTCCGCAGCCGGCCCGCACCAGGTCCTTCAGGGACAGCCCGTAGCGGCCGAGGAACGTTTCCCCGGGACTCTGCCCGTGGTCCGACAGGAGCACGATCCCGTAGTCGCGGGGGGCGTGCTCGGCGACCCGGGCGAGCAGTGACAGGCTCCGGTCGAGCCGGGCCAGCACCCGGTCGGTGTCCCGGCCGCGGGGCCCGGAGTGGTGTGCGACCTCGTCGTAGGCGACCAGGTCGGCGTAGACGGCGGTGCGTCCGGCCAGCATGTCGCCGATCACCGCGGCCACCACGACGTCCCGTTCGACCACGGTGGCGAAGGCCCGGACGAAGGGGTACGACCCGCCGCGCGACACCCGCGGGCCGCCGTCCCCGGCCCACCGGGCCCGCAGTGACTGACCGATCTCGCGGAACACCTCGGCGACGAAGGACACGGCGGTGCGGACGGCGTTGGCCGGGTCGGAGAAGTACGCGAAGTAGCCCGCGCGGGACCGGTTGGCCCGGCCGCGCCGGGCGGCGACGGACAGGACGAGGGCGAGCTGGTGGGCGCCGCCGCCGAACAGGTTGCCGCGGCTGGCGCCGTCGGGGGCCAGCAGTCCGGCGTGCCCGGTGCGCTCGGCGGCGCGCCGCTGCAGTTCGGCGGCGCTGGTGGGCCGGTTGCAGACCATCACCGTGCCGCTCTCCTTCTCGTACCAGCGGAAGGCGGGCACGTCGAAGTTGGAGCCGTGCAGCAGGCCGAGCTGGCTGGCGCCGGTCTGGCTGGACCAGTCGGTGCGCCAGGCGGTGAGCTCGTGGCTGTGGTCCAGCCAGCCGGCCACGGTCGGCATCAGCCCGATGGCCGCCGCGTGCCGGAGCACCTCGTACCCGACGCCGTCCAGCTGGAGGAAGACCAGGCCCGGGGCGGGCAGGCCGGAGCCGCCGGGCCGGTCCTGCGGGCCGCGGCGGCGCCGGCGGCGGGCGGCCAGCCGGTAGAGCCGCCTGCGGTACGCCTCGTCGTCGCGGACGGCGAGGGCGGTGGAGGTGGCCGAGGCGACCGCGGACATGACGGCGGCCACCACGACGGCGGTCTCCGGGGCCGCCTCTCCGCGGCCGTCGGGGATCAGGTCGAGGGCGAGCAGCAGCAGCGAGCCGTTGAGGAAGAACACGAGCAGGCCGAGGACCAGGGCCGGCACGAGCAGCAGGGCCCGTACGATCAGCGGCCACACCAGGGCGGTGAGCAGGCCGAAGGCTCCGGCACCCAGGGCCGCGGTCAGCGCGATCTCGGTGAGGCTGTCCCCGCTGCCGGGCTGGTCGGCCTGCAGTCGGAAGTCCGGCAGGACGGCGGCCAGCACCAGCATGGTGAGGGTCGAGACCGCCCAGACCACCAGGACCCGCAGCACCGCGCGGCTCGTGGTCCGCCAACGCCCGTGGAGCACGCCGCACCCGCCTCACGTCCCGGCCCGCACCCCGTCCGCGGGCCCCCTTCCCAGCGTCGCACAGGGCTGCCGGGCGGACCGGCCGACACGGAGGGGGCGGCCGGGGTTCGAACAGGGCGCGAACGGAGCACGGGCGGCGGTCGCCGGCGGCGGGGAGGGGAAGGGGTGGGCGGGTCGGGGAGGGCGGGGCCGGGGGCCCGGGGCACGGGGCGGGGCAGGCGCGTGCCGGACCCGGGCGGCGGGGCTCAGGTGCCGTCGTAGCCCGCGGTGGGCATGGACAGCCGGCGGTGGACCTCGGCCTTCATCGCCGAGGTGTAGGAGGGTTCGTCGAGGCCGGCGGTCTCCAGGCGCACCCCGCGCCGCTCGCACTCGGCGGTGAACTCCTCCACGGACCTCAGGGCCCTGCGCAGCACGCGCTGGTTGGGGGCCACGAACAGGTCGACCCGGCCCTCGTCGACATCGCTCCACAGGGCGCAGTGGTCGGCGCGCATGCCGTAGAAGAGCAGCTGCCTCGTGACGACGTAACCCTGGTCGGCGGCCCAGCGGGCGCACATGGCCTGCTGGCTCCGGGTGTCGACCACGAAGGGGTCTGCGTCCAGTTGTTCGAGCGGGACCAGGCTGGCGATCGCGGCCACCCGCAGCTCATCCATGCCGCCCGACCCTACTCCGATCGGCCCCCCGCGAGGAGGGGGTGATCAGCCACTACGACGTATGTCATACGGGCCGCTCATATGTATTGCCCGTGGTTCGTGGCCACTGCCCCGGGGGTGTCCTCCGTGAGTGTCCTCCGTGAGTGTCCTCCGTGGGTGTCCTCCGTGGGTGTCCTGCGGCGGTGTCCTCCGGCGAGCCTGGCCCGATCCGGAAGACACCCCCTAGGCTCGGTGGGGAGAGTTCCCGTCCGCCGGAGGGAGGGGCCGCGTGCCGGTCGAGATCACCTGGTGGGGTCATGCCACGTGTACGGTCGAGGACTCCGGGGTACGGCTGCTGACCGACCCGCTGTTCGCCGGGCGGCTGGCCCATCTGCGGCGCCGCCGCGGTGCCCTGCCGCCCCCCGAGGCCGCCGAGGCGGACGTCGTCCTCGTGTCCCATCTGCACGCCGACCACATGCACCTCCCCTCGCTCGCCCGGCTCGCACCGGGCACCCGGCTGCTGGTGCCGGACGGGGCGCGCCGGGCGGTGCCGGGTCTGGCCCGGATCGCGGGCCGGCGGGAGCTGGCGGTGACCGAGGTGGTGGCGGGTCAGGAGGTCTCCGTCCGGGACGGCGTGCGCGTACGGGCGGTCAGCGCGCGGCACGACGGACGGCGGCTGCCCTTCGGCCCGCACCGGTCGCCCGCGCTCGGGTACGTCGTCCACGGCGCGGCGGCCACCTACTTCGCCGGGGACACCGGGCTGTTCCCGGCGATGGCGGAGGAGGTGGGCCCGGTGGACGTGGCGCTGCTGCCGGTGGGCGGCTGGGGCCCCTACCTGGGGCCTGGGCACCTGGACGCGGCGCGGGCCGCGGACGCGCTGGCCTCGCTGGCACCGGCCGCGGCGGTGCCGGTGCACTACGGCACGTACTGGCCGATCGGGATGGACGCGGTGCGTCCGCACGAATTCCACGCACCGGGAGAGGAGTTCGTCCGGCACGCGGCGCGGCTGGCGCCGAAGGTGGCGGTACGGCTGCCGGGGCACGGGGAGCGGGTGAGCGTCCCGTGACCGACCGGTGACGATCCTTCAGGAACTCGTGCAGCAGGCACAGCAGGCACCGAACGTGCAGCAGGTGCCGCCGGAGTCCACCCGGCAGGCGGTCGGCTATCCGACGCTGTTCCTGCTGGTGGCCCTCGGGGCGCTGGTCCCGGTGATCCCGACGGGGGCGCTGGTGAGTTCGGCGGCCGTGGTGGCGCTGCACCAGTCGCTGCCCGCGGTCTCGGTGACGCTGGTGTTCGTCGTGGCGGCGCTGGCCGCGTTCGTCGGGGACACGACGCTGTACTGGCTGGGGCAGCGGGGCGTGCGCTCCCGCAACGGTTCGCGCCGCCTGTCCGCACTGCGCGCGCGGGCCACGCCGGAACGGCTGGCGCAGGCGCAACGGCAGCTGGACGAACGCGGGGTGACCGTCCTGGTGCTGTCCCGGCTGGTGCCGGCCGGGCGGATCCCGGTGATGCTGGCCTGCCTGCTGGCGGAACTGCCCCTGCGGCGCTTCGTACGGGGCGACGCTCCGGCGTGCCTGGCCTGGGCGGCGGTGTACGGGCTGATCGGCATCCTGGGCGGGGCGCTGTTCCCGGAGCCCTGGCAGGGGGTGGCGGCGGCGATCGCCCTGACCCTGCTGATCAGCGGCGCGCCGGCGGTCTGGCGCCGGATCCGGCGGTAGGCGGCGGGGCGGGGGCGGCGGCCGGGGCGCGGGGCCGTACGCGCCGGTGGGCCGGTGCGCCCCCGCCCCGGACGCGGCCGAGGCCGGGTGCCCGCCCTTTTCCGCCCGCCGTCCGGGCGCTCTCGGCTCCCCGCGTTCCGTGCCCGTGCGGGCCGCGCGTCAGCCGGAACCCGGCCCGTCCGCGGGGTCGAGGGGCACGGGCGGGGGCAGGGGCAGGGGTGAGGCCGGGGTCGGTGCGCGGCCCCGGTCGAAGGCCGCGGCGAAGGCGGGCCCGCCGAGGGCCGCGCGGGTGCGGTCGGCCGCCCGGTCGACGTCCGTCCGCTCCGCCTCCGGCAGCGGCGTCCCGACCGACTCGCGCAGCGCCGCCGCGGCCCCGAGCAGCCGCGCCGCGTCCTCGTGCCTGCCGCCGGCCGACCGGGCGCCGGCCAGTCCCTCGTACGCCAGGGCCAGCGCCCGCGGGTCACCGGTGCGGCGGGCCGCCGCGAGGCCCTCCCCGTGCAGGGCCTCCGCGCGTTCGGTCTCGCCGCGCTGCTCGGCCACGTACCCCAGCTGTGCGAGGACCAGGGCGGCTCCGGTGTGGACCTGCATCCGCCGGTTCCAGGCCAGCCACGGCCCGAGCAGGGCCTCGGCCGTCTCCAGGTCGCCCCGCCGCCGGGCGCCGAGGGCGAGCCCGATCTCGGCGAACTGCTCGGCCGACCGGTGCGACTGTTCCGCGGCCAGCCGCCGGGCCCGCTCGTGGAACTCGGTGGCCGTCGCGTCGTCGCCGGTGAGCAGGGCGATGCGGCCCTGCCGGGCCAGCCGGAAGGAGGCGTGGGTCCACATCTCCAGCTCCTGCGCCCCGCGCACCCCCTCGCCGTGCAGGCGGGCGGCCGACTCGTAGTCCCCGGCGATCTCGGCGAGCACACCGAGGAGCTCGGACGCCTGCAACCGGCCCCACTGGTCGCCCAGTTCACCGAACAGGCGGGCGCTGTGCCCGGCGTGACGGCGCAGACCCTCCAGGTCACCCCGGTACATCGCCCGGGTGCCGAGCATGCCGACGGCGGCCGCCTCGCCCCAGCGGTCGCCGAGCCGGCGGAACTCCTCCGGGAGCCGGTCCGGGGCGCCGGCGTCCGGGTTCTCGCCGAAGCCGCAGCGGGCGTAGGCGAGCAGCCAGCGGCTCCGCGGACCGGCGTCGTCGTGGGCCTCCGTGAGCCGTACGTCGTCGCCGGTGAGGAGGGTGAACGCGGCGCGGTGGGCCCGCGCGCTCGCCGCTCCTCCGGAGTCCGGTCCGGGGGGCGGCCCGTCGGCGGCGTCCAGCGCCCGGCCGAGGGAGCGCACCGCCTCACCGAGCCGTCCGCGCAGGAACCAGTACCAGGTCAGCGCGTTGGCCAGGCGGAGGCCCTGCTCCGGGGCGCGGCCGGGGCCCGGGCCGGTGACGTGGTCCAGGGCGGCGCGCAGGTTGGGCGTCTCGGCGTCGAGCACGGCCAGCCGGCGCCGCTGGCCGTGCCCGTGCAGCCCGGCGGCGGCGCGTTCGGCGAGCTCGATGTGGTGCCGGGCGTGGCGGTCGCGGGCGGTGCCCGTCTCGCCGGCTTCGTCGAGCCGTTCCAGCCCGTAGGCGACCACCGATTCGAGCATGCGGTACCGGACGTCCCCGCCGGACCCGGCCCCGCCGGACCCGTCCTCGTACGCCGCGACGACCAGGGACCGGTCGACCAGCCGGGCGACCAGCTCCGGCACGCCCTCACCCAGGTCCACGCCGGCACCCGGGTCCACGCCGGCACCCGAGCCCTCGTCCGTGCCCCGGCCCTCCCCGACGCCCGTGCAGACCGATTCGGCGGACTCCAGGGTGAACCCGCCGGAGAACACGGCCAGTCGGCGCAGTACGGCGCGCTCGGCGGCCGGCAGCAGCTCCCAGCTCCAGTCGATCATCGCGCGGAGGGTGCGCTGGCGGGCCGGGGCGTCCCTGCGCACCTGGCTGAGCAGGCGGAACCGGTCGTGGAGCCGGTCGGCGAGCGCGTGCACGCCCAGGGCGCGGACGCGGGACGCGGCGAGTTCCAGGGCGAGCGGGATGCCGTCCAGGCGGCGGCAGATCAGCTCGACGGCCTCGTGGTTGTCGGGGGTGACGGCGAAGCCGGGGGCGGCGGCCGCGGCCCTGGCGGCGAACAGTTCCACCGCCTCGGCGCCGGCCAGCGGAGGCACTCCGTGCAGCATCTCGCCGGACACGGCCAGCGGCTCCTGGCTGGTGGCGAGGACCCGCAGGCCGGGGGCCCGCCGGAGCAGTCGGCCGACGAGCGGTGCGACGGAGTCGAGGACGTGTTCGCAGTTGTCGAGGACGAGCAGCGTACGGCGGACCGCGAGCGCATCCGCGAGCACCTCCGCCAGCATGCCGTCGGCCGCCGCACTGCCGGTCGGGGCGACCGGGGAGCCGCCGGGCGGGCCGCCCCGGGCGCCCGTCCCGGGAGGACCACCGGGACCGCCCTGGCCCGGGCCCTCCTCGCGGATGCCCAGGGCCGCGGCCACCGTCTCCGCGACCTCGCCCTTGGTCCCGGCGAGTTCCACGAGCCAGACCCCGTCCGGGAACGCCGCGCCGTCCAGGAGCCGCCGGCCGGCTTCCAGTGCCAGCCGGGTCTTGCCGACGCCGCCCGGTCCGGTCAGGGTGACGAGCCGGCCCGCGTCGAGGAGGGCGCACACCCCGTCGACGGCCTCCTGCCGCCCCACCAGGGTGCTCACCGGCGCGGGCAGGTTCGTACGGGGCCGGGCGCCCGCCCGTCCCGGTGTCATGCCGGTGTCCTCGGCCGGAGCCGGTGCGCTGCCTCCGCGCGGGGCCGCGGCCGCCCGGCCGAGCACCGGGTCCCGGCGGAGCATCGCCGTGTGGAGCGCGGTGAGTTCGGGCTCCGGGTCCGGCCGAGTTCGTCGGCGTACCGGCGGCGCAGGTCCGCGTACGCGTCCAGCGCCTCGTTCGCCCGGCCCGCCCCGTACAGGGCGCGCATGTGGGCCCCGCGGATCCGGCCGCGCAGCGGATGCGCCGCGACCAGGGCGCTCAACTCGTCCGCGAGAACGGCATGTTCGCCGAGCTCCAGCCGTGCCTCCGCCAAATCCTCGTGGGCGGTGAGCCGTTGCTCTTCCAGGCGGGCCGTCTCCGCCTGGACGAACGCGGCATCGCGCAGGTCGGCGTACGCCTCTCCGCGCCACAGCCCCAGCGCCTCCCGCAGCAGCGCGGCCCGCTCCCGCGGCCCGGCGGCGGCCCGTGCGCGGTCGGTCAGCCCGGCGAAGCGCTCCGCGTCCACGGCCTCAGCGCCGGCACGCAGCACGTATCCCGCCGGTCCGTGGGCGACCAGGGCCCGCCCGCCCTCCTCGGCCGCCGCCAGCACGCGGCGGAGGTGGGAGACCTTGGTCTGCAGGGTGTTGGCGGGATTGCCGGGGAGGTCCTCCCCCCAGAGGTCGTCGACCAGCCGGTCCGCGGCGACCGGGCGCCCGTGGTGCACCAGCAGGGCGGCGAGGAGCGCCCGCACCTTCGCCTCGGGCACCGCGACGGGACGGCCGTCGTCCGTACGCACCGCCACCGGTCCCAGCACCTCGAATCGCATGTGATCACGGTAACCCGCCGTCGTCGCACGCCCGTTCGGGAGCCTGGCTCCGGCTGACCCACGAACCCGCGTGCGTGCACGCACGGATCCCGCGGCCGGACTCACGGACCTCCGTGCGCGGACCGTCGGTAAGCCGTGCGCGGTGCCCCGCATCGTTCTTCTCGTCCGGTTCGGACCACTACGAAAGGCACCGCAGCCATGACCACCTCCCGTGAGATCCGCCTCGCCGCCCGCCCCGTGGGCGAGCCCGGCCCCGAACACTTCGCCCTCTCGACCACCGAGGTCCCCGAGCCCGCCGAGGGGCAGATCCTGGTCCGCAACACCTGGATGTCGGTGGACCCGTACATGCGGGGCCGGATGAACGACGGACCGTCCTACGTCCCGCCGTTCGAGATCGGCGCCGCCCTGGACGGCAGCGCGATCGGCGAAGTGATCGCCTCCCGCGCCGCGGGCGTGCCGGTCGGCGCGACCGTCTCCCACTTCCTCGGCTGGCGCGAGTACGCCGTCCTGGACGCGGCGGCGGCCACCGTCGTGGACACCGCCCTGGCGCCGGCCCGGGCGTACCTCGGCGCACTCGGCGCCACCGGCCTGACCGCGTACGCGGCGCTCACCCGGACCGCCCCGGTCCGCGAGGGCGACGTCGTCTTCGTCTCGGCCGCCGCCGGTGCCGTCGGCAGCGTCGCCGGGCAGCTCGCCCGCCGGCTGGGAGCCTCCCGGGTCATCGGCTCGGCCGGCGGCCCGCAGAAGACCCGCGCGCTGCTCGACGGCTTCGGCTACGACGCGGCGATCGACTACCGGGCCGGCGACCTGCCGGCGCAGCTCGCCCAGGCGGCGCCCGAAGGGATCGACGTCTACCTGGACGCCGTCGGCGGCGACCACCTCCAGGCGGCGATCGGGGCCGTGCGCGGTGGCGGCCGGATCGCCCTGGTCGGGGCCGTCAGCGGGTACAACAGCACCACCCCCGCCCCCGGTCCGGACAACCTGCTCGTGGCCGCCGCCCGGGAGGTCACGCTGCGCGGGATGCTCGTCACCAACCACTTCGACCTGTTCCCCGAGTGGATCGGCAAGGCGGCGGGCTGGCTCGCCGAGGGCACCCTGCGGACCCGGGAGACCGTGGTCGAGGGCATCGAGCAGGCTCCCGAAGCCCTGCTGGGCGTGCTGCGCGGCGCCAACACCGGCAAGATGCTGGTCCGTCTGGGGGGCGAGTGACCGTGAGCGCCCCGACTCCCACCCGTACGCGCGCCCTGCTGGTCGTGGCGCACCCCCGCCCGGACTCCCTCACCGCCGCCCTCGCCGGGCGGGCCCGGGCCCGGCTGGTCGCCGACGGCCACGAGGTCGACGTACTCGACCTGTACGCCGAGGACTTCGACCCGCGGATGACCCCGGCCGACGAGCCGGACTGGGCCGACCCGGGCAAGTCGTACTCGCCCGAGGTCCGGTCCCACATGGCGCGGCTCGATGCCGCCGACACGATCGTCGTGGTCTTCCCGCTCTGGTGGTTCGGGCTGCCGGCCATCCTCAAGGGGTGGATCGACCGGGTCTGGAACCACGGCTTCGCGTACGGCGACGGGGGCGGGGGCGGGGGCGGCAGCAGCCCGTCCCGGCTCGCCGGCAAGCGGCTGCTGTGGCTCGCCGTGGCCGCGTACGGGGAGCGGCAGTTCGCCGCACGGGGCTGGGAGGAGACGGTCTCCCGCCTCCTCCGGACGGGAATCGCCGCCTACTGCGGGATCGAGGACGCCACCGTCGGCTTCGTGTACGACTCGCTCACCGCGGGCGAGACGGCCCTCAAGGCCGGGGAGGAGATCCTGGACGGCTTCGTGCGGGCCGGTGAAAGGCACTGACCGGTAAGGGAGTCGGATCGCCGACGGGGGGTGAGTACGTGTACTCATGCAGGCCGTTCTCACCCCCCGGCACGATGCCTGCATGAGATCGAGATCCCTTCCGAAGCTCTTGCCTGCGGCCCTGCTCGGCTGCCTGCTCCTGTCCGCCTGCGGCACCAAGACCGGCACCGGCACCGGCACCGGCACCGAGCAGGTCTCGGCGGGCAGCGCCGTCTCGGCGTCTCCCACGGCGGCCGCTCCGCAGAGCGGCGACCAGCAGGAGATGCGGTTCCTCGACCTGAGCATGCGCACCCTGAAGATCTGCGCTCCGGACACGCCGCAGCCCAGCGCCACGGGCGAGCCGCCCAAGCCCGGGGAACTGCCCGGATGGGACGGTCCCGGCACACCGGGGTACGGGCCCGGCCGGACTCCGCCGGGTGTTCCGGACGCCAACGGAGACATACGGGTCCCCGTCTCGGAACTTCCGCCGCCGCCGTCCTCGAAGCCGACCCCCTCCCCCCGGCCCGAGCAACTCCAGGAGGTCCCGCTGGATGCCCTTGAGACGTGCGAGGGCCGCGAGCACGCGAAACGCATCGTCGAAGCGTTCGAGAACACGGGGGCGACCGGCCACGACGCGATGCACCGGAAGCTGACGGGCCTCGACTACCCGACGGCACGGATCCACCGGATGCCGGAGCACGCGGGCTCACCCCGGGTACGCATCGATCTTCGTTTCATGGCCGGGTACCTGGGCCTGGAGGTCACCGGCACGGGCACCGGAGTGACCGTCGAACCGTTCGGCATCCCGGACAACGCGGGTGCGGCGGACGAGGACGAGAACCAGCGCGAGTACGTGACCTCGGTGATCCGGAAGGCGACCCCGGACGGCCCCGCCTCCTGACCGGAACGACTCGCCTCACAGCAACGCCGAAGCCCCGATCGGAAGGTCCCACAGGTCCGCCCGGTCCAGGCCGGCCCGCGCCCAGGCCGCCCGTACCCGCAGCAGCGGCTCCAGGACCGGTTCGGCCGAGAGCACGAAGGTGCCCCAGTGCATCGGCGCCATCCGCCGCGCACCGAGATCCTGGCAGGCCCGCACGGCCTCTTCCGGGTCCGCGTGGACGTCCCGCAGCCACCAGCGCGGCGCGTACGCGCCGATCGGCATCAGCGCCAGGTCGATCCCCGGGTGCCGGCGGCCGATCTCCCGGAACCAGTGCCCGTAGCCGGTGTCCCCGGCGAAGTAGACCCTGGTGCCCGTCCCCGCCCGGTCGGTGAGCACCCAGCCGCCCCACAGCGACCGGCAGGTGTCGATGAGGGTGCGCTTGGACCAGTGGTGCGCGGGGACGAAGTCGAAGCGGACGCCGCGCAGTTCCACCGCCTCCCACCAGTCCAGTTCGGTGACCGTGGTGAACCCCCGGCGCCGGCACCAGCGGGCCAGGCCGGCCGGCACGAAGAGCGGGGTGTTCCGGGGGAGCCGCTTGAGCGTGGGCGCGTCCAGGTGGTCGTAGTGGTTGTGGCTGATCAGGACGGCGTCGACCGGCGGCAGGTCCTCCCAGCGGACCCCGACCGGGGTCATCCGGGCCGGGGTCCCGAGGATCCGCCGGGACCAGACCGGGTCGGTCAGGACGGTCAGGCCGCCGATCCGGACCACCCAGCTGGCGTGCCCCGCCCAGGTGACGGCCACCGTGCCGGGGCGGGCCTCCGGCAGCGGGCCCGGCTCGTACGGCAGGTCGGGGATCCCGTGGAGGCCCTCCGGAGCCGGCCTCAGGGCCCCTTCGCGGGCGAGCCGCGCGAACTCCCGCATGCCGGGCAGCGGGGTGGTCAGCCGGTCCGCGAACGACCGCGGCCACATCCGTACCTCGGCGAGGGCCCGGACCACGCCGTGGGCGGGGGCCGTACGGCCCGGGACCGCGGGCCGGCGCGGTCCCCCATCGGCTCCCTCGCCGGCTCCCCCGTCCGGTCCCCCATCGGCTCCGGCGTCGGGTTCGGCGCCCGGTTCGGCGCCCGGTTCGGCAGCGGGCTCCGTGTCGGGGCCGTCAGGGCCCCGGCCACCCGTCGTGCCCGGACGTACCGCCGCACGGCGCAGTGTGTCGGGCCTGTCCGCCTGGTCCGTCATCTGCATGGCTCCGTTCACCGGGTGACTGGACCACCGGGCGCGGCGGTCTCACAGCTGCGCGTCGACCAGGTGCGACGGGTCCGCCAGTTCGGCCAGCACCCCCGTGAGCGTCCCCAGCGCCTGGCGCACGTACGGCAGGGCGAGCGGGTCGCGTGCCGTCAGTGCGGCCAGCCGCTCCTCCTCCGTGGCGCCCAGGAGGGGTGCGGTGGCCAGCCGGAAGCGCGGCGCGCCCAGTTCGTCGGCGAACCGCTGTCCGCCGGGCGCCGAACCGCCCAGACGGGTGCCGAGCCAGTCCTCCAGCTCCATGGCGTCGGTCACGCCGCGCCGGGCCAGCCCCGCGCGCAGCGGGGTCAGGTCGGCGTACAGGTGGCGCCCGGCCTGCGGGGGCCTGGCCAGCGCACCCGCGGCCAGCAGCCGCCGGTGCGCCTCGGCGGCCACCGCGCCGTGCAGGGCGGCCTCGGCCCGGGCCCGTACGGCCACCGCCTCCGGCTCGTCCAGGGCGTGGGCCGCGGCCGCGGCGACCGGTCCGGCCGTCACGGCCCCGGTCGCGGTGAGCACGTCCAGGGTGCGGGCCCGCAGCAGGGCGCCCCGCGGGCCGGCGGGGAACCGGGCCACGGCCGCCGGCCAGCGGGCCGGCAGCAGCGACCCGGCCAGGTCGACCAGCACCACGACCTGCCCGGGGACCATCTCCGCCGGGCTGACCAGCAGGGTCTCCTGCGGCCGGTGCAGGGTGTCCCGCCAGGTCTCGTCGCTGACCACGAGCAGGCCCTCGGACTGCGCCGCCTCGCACGCCTCGTGCAGCAGTTCGGGCGGGGCCACCGTGCCGGTGGGGTCGTCGGCCGTGCTGAGCAGCAGCAGCCGGGGATCGCCACCCTCGGCCCGGGCCCGCCGTACGGTCTCCAGCAGTGCCCACGGATCCGGTACGCCGCCGCACTCGGCGGGGGTCGGCACGTGGTGGGCGCGGTGCCCGAGCAGCCGCACCTGCGGGGTCCACCAGGCGGGGGAGGGGCGGGGCAGCAGCACGTCGCCGCCGGCCGCGGCGAGCAGGGCGAGCAGCAGCGCGGGCGCGCCGGGCCCGGCGGCGATCTCGTCCGGGGCGCTGGGCAGGCCGCGGCGTTCCCAGTAGCGGCAGGCGGCCTCCCGGACCGCCGGACCGCCGCCGGGGGGCTCGGCCGGGGCGGTGCCGGCGGCCGCGGCCAGTACGGCCCGCAGTTCGGGGAGGACGGGCAGTCCCGGCTCGGGCGCGGGCGGACCGTAACGGACGGGCCCGCGGCCTTCCGGTGCCGTGCGCTGCATCCCCTCCACCGCCTCCGCCTCCTCACCCTCCGGCATGCCCGGCTTTGCCTTGACTTGCCCTTTATAAGGCCAACCGCCCTACGGCGCCCTCCCGACCATTCCGAGCAGCCGGGTCTGGGCGTCCGCTCCGGGCGGGACCTCGACCGGGGCGGCGAAGAGTCCGCTGGCCGCCAGCCCGTCCGCGTACGGCATGACTTCCTTGATCGCGAACTCGACGAGGTCGTCCGGCAGCCGGTCGTCCGCGCCGATGCCCCGGCAGAGGTCCCAGGTGTGCACCACGCAGTCGGCGGTCAGCTCCGAGCAGTACGCCGACCCGAGCGCGGGCCCGTAGGACAGCTTGACGGTCCGGTCCAGCGACCCCGGCGCGGCGAACGCGGCCCGCGCGGCGGCCGCGGCCCGGTCCCAGGCGCCCACCGGGTCGGCGCCGAGCAGGTCCCCGGAGAGCTCGTCCCCCACGTCCGCGACGGTGCGGCCCTCGGTGACGAGCGGAGGTGTCCAGAGCTGCTCCCCGGTGACGTGGTTGACCAGGTCCCGCACGCTCCACTCGGTGCACGGCGTGGGCGCGTCCCACTGGTCCTCGCGGATCGCGTGCACCCGCTCGCCGAACAGGTCCAGGGCCTTGGCGTGCCACTGGAGCAACGAGTCCGTCCGGCCGTCTCCCATGGAACCCACCGTCCTCTCCGTCTCCTGCACCCGCTCCCGCGGCACCCGCCCCTTGCGGCCCACTCTCCTCGCCTCCCCCAAACCCTGCCAGCGACACCCGCGATCCCCTTGCCCCACAAGAACTCTGTCCACATCTCAATACACGTATCTCACATTCCGACAAGATCCTCTACGGTGGTCTCAGGCCGCAGACCTCAGGTCGCAAGCCTTCGACGAAGACGAAGAGGAGTGACGCGATGAACCACGCAGACAGCCAGGGCGCACCCGCCCGCGAGACCGCCGTCTACACGCACGGGCACCATGACTCGGTGCTGCGTTCGCACCGCTGGCGCACCGCACGGAACTCCGCCGCCTACCTGATCGGCGAGCTGCGGCCGGGCATGTCCGTCCTGGACGTCGGCTGCGGCCCCGGCACGATCACCGCGGACCTGGCCGAACTGGTCGCCCCCGGCCGGGTGGTGGCGGTGGACGCCGCCGGGAGCGTGGTCGAGCAGGCGGAGGCGTACGCGGCGGAGCGCGGGATCGACGGCATCGAGTTCGGTGTGGCGGACGTGCACGCGCTGGACTTCCCGGACGACACCTTCGACGTGGTGCACGCCCACCAGGTGCTGCAGCACGTGGGCGACCCGGTGCGGGCGCTGCGGGAGATGCGCCGGGTGTGCCGGCCGGGCGGCATCGTGGCGGTCCGGGACGCGGACTACGCGGCGATGACCTGGTACCCGGCGCAGCCCGGGCTGGACGACTGGCTGGACCTGTACGAGCGGGTCGCCCGGTCCAACGGGGGCGAGCCGGACGCGGGCCGGCGGCTGAAGGCCTGGGCGCGGGAAGCCGGCTTCGAGGACGTCCGCTCCTCGGCCGACACGTGGTGCTACGCCACTCCGGACGAGATCGCCTGGTGGTCGGAGCTGTGGGCGGACCGTACGACGGCCTCGTCGTACGCGGCCGTCGCGGTGGACGGCGGCCACGCCACGCCCGGGCAGCTGGAAGCGGCGGCTGCAGCGTGGCGCGCCTGGGGCGCCCACCCCGACGCCTGGTTCTCGGTCCTGAACGGCGAGGTCCTGGCCCGCGCCTGACCCGGAACCGGGCGCCGGCCCCGGCCGTGCATCAGCGCAGGCCGTTGACCCGCAGCGGAAGGCCGGGGCACTGCCGGCCCGCCTCCCGGAGTTCGGCCTTCAGCAGCTCCCTGAGCTCGTCGACGGGCTTGCTCGCTCCGAGCAGGGCGAGGAAGTCCTTCAGGGACCAGTCGATGAGCGCACCCTGCCGGGAGAGGTAGAGGCCGACGCCGGTGATGCCGAAGGCGTCCGGGTAGTCGAGCAGGGTGTAGCCGGCGAGCTGGTGGATCTCCTCCCGGCCGATCCGGCGGGGGTAGAGGGTGGCCTTGCAGTCCAGCAGGAGCCCGTCGAGGACGAAGTCGCCGTCCGCGCCGCCGAGGTCCGCCGCGCCCTCGGGGACGGGAGCGCAGGTGATCGCCTCGGGCGGCAGCTGCCGGAAGCGTTCGAAGAGGGGCCGGGCCAGGCGCATCTGGGCTGCGGCGTCCTCCACGGCATAGCCGGGCACGCGGGCCAGCAGGCCGTCCAGGGTGACCTCCTGGCGCAGTCCGGCGAACATGCTCGTGGCCTCGACGCCGCCTTCCCGGTAGACGCGTTCGAACTGGGCCGCGACGTAGCAGAGGCGGGTCAGTTCGTCCTCCTCCGTCCCGTCGGGGTGACGGAGGCAGGCGGCGATGCGCTCCAGGAGTTCCCGGCCGGCCACGCCGAGGCTCTTGCGGGCCGCCCCGCGCGGGGCGGCCCCGAGCAGCAACTCGTTCTCGTCCTGCACCAACAGCACACCGCCCGTCACCGCCCCGCCGAGCGGGGAACCCAGCGACAGCCGCAGCCGGTAGTCGATCACGTGCCCGAGGCAGGGCCAGTTCGGCGAGCGGACGTCCAGCGGCTGCACGGCCTGGGGCAGACCGGCGACACGGCGCAGGTAGTCGTCCCGGACGGCCTGCGCTCCGGGCAGGTGGCGGGCCATGAAGCGGGAGACGGGTGCGCCCGGGTAGGCGAGCTGCCTGGTCAGCGGCAGGGCGATCAGCCCGGCGTTCAGCGTGCCGCTCCGGTCGGCGAGGGCGGCGAGCTGCTGCTCGTGCCGGTCCAGCCACGACAGTCCCGCCATGTCCAGGGTGTCGCCGGCCCGGGTGACCGCCACGTAGGCCAGCCGGGCTTCGTCGAGGCGGATCGGCTGCGGTACGTCGTGCTGGTCCGGCACCGGCGGGTGGAAGCCGGGCCCGATCCGCACCCGCGCCCACTCCCGGCCCTTGGCCTTGTGCACGGTGGAGACGATCACCCTGCCCTCCCCCCTGGGGGCGAGCCGGTCCACGGCTCGGATGATCGCTTCCGGCCCGTAGGTGTCCACCAGCTTCACCAGGGTGCGCAGATCGGCCGCCGCACGGTCGTGCTCGACGTACTCCTGCACCTCCTCCCAGGTCCTGAACAGGAACAACTCGGCGTGCGAGGTGCCCCTGCCCTCCTGCAGCTGCTGCGCGGCCCGGGCGACACGGCGCAGGGCCTCGCCCCCGCCGCACAGCTCCACCGGCACTCCGCGCTGCTGGTGGGAGACGATCTCCGCGACCGCGTCGTTGTTGCCGCGGACCAGCACCGCGTCCGCCTCCGGAAGCTGCGCCAGGCGCGAGGCCTTCGCCTCGAACCCGGCCAGGCGCATGTCCGAACCGGCGTGCTCCAGCCAGCGGTTGGCCTGCTCCGCGACGGCCGGGCCGAACCGGAAGGACTGGGTCAGCCGCAACTGCGCCGCGGGGAACCCGGACATGACGTCCTTGGCGAACCGCCATGCGTAGATCTGCTGGGCGGGGTCGCCGACGCACACCCGCTGCGCCTGCTGGTCGAGGAAGATTTCCTCCAGGACGGGGTTGGTGTCCTGCGCCTCGTCGAGCAGCACGAACTCTCCCGGCAGCACCGGCCGGGTCAGCGCCCACATCTTCAGGTAGTGGTCGTGCTCGAACCGCAGGCTGCCCTGCGGTGACCGGATGTCCTCCCACGCCCTGCGGGCGTAGGGGTGCAGCACCGCCGCCAGATGGTCCTGTTCGTCGGGAGCCAGTCCGTTGACCGGTTCGAGATGACGGCCCATGACCGACTCGGCCGTGGAGTAGCAGAAGCGCCGGACCATGCCCATCACCAGCCGGGCCTGATGGTTGATCTTGATGATGCGGCCGTTGACGACCAGGTCGCGGCGCAGGCCCAGGCGGCGGGCGGTCTCGGCCGGGGGCAGGTGCGCGGACTTCCGGATGCGGTCGGCGTACCGGCGCCCGACGGCCCGGTAGGCGAACGAATGGGCGGTACGGCACTCCACGTTGGGGCCGAACACGCTCTTCGCGTGATCGGCGATCTCCCGGTTGAAGGAGACGTACACCCCGCGCCGCCTCCCGGCGGCGGACCCCATCAGCACCAGGGTCGAGGTCTTCCCCGTACCGGCCCCGGCAACCAGCGCGAGGTCCGCGCCGGTGCCGAACGCGTCGCAGGCGGCTTGCTGTTCGTCCGTCGGCTTGAAGGCCACAGCGTGTCCTCTCCGGGCATCGCGGCTCCGTCGACCACTCCACAGAGCGTGGACGCATGATCCACCCACGGTCAACTCCGCCGGGAGAAGTTGACTACGGACGGAACCCGCTGCTATCCGGCAGTGACCGGCAGGAGGCCCGGGCGCCGGGCCGTGCGCTCCTCGCCGGACGAGCGGCCGCGCAGCCGCCGCCCCAGCCAGGGACCGAGGAAGGCGGCGGCCCAGCGCGCCTCGGCCGCGGCCGCCCGCAGGCCGGCGGGCGCGGGAACGGGCGGCGGGGGCAGCGGGCGCGTCCAGGCGTCGCTGCTGCCGGGCAGGCCGAGCGCGTCGGCCAGGGCGTCCGCGATCCGCTGGTGTCCGAGCGGGCTCGCGTGCAGCCGGTCGGGGCTCCACAGCCGGGGGTCGGTGACGGCCGGGTACGGGGCCGTGTCGGCCACGACGGTGCCGTGCCGCTCCGCCGCCTGCCGGATGCGCCCGTTCAGGGCGTGCACGCGGCCGGCCAGCGGGCGGGCCAGCGGGACCAGTCGCGTCATGTCCGGGAAGGTCGCGGTGACGACCCGGGCGCCCTGCCCGGTGAGCGCGGCGAACATCGCCTCCAGATGACCGGCGACCTCGTCGGCGTCGAAGGAGGGACGGAGCACGTCGTTGACCCCGGCGACGACGGTGACCAGGTCGGGCCGGAGGGCGAGCGCGGCGTCGAGCTGGCCCGTACGGACCTGCCCGGCGAGCCGCCCCCGCACGGCGAGGTTGGCGTACCTCAGGCCGGGGCTGTGCACCGCGAGCCGCTCGGCGAACCGGTCGGCGAAGCCCCGCAGCCCGACGGTGTCGTCCCCGTCCCCCAGCCCCTCCGTCTGGCTGTCGCCCAGGGCGACGTACCGCAGGTACCGCTGCTGCCGCTCAGTCTCCGGCACGGGCCGACCGCCTCTCCTTCAGGACCGCGGCGACCCGCTCGCACCACTCCTGGTTGCCCCGTTCGAAGGCGAGGCCGCGCAGACAGGTCAGGTAGGGGCCGACGCGTTCGCCGCGGCGCAGGAACTCGTCCTCGTCGAGCCCGCCGCGGAACTTCCGCAGCAGGCCGTCGAAGAGTTCGGCCTTGGCACGGGCGAAGGCGGCCCGTTCCTCCAGCCGGTCGACGACCGCTCCGGGGTCGATGAGATCGGATGCCTGGACCATGACGGCCAGATCGTCCCGGAGGACCGACGGCTTGGCGGACTTCGCGGCGAACTGCTCCAGCTCGGCGGTCCCGGCATCCGTCACACGGAACATCCGCTTGTTGGGGCGGGTGTCCTGGACCACCTCCCGCCCGGCCACCAGCCCGTCCGCCTCCAGCTTGGCCAGCTCGGCGTAGAGCTGCTGGGGCAGGGCGTGCCAGAAGTTGGCCACGCCCAGGTCGAAGGACTTGGCCAGCTGGTAGCCGCTGAGCTCCTCGTCGAGCAGTGCCGCGAGCACGGCATGCCGCAGGGCCATGGAAGGGCCTCCGTTCCGTCTGCTCCCTCCATCATACTCAAAAACCTGACTATTCAGATCCTTGAATAAAAACTCACGGCCTCATACGGAAGTCGTAGCGGGCCGGGACCGGTCGGTCCGTCAGGCCGGCCCACACCTCGCCGAGCACCTCGTCGCCCTCCCGCAGGTCCGGGACCTCGATCCCGTCCTCGAACAGCCGCCGGGCGGCGACGACATGGCCCTCTGCCGCCAGCAGCTGCGCCGCGAGCAGCCGGAACCGGCCCTCTTCCCGCAAGGAGGGCCTGAGGCGTTCCCAGACGGACCGCGCCTCGGCGACCCGGTCCACCGCCAGTTGCGCGGCCAGCGCCTCCTTCCCCAGCGCCGACTCCGCCGCCGTCCAGGCCGCCGTGCCCGGGCTCTCGGCCATCAGGTCCGCGAACGCCTGCGCGTACCGCTCGGCGGCCCGGCCGGCGTTCCCCGACAGCGCGTCCGCCGCCGCCAGACAGCGCAGCAGCGGCCAGCGCGACGGGGCCTGCGGCAGCCCGCGTTCCCAGCTGCGGACCGCCTGGGCGATGTCCCCGGCGTGCCACTGCGCCACACCGAGGTGGTACTCGGTCAGCGGGTCGGCCGGAGCGGTCTCCAGCATGTCCCGCCAGTGCGGGGCGACCAGGGTCGGCCCGGGCGGTACCGCCTCCGCCGCCGGAAAGGCACCGGTGCGCCACAACTCCAGCCAGGGCCCCTCCGGTTCGCCGAGCATCGCCTCCTCGAACGGGGTACCGGGCAGCTCGATCCCGCCGCACAGCACCTCCAGGGCCCCCCACCCGGAGCCGGCCGCCAGCCGCTCCCCCGGTTCCCGGTCGGCACAGGGCAGCCAGGCCGCGTACGCCGCCTCCACCCGCTCCCGGGGCAGGACCGCGGCCAGCGCCCGTTCCGCCGCACCGCGCGCCGCCCCCCAGTCGGGTCCGTGCACCACGTCCGGGTCGGCCTCCAGCGGCCCGTACGCCTCCATCCAGCTGAACTCCTCGCCCGGGTCCAGCCGTACGTGCTCCAGCTGGGTGCGCGCCAGGCCCGCCTGGATCTCGGCGTACCCGGAGGTGCCGGGCTCGGTCAGCCACTCCTGCCACCGCCGCCCACCCGGGCTCGCCCCCCACACGAACAGCTTCCGCCCGCGCAGCCGCGCCGTCGAGGTCTGCACCAGTCCCCGACCGTCACCGTCAAGAGCGGCGATCCACGGCCGGGTCCCTTCCGCCAGTTCATAGAAGAAATCCGCAGGGAATTCACTCCGCAGCGGATAGGTCCGGTCCGCACCGGCCGCCTCGGGAACGGGAATCCGCCGCAAGTCGCGCTCGTACCCGAAATGCCACGCCTCGTCGGCCGGCGCGAGCACACGCGTGCCGTTGTCCTCCGGAACCGCAGTGTTGGACCACCAGTACACCGGCACGGGCCGCTCGTGCGGATTCCGCACCCGGACGCCGACGTACAAGAACTCGGAGCCGTCCGGAAGCCAGAGGTCCACCTGGAACGGAAGGTCCCGCAACCGCTCCCACTCCCACAACCGCAGCATGTCGCCCCCGTCCGGCGCGGCCACGACCGCGGCGTGCAGAGGCGCGCAGGAGAGGGTGGTATGGCCGGTCGCACCGACGTTCCACTCGATGCCACCGGAGAACCACGCGCCGTTGAGGGCGAAGGCCGCCGGCTGGAACACCGGGTTGCGATAGAGCAGTTCACGCCCCGTGGACCGCTGCACCAGCGAATGCACCCGCCCACCGAGCCCGGGCAGGACGGTCACGGCCACATGCTCGTTCTCCAACACGACCGCATCGATCGCGGTGTCGGCCCGCTCCCGCCCGTACCCGTCACGAAGCCGTACGGGAAGCAGCGAGCGGAGCGGCTCGTAACCGATCTGCCGGGCCATGTCCCGCGGCAGACCGGCCTTGCTGCGCTCGTCGAGCTCATGCGCGTCGCCCGGGACACCGAGCGGCGGCAACGGGTTCTCCGCACCGAGCGGGGCGGCGGGGAGGGTGACGGTGGTGCGACGGACGGTAGTGGCCATGGAGGCATGGAACACGCCACGGCGGCCGGTCCACAGCGGTTTTGCGGAATCGAGGGCTTCGGCACCCCGCCGGGGCTGCGGACCGGCAGACCGGGGCTCCGCCCCAGCCCCCGCACGGCCCGTTCGACCGCACGGACGAAAGCACCTGCGCACATCGCGGCCGTCAAACCGGCAGGACCGCGAATGCCTCGATCTCCAGCAGGAGTTCAGGCCGGAACAGGGCTGCGACCTGGACCGCCGACGACGCCGGGAGGCGATCGGCCGGGATGACCGCGTCACGGGCGGCGCGGACCGCCGGGAGGTGGTCGACATCGGTGACGTAGTACGTCAGCTTGACGACGTCGGCGAACGTCGCGCCGGCCGCCGCCAGGCACCGGCTGAGGTTCTCGAAGACCTGCCGGGCCTGGGCGGCGGGGTCACCGGCTCCCACCACGGCACCCTTCTCGTCCAGGGCGCACTGCCCGGAGACGGCGATGAACCGGCCCGTTCCCCAGGCGACATGGCTGTATCCGGTGCCCGGGGCGACGCCCTCCGGAGCGGAGATCCGGGTGATGCGATCGGTCGTGCCAGTCGTGTCGGCCGCGTAGGTCGTGTCGGTCGTGTCGGTCGTGTCGGTCGTGTCGGTCGTGTCGGTCGTGTCGGTCATGTGGCCGATTTTGGCAGGCCGTTCGGCCGACCGCCCGCAGTCGGCGGGTAACGACTGCGGGCGGCTCGAAGGACGACTCGGCAAGCAACTGAGCCGGCGACTCAGCGGCCTGCTCAGCCCCGGAAGCCGAGCAGCCCGTGGAGGGCTGCGCCACCGGAGGAGGCGGGGAGGGCGCGGGTGGAGGGGGTGGGCTCCGGCGCGGGCGGGGCCGCGCACGTGGCGTCGGCCGCGCGGCCGGTGCGGAGGTACGCTGCCACCTTCTCGTCCAGGCACTTGTTGCCGCTCAGCGCCACGCCGTGGTTCCCGCCGCCTTGTTCGACCAGCAGCGAAGACCCCGCGAGCTTCTCGCGCATGCTCACCGCGCCCTCGTACGGCGTGGCCGCGTCCTCCGTCGCCTGGACCAGCAGAGCAGGCGGAAGCGCGGTGTTGGCGACGTCCGGCGCCTCCAGCGGCGCGGCCGGCCAGAACGCGCACGGGGCGTTGTACCAGGCGTTGTTCCAGGTCATGAACGGGGCCTTGGCGTGGGTCCGCCACATGTCCGCACGCCAGGTGTTCCAGTCCTTCGGCCACGCCGAGTCTCGGCACTGGACCGCCGTGTAGACGCTGTAGCTGTTGCCCGCCGCCGGGTCGACCGCGCCGAAGCGTTCGTAGGCGGCGACCAGCGGCTTCTCGTCGCCGCGCAGCGTGTGAGCGGCGAACGCTTCGGCCAGGCTGGGCCAGTAGCCGTTGTAGTAGCCGCCCGGCATGTAGGTGTCCTCCAGCTCGGAGGGGCCCACCTTGCCGCCGGCAGGAGCAGTGCGCAGCGCTTCCCGCATCGCGTACCAGCGGGATTCGACCTCGGTCGGGTCGCTGCCCAGCCGATACGTGGCGTTGTGCTTGGCCACCCAGGCCATGAACGCCTTGTGACGGGCGTCGAAGGCCACGTCCTGCGCCAGGTTGTCCTCGTACCAGACGCCGGAGGGGTCGACCACCGAGTCCAGGACCAGCCGGTGGACGCGCTGCGGGTACAGCTTGGCGTAGACGGCGCCCAGGTAGGTGCCGTACGAGTAGCCGAAGTAGCTGATCTTCGGCGTGCCCAGGGCCTGCCGGAGCAGTTCGAGGTCATGGGCGGCGGCGACGGTGCCGATGTACGGGAGCACGTCGGCGTGCCGGGTGGCGCAGGACTGGGCGAACGCCCGGACGCGGTCCAGGTTGGCCCGTTCGTCGGCCTCGCGGTACGGGACCGAGTCCGGCCGGACGGGGGTGAAGTGGCCGGGGCCGCAGTCGAGGGCCGGTTCGCTCTTGCCCACTCCGCGGGGGTCGAATCCGATGACGTCGTACTGCGCGGCGAGGTCCGCGGGCAGTGCGGAGGCGACGTACCCGGCCAGGCTGCGGCCACTGCCGCCGGGCCCGCCGGGGTTGACCAGCAGCGGCCCCTGGGAGGCGGCGGCGGTGTGCGGCACCCGGGTGAGGGCCAGGGAGATCTTCCGGCCGGCCGGCTGGTCGTGGTCGAGCGGGACGCTCAGGGAGGCGCACTGCAGGGTGGGGTACTTCGTGGTGGGGCAATCGGTCCAGCGCAACCCGGCGGCGGCCCCCGCCCGAGCGGCAGCCCCCGAAGGTGCGCCGGCGGCGACTGGGGCGGCACCGGCAACCGGCGCGGCCGCCAAGGCGGTCGCCGCGGCCGCCGCGGCGGTGGCGGTGGAGAGCAGGACGGCGGCGCGCTTCGTGAGGGCGTTCTTGGGCATCTGCATCTTCGGTTCTCCCGGCAGAGGGTTCTGGGCGGAATCGTCCCGGAACACGCAACCGGAAAGTGGGATTTCGCCCAGGCCGGTGGCCCGATCTGGCCCGATCTGATGACTTCGGGTCACCAGGAGTGACTTCGGTCCGGCGTTCCGCCCGGCTCAGAGCAGCCTGAGCTGGGTGGGGCCGTCCGGGCGGGGTCCGGCCGGCCGCTCGGGCGGCTCAGCCCCGGAGCCCCGCCCGCGCCCGCCGGGCCCGATGCCGAATTCCGCTGCCGGTTCGTGGACTTGGCGGGTGATCCGGCGCTGGTACCAGGTCGGCGCGTACGACCCGCCCGCGTACATCCGTTCGTACCGCGGGACCAGCAGCGGGTGGTGCCGGGCCAGCCAGGCCATGAACCACTCACGGGCGCCGGGCCGCAGATGGAGTACCAGGGGGGTGGCGCCGGCCCCGGCGATCGCGCGCACGGTGGCGCGCAGCTGCTCGGGCGTGTCGCCGAGGAAGGGGATCACCGGAGCCATCAGCACCCCGCAGTCGATGCCGTGCTCTCCGAGGGTCCGGACGACGTCCAGCCGGCGCGCCGGCGGGGGCGTGCCGGGTTCCACGGTGCGCCACAGGGTGGGGTCGGTGAAACCGACGGAGACGGAGATGCCCACGTCGGTGACCTCGGCGGCCTGCCGGAGCAGGTCCAGGTCGCGCAGGATCACCGTGCCCTTGGTGAGGACGGAGAAGGGGTTGGCGTGGTCGCGGAGCGCCTCGATGATGCCGGGCATCAGGCCGTAGCGGCCTTCGGCCCTCTGGTAGCAGTCCACATTGGTACCCATGGCGATGTACAGAACAAACGTTCCCGTGATCGCCTCTCCTCCTACGCTCGCCCCCATCGAAGGGGACCCGCGCGCCCCCACCCGAAGGCAGCGGCTGCGGCCCGGGCGCCGTGGGCACGGCCCCACAGCCGGACCCGATTTGGGCCGCCGCCCCGGAGGGTGATTGGCTTGCCGCCGCAAGAGCGTTCACGACTGCTGGAGGAACAGGTATGGCGCAGGTCGAGGCCACCACGGAGCGGATCATCGCGGCCGACGCGGAGACGGTGTTCGACACGCTCGCGGACTACGGCAACTCCCGCGGCAAGCTGCTCCCCGAGCACTTCAGCGAGTACGAGGTGCGCGAGGGCGGCGACGGCGAGGGCACCCTGGTGCACTGGAAGCTGCAGGCCACCAGCAAGCGCGTCCGCGACTGCCTGCTGGAGGTCACCGAACCCTCCGACGGGCAGCTGGTCGAGAAGGACCGCAATTCCTCGATGGTCACCACCTGGACGGTCACCCCGGCGGGCGAGGGCAAGTCCCGGGCCGTCGTGACCACCGTCTGGAACGGTGCCGGCGGCATCGGCGGCTTCTTCGAGCGCACCTTCGCCCCCAAGGGCCTCGGCCGGATCTACGACACCCTGCTCGCCAACCTGGCCGAGGAAGTCGAGAAGTAGGGCGGGGCGTCCCGGCGGGCGGGGCGTCCCGGCGGGGGCGGGGCCGCGCCCTCCTCACCGGTTCGAGTGGATTTCGCGGCCCGGCCGGTCCGGGCCGCACGCCACGCCGTCGGCGGCCTGGGCGGCGTACGTCGTGCTGGATAGGGTGGAGCGCAGACACCACCGCGACGCGCGACGGGGGCCCGATGAAGATCCTCATCTCCGCTGACATGGAGGGCGCCACCGGCGTCACCTGGCCCGCCGACGTGCTGCCCGGCACTCCCCAGTGGGAACGCTGCCGGGGCATGTTCACCTCCGACGTCCATGCGGCCGCGCAGGGATTCTTCGACGGCGGTGCCGACCAGGTGCTGATCAACGAGGCGCACTGGTCCATGCGCAACCTGCTGCTCGAACAGCTCGACGAGCGCGTCGAAATGATCACCGGGCGGCACAAGACCCTCTCCATGGTCGAGGGCGTCCAGCACGGCGACGTCGACGGCATCGCCTTCGTCGGCTACCACACCGGCGCCGGCACCGAAGGCGTCCTGGCGCACACCTACCTCGCCAACTCCATCACCGGAGTGTGGGTGAACGGGGTCCGCGCCAGTGAGGGCCTGCTCAACTCGCACGTGGTCGCCGAGTACGGAGTGCCTGTCGTCCTGGTCACCGGCGACGACCTGACCTGCGCCGACGCCGCCGGGTACGCGCCCCGCGCCCGGACCGTCGCCGTCAAGGACCACGTCTCCCGCTACGCCGCCGTCTGCCGGCCGCCGGCCCGGACCGCAGCCGACATCCGGGCCGCCGCCAAGGAGGCGTCCGCACTCGCGGTCCGGTACGAGCCGGTGTCCGGCGGGCCGTTCACCGTGGAGCTGGAGTTCGACGCCGAGCACCTGTCGCTGTCGGCCACCGTGGTCCCGGGCGTCGACCGGACCGGCGAACGCCGGGTCGCGTACACCAGCGGGACGATGTATGAGGGGATCCGCACCTTCAAGGCGGTCACGACGATCGTCTCGTCCGCCGTGGAGGAGCAATATGGCTGACATGCACACCGCTCCGGAGACCCCGGAAACCCAGGAATCACAGGAACCCCAGGCCCACGAAGCCCGCGCCGCCTCACCCGCCGCCGCCTCGCCCGTGGACGCCACCGCCCTCCACGAGGTCGTCGAGTTCACCTCGGGCCTGATCCGCATCGACACCACCAACCGGGGCGGCGGCGACTGCCGCGAACGCCCCGCCGCCGAGTACGCGGCCGAGCGGCTGGCCGGGGCCGGGCTGGAGCCCGTACTGCTGGAGCGCACTCCGGGCCGCACCAACGTCGTCGCCCGGATCGAGGGCACCGATCCCTCCGCCCCGGCCCTGCTGGTCCACGGCCACCTCGACGTGGTTCCGGCCGAGGCGGCGGACTGGAGCACCGACCCGTTCTCCGGCGAGGTCCGCGACGGAGTGGTCTGGGGCCGCGGCGCCGTCGACATGAAGAACATGGACGCGATGGTGCTGGCCGTCGTACGGGCCTGGGCCCGGCACGGTGTCCGGCCGCGCCGGGACATCGTGATCGCCTTCACCGCCGACGAGGAGGACAGCGCCGTCGACGGCTCCGGCTTCCTCGCCGACGAGCACCCGCTCCTCTTCGACGGCTGCACCGAGGGCATCAGCGAGTCCGGGGCCTTCACGGTGCACACCGCCCCCGGCCGGGCGCTCTACCCGATCGCCGCCGGGGAACGCGGCACGGCCTGGCTCAAGCTCACCGCGCACGGCACCGCCGGACACGGGTCCAAGCCGAACCGCGCCAACGCGGTCACCCGGCTGGCGGCGGCCGTGGCCCGGATCGGCGCGTACGAATGGCCGGTCCGGCTGACCGACACCGTCACCGCCTGCATCACCGAACTCGCCGCGCTGGAAGGGCTGTCGGTGAATCCTCGGGCCCGCGGATTCGATCTGGACGAAGTCCTCGGGAAGCTCGGACCGGCCGCCGTGCTGGTCGAGGCGACCGTCCGCAACAGCGCCAACCCGACCATGATGAGCGCCGGTTACAAACTGAACGTGGTGCCCGGCCAGGCCACCGCCTACGTGGACGGCCGGATGCTGCCGGGCGGCGAGCAGGAGTTCATCAGCACCCTGAACGCGCTCACCGGGCCGGACGTGCACTGGGAGTTCCACCACCGCGAGGTGGCGCTCGAAGCACCGGTCGACGGCCGTACGTACGCGGTCCTGCGGGAGTCCGTCGAACACTTCGACCCGGCCGGACACGTGGTGCCCTTCTGCATGGCCGGCGGCACCGACGCCAAGCAGTTCTCCCGGCTCGGCATCACCGGCTACGGCTTCTCCCCGCTGAAGCTGCCGCCGGGCTTCGACTACTGGTCGCTGTTCCACGGCGTGGACGAGCGGGTGCCCGTCGACGCACTGCACTTCGGGGTCCACGTCCTCGACCGCGCCCTGCGGGCGCTGTGATGGACGCCCCGGCCCCCTCGGCAGATCCGATCTCCAACTCGACGGAACCCTACGGGTGCTGGCCGTCCCCGATCGATGCCTCCCTGGCCGCCTCGCTGGACGGGCGGCCCGAGTACGTCGGCACCGTCGGCGACGAGGTGTGGTGGACGGAACCCCGGCCGTCCGAGGGCGGCCGCCGCACGCTGGTCCGGCTGAGGGACGGCGGGGGCGCCGCGGAGGCCGTGCTGCCGGCGCCGTGGAACGTGCGCAGCCGGGTGGTCGAGTACGGCGGGCGGCCCTGGACCGCGGCGTGGGGCGAGCGCGGCCCACTGGTGGTCTTCTGCCACTTCGCCGACCAGCGGCTGTACCTCCACGAGCCGGACGCCGGCGCGTACGGAACGGATGCCGACGGGCCGGACGGGGGCGGCAAGGACCCCAGACCGCTGACCCCGGCCGGACCGGCGGGCCGGGGGCTGCGCTGGGCCGACCCCGTCCTGCGCGACGGTGAAGTCTGGTGCGTGCTGGAGGAGTTCACCGGCCCCTCCCCCACCGACGTACGCCGCGTCCTGGCTGCCGTACCGCTGGACGGATCGGCGGCCACGGACCGGTCACGGGTGCGGGAACTGACCGACGACCGGCACCGCTTCTGCACCGGCCCGCGGCTGTCCCCCGACGGGCGGCGGGCCGCCTGGCTGGCGTGGGACCACCCGCGGATGCCGTGGGACGGCACGGAACTCAAGCTCGCCGAGGTCACCGCCGACGGATCGCTGACCGGCGTCCGCACGGTGCTCGGCGGACCCGAGGAGTCCGTCTGCCAGACCGAATGGGCCGCGGACGGAAGCCTGTTGGCGGTGAGCGACCGCAGCGGCTGGTGGAACCCGTACCGCGTGGACCCCGGCACCGGTGGCGCCGTGAACCTCTGCCCGCGGGACGAGGAGTTCGGCGGACCGCTGTGGAAGACCGGGCTGGCCTGGCTGGCGCCCCTCCCCGCCGGTCCGGTGGCCGTCCTGCACGGCCTCGGGGCATCGGCGCTCGGTACGCTCGACCCCGACACCGGCGACCTCGTCGACGTCTCCGGACCGTGGACGGCGTGGCAGCCGACCCTGGCGGTGTGCGGCTCCCGCGTGTACGGGGTCGCGGCGAGCCCGCGCAGCGGGTACGAGGTGGTCGAGCTGGACACCGCCACCGGCCGGGCCCGGGCGGTCGGCGCGCACGCAGTGGACGGGGTGGACCGGGAGGACCCGGCGAACCGGGTGGACCGGACGGACCCGGCTCGCCGGACGGACCGGGTGGACCGGACGGACCGGGTGGACCCGTCCTACTACCCCGAACCCCAGAGCCGCACCTTCCTCGGCCCGGACGACCGGGAGATCCACGCGCACGTCTACCCGCCGCACCACCCGGCCCGCCGCGCCCCCGCCGACGAACTCCCGCCCTACGTGGTCTGGGCGCACGGCGGCCCCACCGACCACGTGCCTCCCGTACTGGACCTGCACATCGCGTACTTCACCTCGCGCGGCATCGGCGTGGTGGAGGTCAACTACGGCGGCTCGACCGGCTACGGCCGCGCCTACCGGGAGCGGCTGCGCGAGCAGTGGGGCGTGGTCGACGTCGAGGACTGCGCGGCGGTGGCCCGCGCCCTGGCGGCGGAGGGTACGGCCGACCCGGACCGGCTGGCGATCCGGGGCGGCAGCGCGGGCGGCTGGACGGCGGCGGCCTCGCTGGCCGCCACCGACCTGTACGCGTGCGGCACGATCATCTATCCGGTACTGGACCTCCAGGGCTTCGCCGAGGAGACCCACGACCTGGAGTCCCGCTACATCGACGGCCTGGCCGGGCCGCCGGACACCCTGGCCGTCCGCAACCGGGAACGGTCCCCGGCGGCCCGCGCCGACCGCATCACCGCCCCGTTCGTGCTGCTCCAGGGGCTGGACGACGCGGTCTGCCCGCCGGCCCAGGCGGAACGCTTCCTCCGCGCCCTGCGGGGCCGCGCGGTCCCGCACGCGTACATCCCCTTCCCGGGCGAGGGCCACGGCTTCCGGCAGGCAGCCACGATGGTCCGTGCCCTGGAAGCCGAACTCTCCCTGTACGTACAGGCGTTCGGACTCGACCGCGACGACGTGGAACAGCTGGACCTGGGAACGGGAACGGGAACGAACAAGGGCACAGACACAGGCCCGGGCGGCTCCTCCCCACCCCTTCCGGGCGCGTGAATGCGGGTCGCCATCGTGGCGGACTCACTGCGGACAGGTGGTTCCGAGCGCCACATGATCGGCCTGGCCGCGGGGCCGGCCGGTCTCGGACACCAGGTCGGCGTCGTCCGCTCCGCAGGCGGTGACCTGCGTGCGCAGCTCGACGGGATCGGAGTCCCGGTGGTCGTGCTGGGCCGCCGTGCGGTCCGTCGCAGGCTCAGCCCGCTGCCGACGGTCAGGCTGTGGCGGCAACTGCGCCGGATGCGCCCCGATGTGGTCCATGCGCATCAGGTCGCCGGTGCCCTGGCCGCCTTGGTCGCCGGGGCGGCGCTGTCCGTGCCGGTGGTGGTGACCGAGCACACCATGGCGACGTGGCACGGACGGTGGGCCCGGCACTGGCGCAGACGGCTCTATCGGTACGCCGCCCGCTGCATCGCGGTTTCGCAGCCGATCGGTCGTGAGCGGCGATACTTCCGGACCCTCTACGACTTCCGCTGACCAACGCTCGGAGCGGCTCTCCGCGGGCGGCCCCGGCCTACGCTGGCCGGATGATCCATTCCGATGCGAAGGCGGAGTACGTGTGCACCGGGCCCCGGGTGGGCCTGCGTCCCTTCCGCCCCGAAGACGGCCCGGAGTTCACGAGGCGTGCGCGCGAGAGCCGGGAACTGCACCACCCGTGGCTGTTCCCGCCCACCGCACAAGCCGAGTACGAGCCCTACGCGAGCCGCCTGACCGGTGAGGACCCGGGCCGGGCCGGCTTCCTCGTGTGCGAACGGGACGGCGGCGCCATCGCCGGCTTCATCAACATCAACAACATCGTGCGGGGCGCGTTCCTGTGCGGCGCCCTGGGCTACGGCGCCTTCGCGCACGCGGCGGGCCGCGGCCTGATGGCGGAGGGCCTGGACCTGCTGATCGGCCATGCCTTCGGGGGCATGGCCCTCCACCGCCTGGAGGCGAACGTCCAGCCGGGGAACACCGCGTCGATCGCCCTGGTCCGCGGCCGGGGCTTCCGCCTGGAGGGGCTGTCCCCTGACTTCCTCTTCATCGACGGCGCCTGGCGCGACCACGAACGCTGGGCGATCACGCATACGGACACACGTCAGCGGTATTCGCAGAGATAGGCGGTCTCCACCTCGACCTTGAGCTGGAACGTGCTGTCGCCCGGGACGTCGAAGCGCTGCCCGGCCGTGAAGGTCTCCCACGTGTCGGCGCCGGGCAGCCTGACGATCAGGGCGCCGCTGACCACGTGCATGATTTCCCGGGCGGCTGTGCCGAACTCGTACTCGCCGGGTGCCATGACGCCAATGGTCGCCGGGCCCTCGGTCCCGGTGAAAGCGATCGACTTGACCGTACCGTCGAAGTATTCGTTGACCTTGAACATGGCCGTCCTCACTGGGGAAATCGATTTCCGGCGATCATAGCGGCCGGAATTCGACGGTCGCGGTGCAGCGCCACCATGTGGAATCGGGTGCGGAGTCACGGTACGAAATCCCGGTCCGGACTCCCGGTCCGGACTCCCGGTCCGGACTTCCGGTCCGGACTCACCGTGCGGAAGCCAGGGCCTTCAGGGCATCGGTCGCCACGACGGCGAGCCGCGGATGGGACTGGGCCCGGACGAGCAGCGCGCGGGCCCGCCCGTCACCGAGCGCCCCGAGCCCCTCGACGCACGCCAGGGCCACCCGCCCGTACGGATCGTGCGGGGTGAGCCGCCGGTCCAGGGTGGTCATCAGCGCCGGTACGGATTCCGGGGCGCGGAGGGCGACGAGGAGCCGTACGGGCTCCAGGGCGTAGGCGACGCGCAGTTCGTTCGTGGCGAGGGCCGCGGCGGCGCGGGCGGTGCGCGGGTCACCGAGCGCGGCGAGCGCCTCGGCCGCCGCCGCGCAGCGGGGTGGGTCGCGGTGGTTGAGGAGGAGCACCAGCGCCTCGAAGGCGCGGCGGTCCCCGGCGAGCCCGAGCCGGTACGCGGCGAGTTCCCGTGCCCACAGGGGCAGCGCACCCGAAGTGAGCGCGTCGGCCAGCTCGTCGGTGCCGGCCGCCACCAGCCGCGCGTACTCCCCCGCCGCCCCGCCGGCTTCGCCCCGCAGGCGATCGAGCACAGTCATCGGCCCAGCCTAGGGGGCGGGGCGCCGGGTCCGCCGCCGTTCCGGCACACCGCCCGCTCGGGCGCATCGTGCAGATCACATCTCCCTTGGTCTGGCCAAGCAGTTACCCACCGGTTAATCTCGCAGCAACGTGTCCTCGGGTCCGACAGCATCGGCTCGGGGACCGGTTTCGGGCGTGGCCTGGTGACGCAGCCCCGCTCGTGTTGGTCGGTTCGGCATGTTGTGCGGCCCGCGCCCCGGGACAGGGCTCGGCCGATTCCACCGGTTCGCCGTTTTCACCGTGTTCGTCGCGTTCACCGTGTTCGTAACGTTCGTCGCGTTCACCGTGTTCGGCGATCCGTGTTCCACCGCGCTGTGCGAAGCGCGGTACCCCGCGGAGCATCCGCATCCGCCCGTATCCGCGGGCGCGGCCACGGCGCTGCCCTGCCCCGCCGTGGGCCCTTTCGCACACCCTGCGCTCCACGCACAGCCGTACTCCTTGCACCGCGTACCCCGTGCACCCGGCGCGCCCGTGCCCGCTCCGCGACCCCTCAGCCGTCACCCCTTTCACCCTCACTGGAGTCCCGCGATGGACCGTCCGTCCACGTCCAGTTCCGCCCAGTCCGCCCCGTCCGCCCTCCAGACCGTCGCCGTCGTCGGCCTCGGCACCATGGGCACCGGCATCGCCGAGGTCCTCACCCGGGCCGGCCACGAAGTGATCGGCATCGACGTCAGCGAGGCCGCCGGCCGTGCCTGCGTCGACGCCCTCGGGGCCGCCACCGCCCGGTCCGTCGCCAAGGAGCGGCTGACCGAGCAGGAGCGGCAGAGCGTCCTGGCCCGGCTGCGCACCTTCACCGACCTCCAGGCGGCCGTGCACGCCGACCTCGTCATCGAGGTGGTCCCCGAGGACTACGCGATCAAGCAGCGGGTCTTCCGGGACCTGGACGCGATCGTCCGGCCCGACACCATCCTGGCCACCGGCACCAACGCACTGTCCGTGACCCGGCTCGCCGCCGAGTCGCAGCACCCGGAGCGGGTCCTCGGCCTGCACTTCTTCAACCCCGCGCCGGCCATGAAGCTGGTCGAGGTGGTCTCCTCGGTCCTCACCGCCCCGCCGGCCGTCGAGGCCGTCACCGAGCTCGCCCGCGCCCTGGGGAAGGAGCCGGTCGCGGTCGGCGACCGGCCCGGCTTCGTCGCCGACGGGCTGCTCTTCGGCTACCTCAACCAGGCCGCGGCCATGTACGAGTCGAAGTACGCCTCCCGCGAGGACATCGACGCGGCCATGCGGCTCGGCTGCGGCCTGCCCATGGGACCGCTGGCGCTGCTCGACCTGATCGGCGTGGACACCGCGCGCACCGTCCTGGAGGCCATGTACGCCGCCTCCGGTGACCGGCTGCACGCCCCGGCGCCGATCCTCGGCCACCTCACCGAGGCCGGGCTGACCGGCCGCAAGGCGGGGCGCGGCTTCTACTCGTACGAGCAGCCGGGCAGCGGGACCTTGGTGCGGGACGCGCACACCCCGCTGGAGGGGGCCTCCGCGACGGCCGGCCGCGCGGTGTCCTCCGTCGGCGTGGCCGGCTCCGGCACCATGGCGAGCGGGATCGCGCAGGTCTTCGCGCAGGCCGGTTACGACGTGGTGCTGGCGGCCCGGAGCGAGGAGAAGGCGGCGGCCGCGAAGGCGGCGATCGGCAAGTCCCTGGGCCGGGCCGTGGCCAAGGGCCGGCTGACCCAGGAGGCCGCCGACACGACGCTGGCGCGGATCACCCCGGCCGGGTCGCTGGATGCCTTCGCCGAGGTCGACCTGGCGGTCGAGGCGGTCGCGGAGGACCTGGCGGTCAAGCAGGAGCTGTTCGCGGCCCTGGACAAGATCTGCAGGCCGGGCGCGGTGCTGGCCACGACCACCTCCTCCCTCCCGGTGATCGCCTGTGCCCGCGCGACCTCGCGTCCGCAGGACGTGATCGGCATGCACTTCTTCAACCCGGCGCCTGCGATGAAGCTGGTCGAGGTGGTGCGTACGGTGCTGACCGCCGACGACGTCCACGCGACGGTCCGCGAGGTCTGCACGAAGGTCCGCAAGCACGCCGTGGACTGCGGCGACCGGGCCGGGTTCATCGTGAACGCGCTGCTGTTCCCGTACCTGAACAACGCGATCAAGATGGTGGAGACCCACTACGCCTCGGTCGAGGAGATCGACGCCGCGATGAAGCTGGGTGGCGGCTACCCGATGGGCCCCTTCGAGCTCCTCGACGTGGTCGGCCTGGACGTCTCCCTGGCCATCGAGAAGGTCCTCCACAAGGAGTTCCGCGACCCCGGCCTGGCGCCGTCCCCGCTGCTGGAACACCTGGTGGCGGCGGGCTGCCTGGGCCGGAAGACCGGTCGCGGATTCCGTGAGTACGCCCGGCGGTAACGCCGGCGGACACCCACGGGCACATGAGCCGGATGCGTGGGGAGGGCTGCTCGGCCCCGCCGGACCCTCACGGCGCGGGAACCCTCCCGAGCACAGTGCGGGCCCTCCCCCGCATCCATCCCATCCCGTGGACCCCTCCGGACCTCAGGCGCGCTCTCCGGCACGCATGCAGTACGTTCGCACTATGTCCCAGCCCGCCAAGACCCAGGCCCGCCCCGTCGCGGCCTCCTCCGACGCCCCGGAGAGCGCCGCCGGCACCCGGGCCGCCGCACAGCGGCTCAAGATGCGCCGTGAGCTCGCCGCCGCGGCGATGGAGCTGTTCGCGACGAAGGGGTACGAGGCGACGACCGTAGACGAGATCGCCGCGACCGCCGGGGTCGCCCGGCGCACGTTCTTCCGGCATTTCCGGTCCAAGGAAGAGGCGATCTTCCCGGACCACGACGACACCCTGATCCGGGCCGAGGCGGTGCTGGACGCCGCCCCCGCGCACGAGCACCCGCTCGACACGGTCTGCCGGGGGATCAAGGAAGTCATGAAGATGTACGCCGCCTCCCCGGCGGTGTCGGTGGAGCGGTACCGGCTGACCCGTGAGGTGCCGGCGCTGCGGGAGCGCGAGATCGCCTCGGTGGCCCGCTACGAGCGGCTGTTCACCCGCTACCTGCTGGCCCATTTCGACGAGCAGGACCACCACGACGGCAACGACGACCCGCTGCTGGCCGAGGTGGCCGCGTCGGCCGTGGTCACGGCCCACAACCACGTGCTGCGGCGCTGGCTGCGGGCCGGCGGCCAGGGGGACGTGGAGGCCGAGCTGGACCACGCCTTCGCGATCGTCCGGAAGACCTTCGGCACCGGGATCGGCGCGGGCCGCACCCCGGGCGTGGCGCAGGCCGCCCCCGTGGCCGGGCCGGGCCCGTCGGCCGCCGTGCGCTCCGAGGGCGAGGTGCTGGTGGCGGTGGCTCGGACGGACGCCCCGCTCGACGAGGTCATGCGGACCATCGAGGACGCCCTGAAGAACAGGTAGCCGGCCGGAGGCCGGCCGTGCCGGGTGACCCGTGGTGGCGGGTGACCGCGGCCGTGCCGGGTGACCGGTATCCGAGACGCCCGCGCGATGCTCGTCACATCCGCCGCAGCGGCCGCCCCCCGATCCGGGGGGCGGCCGCTGTCGTATGTCCAGCTTGCCCCTACTCGCGGGTAACTCTGATCGATCATCGCTCATCTGCGCAGGTCAATCGGCAAATGAGAGAAAGTTTTGGCACGCGGTGCCTTGTCGAGTGACACGCGGTGCCATACGTTGAAGCCGTCCGGATGTCCCCGCGGTCCACAGCCCCACCCGGCGAGGAACGCGCCCCGGACGCCTGCGTCACAGGCACCTCCCGCGCCCCACCACAGGCGCCGCCACAGCACCACCACCCGCATCACGCGCCGTATCGAGCACCACATCGAACACCGCATGACGCACACGCCGAACCGACGGCACACCCACCACTTCCACCGCACCGCGATTCCCTCAGCGCACCCTCATCCAGCGCTCGCAGGAGGCAAAACCGTGAAGGACATCCTGGACGCGATCCAGTCGCAGGCCGCGACGGCCGACGACTTCGCGGCCCTGCCGCTCCCCGACTCGTACCGCGCGATCACCGTGCACAAGGACGAGACGGAGATGTTCGACGGGCTCACCACCCGTGAGAAGGACCCCCGCAAGTCCCTCCACCTCGACCAGGTCCCGGTCCCCGAACTCGGCCCGGGCGAGGCCCTGGTGGCCGTCATGGCCTCCTCGGTCAACTACAACTCCGTGTGGACCTCGATCTTCGAGCCGCTGTCCACCTTCGGCTTCCTGGAGCGCTACGGCCGGCTCAGCGAGCTCACCAAGCGCCACGACCTGCCGTACCACATCATCGGCTCCGACCTGGCGGGCGTCGTCCTGCGCACCGGCCCCGGCGTGAACAGCTGGAAGCCCGGCGACGAGGTCGTCGCGCACTGCCTCTCCGTCGAGCTGGAGTCCTCCGACGGCCACAACGACACGATGCTCGACCCCGAGCAGCGCATCTGGGGCTTCGAGACCAACTTCGGCGGCCTGGCGGAGATAGCACTCGTCAAGTCCAACCAGCTGATGCCGAAGCCGGCCCACCTCAGCTGGGAGGAGGCCGCCTCCCCCGGCCTGGTCAACTCCACCGCCTACCGCCAGCTGGTCTCCAAGAACGGCGCCGGCATGAAGCAGGGCGACAACGTCCTGATCTGGGGCGCCAGCGGCGGCCTCGGCTCCTACGCCACCCAGTTCGCCCTGGCCGGCGGCGCCAACCCGATCTGCGTCGTCTCCTCCCCCGAGAAGGCCGACATCTGCCGGTCCATGGGTGCCGAGGCGGTCATCGACCGCAACGCCGAGGGGTACAGGTTCTGGAAGGACGAGCAGACCCAGGACCCCAAGGAGTGGAAGCGCTTCGGCAAGCGCATCCGCGAGCTGACCGGCGGCGAGGACATCGACATCGTCTTCGAGCACCCGGGCCGCGAGACCTTCGGCGCCTCCGTCTTCGTCACCCGCAAGGGCGGCACCATCACCACCTGCGCCTCGACCTCGGGCTACATGCACGAGTACGACAACCGCTACCTGTGGATGTCGCTCAAGCGGATCATCGGCTCGCACTTCGCGAACTACCGCGAGGCCTGGGAGGCCAACCGCCTGATCGCCAAGGGCAAGATCCACCCCACCCTGTCGAAGGTCTACTCGCTGGAGGAGACCGGCCAGGCGGCCTACGACGTCCACCGCAACCTCCACCAGGGCAAGGTCGGCGTGCTGTGCCTGGCCCCCGAGGAGGGCCTGGGCGTCCGCGACCCCGAGATGCGCGCCAAGCACATCGACGCGATCAACCGCTTCCGCAACATCTGAGATCCGCCGGCATCCGCCGGAACCGCTGAGATCCGTCTGAGGGCCAAAGGGAACGCCTGAGATGACAGAGCGCCAGAAGGACCGTCCGTGGCTCATGCGGACGTACGCCGGCCACTCCACGGCCGAGGCGTCCAACGAGCTGTACCGCCGCAACCTCGCCAAGGGCCAGACCGGCCTGTCGGTCGCGTTCGACCTGCCGACGCAGACCGGCTACGACCCCGACCACGTCCTCGCCCGCGGCGAGGTCGGCCGGGTCGGGGTCCCGGTCTCCCACCTGGGTGACATGCGGCGGCTGTTCCAGGACATACCCCTGGAGCAGATGAACACCTCGATGACGATCAACGCCACCGCCATGTGGCTGCTGGCGCTCTACCAGGTGGCCGCCGAGGAGCAGGGGGCGGACGTCTCCAGGCTCCAGGGCACCACCCAGAACGACATCGTCAAGGAGTACCTCTCGCGCGGGACGCACGTCTTCCCGCCGGGACCCTCCCTCCGGCTGACCACCGACATGATCGCGTACACGGTCAACAACATCCCGAAGTGGAACCCGATCAACATCTGCAGTTACCACCTGCAGGAGGCGGGGGCCACTCCGGTCCAGGAGATCTCGTACGCGATGTCCACCGCCATCGCGGTGCTGGACTCGGTCCGCGATTCGGGGCAGGTGCCGCAGGAGCGGTTCGGCGAGGTGGTCGCCCGGATCTCCTTCTTCGTGAACGCGGGCGTCCGCTTCATCGAGGAGATGTGCAAGATGCGCGCCTTCGGCCGCATCTGGGACAAGGTCACCAAGGAGCGCTACGGGATCGAGGACGCCAAGCAGCGCCGCTTCCGCTACGGCGTCCAGGTCAACTCGCTCGGGCTCACCGAGGCCCAGCCGGAGAACAACGTCCAGCGGATCGTCCTGGAGATGCTGGCGGTCACCCTCTCCAAGGACGCCCGTGCCCGTGCGGTGCAGCTGCCGGCCTGGAACGAGGCGCTGGGCCTGCCCCGGCCCTGGGACCAGCAGTGGTCGCTGCGCATCCAGCAGGTCCTCGCCCACGAGAGCGACCTGCTGGAGTACGAGGACATCTTCGCGGGGTCCCACGTCATCGAGGCCAAAGTCGACTCCCTGGTCGCCGACTGCCTGGCCGAGATCGACCGGATCCAGGAGATGGGCGGGGCGATGGCGGCCGTGGAGTCCGGCTACCTGAAGTCGCAGCTGGTCTCCTCGCACGCCGAACGGCGGGCCCGGATCGAGGCCGGCGAGGACAAGATCGTCGGCGTGAACTGCTTCCAGCAGACCGAGGAGAACCCGCTCACCGCCGACCTCGACGGGGCCATCATGACCGTCGACCCCGCGGTGGAGGCGTTCACCGTCGAGCGGATCACCCGCTGGCGGGCCGAGCGCCAGGAGTCCTCGGACCGGCAGGGGAACGGCGACCCGTTCGTCTTCCCGACCGCCGGGCAGGCCCTGGACCGGCTGAAGGAGGCCGCCGCCGGCACCGAGAACCTCATGGAGGCCACCCTGGAGTGCGCCCGCGCGGGTGTCACCACCGGCGAGTGGGCGAGCGCGCTGCGCGAGGTGTTCGGCGAGTTCCGGGCGCCGACCGGGGTCTCCTCGGCCCCGGTCGCGGTGACCGCCGAGCCGGGCACCCCGCTGGCCGAAGTCCGTGAGAAGGTCATCCGGACCGCGGAGGAGCTGGGCGCCGGGCGGCTGCGCCTGCTGGTCGGCAAGCCGGGTCTGGACGGGCACTCCAACGGTGCCGAGCAGATCGCCGTACGGGCCCGGGACGCGGGCTTCGAGGTGGTCTACCAGGGCATCCGGCTGACCCCGGAACAGATCTCGTCGGCGGCACTGGCCGAGGACGTGCACTGCGTGGGACTGTCCATCCTGTCCGGCTCGCACAGCGCGCTCGTGCCGGACGTGCTGGAACGCCTCCGCACCGCGGGGGCGGCCGATCTGCCCGTCATCGTCGGCGGCATCATCCCGAACGCCGACGCCGAGGAACTCAAGGCCGCCGGTGTCGCCGCCGTCTTCACCCCGAAGGACTTCGGTATCACGGAGATCATCGGCCGTATCGTCGACGAGATCCGCAAAGCGAACAAGCTCAACCCCCTCATCAGCACGGAGGTCCCCGCTTGACTTCCTCCCCTTCCCTAACGGGAGGGGAGCCCCACCTTCACGGGTGAGGATTCCTGATTCACCACGGACCGCCCCGACCGAGAGGAGGACTCCCGATGAGGTCTTACACCCGCTCCACAGGCAGCAACCGCCAGCCCGGCGGCCAGAAGATTCACAGCGGCGTTCCCATCCCGGTCATGGGCGGTTCCACAGCTGTGGCACGTCCACTCACGGACGTTGAGGGGCAGATCGCCGACCAGGGCTCCGCAGGCCGAGCACAGCTTGGAACTGGGAAACCACCTGTCCACGGTGATGAGCTGCCGTCCGTACCAGGAGCTCTTGTACTCCAGCATGCACCGCAGCTCATGCCACGCGGCATCGCTGATGGCACGGGCCAACCTGTGGTTTTGCAGCAGGCCGCGGACGCTCAGGTCCTCGATCACGAGCGTTTGGTTTTCACGCACGAGTCGAGTCGTCAGCTGATGCAGGAAGTCCCGACGGCAATCGGCGATCCGCGCATGGATCTTCGCAACCCGTGCACATGCCTTCGCCCGGTTTCTGCTGCCCTTCTCCTTCCGCGACAGTGCCCGCTGGGCACGCGCCAGGCGCTCCCGGTTTCTGCGTTCGTGCTTCGGGTTGGTGATCTTCTCCCCGGTGGACAAGGTCACCAGGGCCGTCAGGCCGGCGTCGATCCCGACTGCCGCCGCGGTCGCGGGCAGGGGTGCCGGGACGTCCTCGCAAAGCAGGGACACGAACCAACGGTCGGCGCTGTCCCGAGACACCGTGACGGTCGACGGCTCCACCCCGGACGGCAGAGGCCGGGACCATACGATTTCCAGCGGCTCCGCCATCTTGGCGAGTGTCAGGCGGCCGTCGCTGTAGCGGAACGCGCTGCGCGTGTACTCCGCCGAGGCCCGAGACCTCCGCTTCGACTTGAATCGCGGGTGCTTCGCCCGCTTGTTCCAGAACGCCGAGAACGCCTGCTGCAGGTGCCGCAACGTCTGCTGGAGCGGAACCGAGGACACCTCGGCAAGGTAGGCCAGCTCAACCGTCTTCTTCCAGGCCGTGAGCATGGCCGAGGTCTGCCCGTAGCTCACTCGCTCCTGGGCCACCGTCCACGCCTCGGACCTGGCAGCAAGGGCAAGGTTGTATACCTTCCGTACGCAGCCGAACGTCCGCGACAGCTCAGCCGCCTGCACGTCGGTTGGGTAGAAGCGGTACTTGAACGCCCGCTTCACCTGAGAAGCCTCCACATGCCGGAAGCTAGAGGCGGCCAAGAACCGAACACAAGCCCAGGTCACAGCATCACGCAGCGGCACCCCCGTCGTTGGGTTCCCGCCCAAGGATGCGATTCCGCCCCGGCTGAAGCCGAATGTTCCACCCAAGGAGATTTCAGATGACCACGCCCACGTCCCCGGTGAACCGGCTGCGTCCGCGCCGCTCCTGCCTCGCGGTGCCCGGGTCCAACCCGCGGTTCCTGGAGAAGGCCCAGGGCCTGCCGGCCGACCAGGTCTTCCTGGACCTGGAGGACGCCTGCGCCCCGCTGGCCAAGCCCGAGGCCCGGCACACCATCGTGAAGTTCCTGAACGAGGGTGACTGGACCGGCAAGACCCGCGTGGTGCGCGTCAACGACTGGACCACCCACTGGACCTACCGGGACGTGGTGACCGTCGTCGAGGGCGCGGGCCAGAACCTGGACTGCATCATGCTCCCGAAGGTGCAGAACGCGGAGCAGGTCGTGGCGCTCGACCTGCTGCTGACCCAGATCGAGAAGACGATGGGCTTCGAGGTCGGCAAGATCGGCATCGAGGCGCAGATCGAGAACGCCCAGGGCCTGAACAACGTCAACGCGATCGCGCAGGCCTCCCCGCGCCTGGAGACGATCATCTTCGGCCCGGCCGACTTCATGGCCTCCATCAACATGAAGTCCCTGGTCGTCGGCGAGCAGCCGCCCGGCTACCCGGCGGACGCCTACCACTTCATCCTGATGAAGATCCTGATGGCGGCCCGCGCCAACGACCTCCAGGCGATCGACGGCCCCTACCTCCAGATCAAGAACGTCGACGGCTACAAGGCGGTCGCCCAGCGCGCCGCCGCCCTCGGCTTCGACGGCAAGTGGGTGCTGCACCCGGGCCAGGTCGAGGCGGCCAACGAGGTCTTCTCCCCGTCGCAGGCCGACTACGACCACGCCGAGCTGATCCTGGACGCGTACGACTGGTGCACGTCCGAGGCGGGCGGCAAGAAGGGCTCGGCGATGCTCGGCGACGAGATGATCGACGAGGCCAGCCGCAAGATGGCGCTGGTCATCGCCGGCAAGGGCCGGGCGGCCGGCATGCAGCGCACGTCGAAGTTCGAGATCCCGGAGGCGTAACCCCATGCAGTTCGGACGCACGTACGAAGAGTTCGAGGTCGGGGCCGTCTACAAGCACTGGCCCGGGAAGACCGTCACCGAGTACGACGATCACCTCTTCTGTCTGCTCACGATGAACCACCACCCGCTCCACATGGACGCGAACTACGCCGAGAACACCACGGACTTCGGCAAGAACGTGGTCGTGGGCAACTACATCTACTCGCTGCTGCTCGGCATGTCCGTGCCGGACGTCTCCGGGAAGGCCATCGCCAACCTGGAGATCGAGTCGCTGCGGCACGTGGCGCCGACCTTCCACGGCGACACGATCTACGGCGAGACCACGGTCCTGGACAAGACCCCGTCGAAGTCCAAGAACGACCGCGGGATCGTGTACGTGGAGACCAAGGGCTACAAGCAGGACGGCACCCTGGTCTGCGTCTTCCGGCGCAAGGTGATGGTCCCGACCGAGACGTACATCAAGGAGCGCGGCGGCGAGCAGCCCGGCCGCCCCCAGCTCAAGGAACAGGGGAAGTAGTCATGGCCCGACTCGCCCAGACCGCCGGCCTGACCGAGGTCCAGCAGGAGATCGTCAAGACCGTCCGGGAATTCGTCGACAAGGAGATCATCCCGGTCGCGACCGAGCTGGAGCACCGCGACGAGTACCCGCAGCAGATCGTCGACGGCCTGAAGGAGCTCGGCCTCTTCGGGCTGATGATCCCCGAGGAGTACGGCGGCCTGGGCGAGTCGCTGCTCACCTACGCGCTGTGCGTGGAGGAGATAGCCCGCGGCTGGATGTCGGTCTCCGGCATCATCAACACGCACTTCATCGTCGCGTACATGCTCAAGCAGCACGGCACCCAGGAGCAGAAGGACCACTTCCTGCCCCGGATGGCGCTGGGCGAGGTGCGGGGCGCGTTCTCGATGTCCGAGCCGGGGCTGGGCTCCGATGTGTCGGCGATCACGTCGAAGGCGGTCAAGGACGGCGACGAGTACGTCCTGAACGGCCAGAAGATGTGGCTGACGAACGGCGGCTCCTCCACCCTGGTGGCGGTCCTGGTCCGGAGTGACGAAGGACACCCGGAGGGCACCGCCCCGCACAAGTCGATGACGACCTTCCTGGTGGAGAAGGAGGCCGGCTTCGGTGAGGTGCGCCCGGGCCTGACCATCCCCGGCAAGATCGACAAGATGGGCTACAAGGGCGTCGACACGACCGAGCTCATCATGGACGGACTGCGCATTCCGGCCAATCGGGTGCTGGGCGGGGTCACCGGTCGAGGGTTTTACCAAATGATGGACGGCGTGGAGGTCGGCCGCGTCAACGTGGCGGCGCGCGGCTGCGGAGTCGCCCAGCGCGCCTTTGAGCTGGGTGTCGGATATGCCCAACAGCGTCACACTTTCGGCAAGCCGATCGCCCAGCACCAGGCCATCCAGTTCAAGCTGGCCGAGATGGCTACCAAGGTCGAGGCCGCTCATGCCATGATGGTCAACGCAGCACGCAAAAAGGACTCCGGGGAACGAAACGACCTCGAAGCAGGGATGGCGAAGTACCTCGCCTCCGAGTACTGCAAGGAGGTGGTGGAGGACGCCTTCCGCATCCACGGCGGCTACGGCTTCTCGAAGGAGTACGAGATCGAGAGGCTGTACCGGGAGGCGCCGATGCTGCTCATCGGTGAAGGTACCGCCGAGATCCAGAAAATGATCATTGGGCGACGCCTGCTGGAGGAGTACCGGGTCCAGAGCTGAATGTCCTGATTCGCTCCCGTTTGGGAGCGAAAAGGGTCACATCCAGTCACCGGCTTGAAGGACTCGACTCGGCTTCTGGCTTGCCCAGTTGTTGTGCGCAACCGATAGCATTCCAGTAAAGCCGCCGTCCCGTCCCCCCGTTTGCGGCGCGGCAATCACCCGCTACGAAGGTCATCCATGCCCCACAGCCAAACCTCTGCACCTCGCGACAGCCTCCTCGGTGTACGCCTCGCGCGCGGAGCATCGCCGTGGCTTCTGCCGACCGTCGCCACCGCGGCGCTCAGCCTCACCCGGGCCCGCAAGTCCGGACGCTGGGCCGCGGCGGCCGTGCCCACCACCGCTCTCGCGGCGGGCATGCTGTGGTTCTTCCGCGACCCCGAGCGAGAGATCGCCCAGGGCCGGGTCATCTCGCCCGCCGACGGTGTGGTGCAGAGCATCATGCCGTGGAAGGACGGCCGGACCCGGGTCGCGATCTTCATGAGCCCGCTGAACGTCCACGTCAACCGCGCGCCCCTGGCGGGCACGGTGACGTCCGTGGAGCACATCCCCGGCGGGTTCGTCCCGGCGTTCAACAAGGAGAGCGAGAACAACGAGCGCGTTGTCTGGCACTTCGACACCGAGCTCGGCGACATCGAGATGGTCCAGATCGCCGGCGCGGTCGCCCGTCGCATCGTGCCCTACGTGCCGGCCGGCACCAAGGTGGAGCAGGGCGAACGGATCGGTCTGATCCGCTTCGGCTCGCGCGTCGACATCTACCTCCCCGAGGGCGTCGAGGTCGCGGTCGAGGTCGGTCAGGCCACGACCGCGGGGGTGACTCGCATTGACCGTGACTGATCCATCACGCACCAAACCGAAGGACGACTGGGTCCCCGAGGTGGCGGCGGACGACGAGGCCGACGGCGAGGAGATGCCCCTCTCGCTGCGGCTGTCGATAGCGGACACCCTCACCCTCGGGAACGCCACCTGCGGGTTCATGGCGGTGTACTTCACCACCACCGGGATCCTGATCCCGCACCTCACCGGCAGTGACGAGTCGGGCATGGCGCGTCACAGCGCCGCGACCGCCGTCATACTGATGCTGCTCGCCGCGGTCTTCGACCTGTTCGACGGCCTCGTGGCCCGCAAGCTGCGCAGCTCGCCGATGGGCGCGGAACTGGACAACCTGTCCGACCTGATCAGCTTCGGTCTCGCCCCGGCCTACTTCGTACTCGTGTACGGGATGGTCGCGGACGACGCCCACCAGCGGGTGTCGGCCCTGGCGGCGATCGTGGTGCTGCTGGCGGTCGTCCTCAGGCTCGCGAGATTCAGCTGCGTGACGATGAAGGACGGCATGTTCCAGGGCATGCCGAGCCCCTTCGGCGCCCTGACGGTCGTCTCGATCGTGCTGCTGGAGCTGCCGTTCGTGCCGACCCTGCTGGCGATCGTCGGCGTGGCGTGGCTGATGGTCAGCCGGGTCGAGTACCCGAAGCCGCGGGGCGTGCTGGCCGTGGCGATGCTGAGCTGGATCGTCAGCGCGATGGGCCTGCTGGCCGCGTGGGCGTTCGACGCCCCGGGCGGCCAGCTGCTGCTCCAGACGGGCTGCGCCCTGCAGATCGTCCTGGCGGCGACCATCCCGCTCTTCGCCACCACCCGCCGGGTCAACACCTTCCGGCACAACCGCCGCGAGGCACGGGCGGCACAGCTGCCGTAGCGGCGGCGCGGCGCCCGGACACGCATGCCGGTGGGCCCCGGATAACCCATGGGTATACGGGGCCCACCGGCGGTTGGGGGGGGTTGTGGGGGTGGGGGTGGGT